>NZ_CP011834.1:982931-1310575 GCF_001412575.1 Limnohabitans sp. 103DPR2 | reverse complement strand
TGGGCTTTCCGTCTGAACATCACCATGAACTTTCTTTCAAAACGTGCGCTGATCGCAGCACTGCTCCTCATTGTCTTGGGCGCATCCTTGGGCTATTTCCGCGGTTGGTTTGGCAACACGCGAGTGAACACCAAGGCGCCGCAAACCAACGGGCCCATCAGCATCGAACTGGCACCCACGGATGTTGTCATCGCACAAAAGATCAGCATGACACACGGCCTGCCCATCTCTGGCACCCTCAAGGCAACTCGCAGTGCCATGGTCAAGGCCCGAGTGGCTGGTGAATTGCAGGCCCTTGAAGTTCGCGAAGGCGATGCCGTAGCAGCGGGTCAAGTTCTGGCACGTGTTGACAGCACTGAATATGTTGCGCGGCAAAGACAAGCACAGCAGCAAGCTGAAGCCGCTCGCGCCCAGGTCGAGGTGGCGCAGCGCCAATTCGACAACAACAATGCCTTGGTCAGCCAAGGTTTCATTTCTAAAACGGCCTTGGACACCTCCATCGCCAATTTGAATGGCGCCAAAGCAACTTACCAAGCCGCCATGTCGGCTTTGGATGTGGCCACCAAAGCCGTGGACGATTGCATCTTGAGGGCCCCACTCAGTGGCCTGATCAGCCAACGCTTGGCTCAGCCAGGTGAACGTGTTTCACCCGAAGCGCGCATCGTTGAAATTGTTGACTTGTCACAATTGGAATTGGAAGCAAGCCTCACGTCGACCGATGCATTGAATGTGAAGGTGGGCCAAACCGCCAAGTTGTTCATTGAGAACAGCAACCAATCGGTCACCGCCAAAGTTCTGCGCATCAACCCCAGCACGCAAGTGGGCAGCCGAAGCGTCTTGGTCTATTTAGGACTCAGTTCACACCCCCTGCTCCGCCATGGCATTTTTGTTCAGGGCAGTTTGGGAACGCAAAAGATTCAAGCCGTGGTAGTGCCTCTCGAGAGCGTGCGCAACGACAAAACAGAACCCTATGTGCAGACGCTTCAAAATGGCAAAGTGGTGCATGTGAAAGTGGCCACAGGGCTCAAGGGTGAGGTAGAAGGAAAAGCCGTGATGGCCTTGAGCGAACTGAATGAAGGTACTCAAGTTTTGGCCCCCAGTGCGGGTACTGTTCGCGATGGCACCTTGGTCACACTCAACAGCAGCAAGCCCTGAGCTTTTAAAGGTCCCCTCTCATGTGGTTCACCAGGATCAGTCTGAAGAATCCGGTTTTTGCAACCATGATCATGCTCGCCTTTGTGGTGATGGGCCTGTTTGCATTCCAACGCCTGAAAGTCGATCAGTTTCCCAACATTGACTTGCCCGTGGTGGTGGTCATCACTGAGTACCCCGGCGCTTCACCCGAAATCGTCGAGAGCGAAGTGACCAAGAAAATTGAGGAAAGCGTCAACACCATTGCGGGCATCAGCGCCCTCACTTCACGCAGCTACGAAACGCAATCGGTGGTGGTGATTGAGTTTCAACTCAATATGGATGGCCGCAAAGCAGCCGACGATGTGCGAGAAAAAGTGGCAGCCATTCGCCCCATGTTGCGTGATGAGGTCAAAGAACCGCGCATCATTCGCTTTGACCCCACCAGCAAAGCCATTTGGTCACTTGCGGTGATTCCAGAAGTGCGCAGCGGCGGCACAAGTACCAGCTTGGTCGAGCTCACCAACTATGCCGAACAAGTCTTAAAGAAGCGCCTTGAAAACATTCGCGGTGTGGGCGCAGTCAATGTGATTGGCGGCAGCCGCCGTGAAATCAACATTTATTTGCGCCCCGACGCCATGGAAGCCCTGGGCGTTAGCGCCGATCAAATTGCCAATGCCGTTCGCAACGAAAACCAAGACCTGCCCGTAGGAGCCCTCCGCTCTTTCACACAAGAACGCGTGATTCAAATTCAATCGCGCGTGAAACGGCCTGAAGATTTTGGCAACATCATTGTGGCGCGCAAGGGCAATACGCCTGTGCGCTTGTCACAGGTCGCGCAAGTGAAAGACGGCGCGCAAGAAATTGAGAACATGGCGCTTTACAACGGCGAACGCACCTTGTTGCTCACAGTGCAAAAGGCTCAAGATGCCAACACCATTGAGGTGGTCGATGGCCTCATGGGCTCCCTCAAAGAGTTGCGCAAACAAGTGCCTGCCGACATTCGACTCGAACCCGTGTCCGATGGCTCACGGCAAATTCGCGTGGCGGTTGACAACGTTCGCAGAACCCTGATTGAAGGCGCACTGCTCACCATTCTGATTGTGTTCTTGTTCTTGAATTCTTGGCGCTCCACCGTCATCACTGGCCTCACCTTGCCCATCTCGCTGATTGGTACTTTTTGGTTCATGAACATGTTTGGTTTCACCATCAACATGGTCACTTTGATGGCTTTGTCGCTTTGTGTAGGCTTGCTGATTGACGATGCCATTGTGGTGCGCGAAAACATTGTGCGGCACGTGCAGATGGGCAAAAATGCCTACGACGCCGCCATGATTGGCACGCAAGAAATTGGCTTGGCTGTGCTGGCCACCACCTTGTCCATCGTGGCTGTTTTCTTACCGATTGGCTTCATGGAAGGCATCATCGGCAAGTTCTTCCATGAGTTTGGCATCACCATTGTGGCTGCCGTTTTGATCTCCATGTTTGTGAGCTTCACATTGGACCCCATGCTCTCCAGTGTCTGGCACGACCCCAGCATCCACCAACACGACAAGCCTGCAGGCACTTTGAATTGGTACGATCGCAGCATTGGCCGTGTGACGCATTGGTTTGAACTGCAAACCGACCGCATGGCCGATCGCTACCAACACATGCTGGCCTGGGCGCTGAAACACAAGCGCAGTACCTTGCTCTTGGCTGTTGGCATTTTCGTCGCTAGTATCTTGATGGTGCCCTTGCTAGGCACCGAGTTTGTTCCCAAAGGTGATTACTCCGAAACCACCTTGAGCTTTCAAACGCCAGTGGGCACCTCACTTGAAAGCACCGCCTTGAAGGCCAAGCAAGTGGAAGCCATCGTGCGTGAATTTCCAGAAGTGCAGTACACCCTCACGGGCATGAACACCCCCAACGCGCAGGGCAAAAACAACGCCAGCATTTACATCCGTCTGGTCGATCGGAAATTGCGTCAACGCAGTGTCGAAGACATTTCCATTTTGTTGCGCGAGCGGCTTTCCAAGATTGCAGGCATCACCGTGACACACGTGGGCATTTTGGACAGCGTGGGTGGCAACAAACAAATTGAGTTTTCAATTCAAGGCCCCGATCAGCGCGAACTCGAGCGCATCACATTGAAACTGATGGACCGATTCCGTGCCATTCCCGGACTGGTTGATTTGGACAGCAGTGTCAAAGCCAACAAACCCACCATTGCAATTCAAGTGATGCGCGAATCGGCCTCCGACCTGGGATGGAACGCTTCAAGTTTGGCCAATGGTTTGCGAACTTTGGTGGCAGGTCAAACGGTTGGCAATTGGCGCGCCCCAGACGACCAGACCTATGACGTGAATGTGCGGCTGGCACCGGACTTCCGAAACAGCCCCCAAGATTTAGAGCGCCTGCCATTCAATGTGGCCTCACCGGATGGGCAAACGCGCATCGTTCGTCTTGGTCAAATTGCACAAGTTCAAGAGACCACGGGCTCCAATCAAATCAACCGTCGCGACATGGTGCGCGAGGTGGCCATCAACGCCAACGCCTCGCTTCGTTCGGCGGGTGAAATTTCTGCGGACATTCGCAAAATTTTGGACTCTGTGGCCTGGCCACCCGGCTACCGCTATCAATTTGGCGGCTCGACCAAAAGCATGAACGAGTCTTTCCAATATGCCACTACCGCGCTCTTGATGGCGGTCATTTTCATTTACATGATCCTGGCCAGCCAGTTCAAGAGCTTCTTGCAGCCTTTGGCACTGATGACTTCCTTGCCGCTGACACTCATTGGCGTGGTCTTGGCCCTGATGGCCTTCGGCTCGGCCCTGTCCATGTTCTCGGTCATTGGGGTGGTGATGCTGATGGGCTTGGTGACCAAAAATGCCATTTTGCTGGTCGACTTTGCCATCCGTGCCCGCGAAGGTGGGGTTTCGGACACAGGACAGCCAGTGGCCGGGCTTGATCGCACTGAAGCCCTGTTGATGGCTGCCCGTGTCAGGTTGCGCCCCATTTTGATGACCACCTTGGCCATGATTTTCGGCATGATGCCCTTGGCTTTTGCCATCACCGAGGGCTCGGAACAACGCTCCCCCATGGGTCAAGCCGTCATTGGCGGCGTGATCACCTCCTCCTTGTTGACCTTGGTGGTGGTGCCGGTGGTTTACTGCTACATGGACGATTTGAGTGAATTTTTAAAGCGACTGTGGTCCGGCAAGCAAAAAGGCACGTCTTAAGCCCCGCCAGAAGCTAAAATGGAAATGCTTAGAATTAGATACCCCCTGGAGTAACAAATGAACAACGATATCGCCCGCTTCAACATGATCGAACAGCAAATTCGTCCTTGGGAAGTTTTGGACGGACAGGTCTTGTCATTGCTGTCGGCCGTTAAGCGTGAAAACTTCGTGCCAATGGCGAACAAGGCATTGGCGTTTGTTGACATGGAAATCCCGTTGCAAGCCCATGGCACGCAGGGTCAAGTGATGTTGGCCCCACGCGTAGAAGCCCGTTTCTTGCAAGATGCCGCCATTCAACCTACAGACAAAGTTTTGGAAATTGGCACAGGCTCTGGCTATATGGCCGCATTGGCAGCGCACCAAGCTGCCTCCGTGCTCAGCTTGGAAATCGACAGCAACTTGGCCCAACAAGCCCGCGCCAATTTGCAAGCAGCTGGCATCACCAATGTGGAGGTGCGCAACACCGATGGTTGCCAAGGCGCGCCAGCCGACGGCCCCTTTGATGTCATCTTTCTAAGTGGCTCTGTGCCCGAAGTGCCACAAGTTTTGCTGAATCAATTGAAAACTGGCGGTCGCTTGTTGGCGGTGGTGGGCGAAGACCCTGTCATGCGCGCCAGCGTCATCACTCGCACCGGCGAACAACAGTGGCAAACCTCAGAGCCTTGGGATACCGTAGCGCCGCGCCTGCAAGGCTTCCCCGAGCACAATCGTTTTTCTTTTTGAACATGCAACAAATTAGCCCCTCAAAATTCAAGGACTGGCTTCAAGAGGCCGCCTCTCTGGGTGAACCGTTGGTTTTAGACGTTCGCGAAACTTGGGAGTGCCAGTTGGCCAGCATTGCGCCAGAGGGCTGTGACGTCATGATCATGCCCATGCAAACTGTGCCTGCACGTTTAACTGAATTGGACAAGGATCGGCCGATTGCATGTTTGTGCCACCACGGCGGCAGAAGCATGCAAGTGGGTGCATTTCTTGAACGCCAAGGCTTTACCCAAATCACCAACATCAGTGGCGGCATTCACGCTTGGTCAAGTGAAGTTGATCCCAGCATTCCCGTTTATTGATTTTCAATTTCCATCTCACTCTGGCTTTAGCCCCGAAAGATTTACATGAACATGCGCTTTCTTCCCATCACGTTGGCCATCTCTGCAGCTTTCGCGGGCTCAGCCCAAGCGCAGAGCCTGATGTCTTTGTACGAGACAGCTCGCGGCTACGACGCAGCTTACAAAGCTGCACAGTCTCAGTACACCGCCAACCTGTCTAAAGGCGATCAAGCCAAAGCCTTGCTTTTGCCCACAATTGGCCTGTCAGCCAACGTCAACAAAACAGAAGTCGAATTACTGGCAGCGGCCCAAACAGTCACATCCCAAAGCAAGGCAGCCACCTTGAGCGCTTCACAACCGCTTTACCGACCTGCCAACTTTGCAACTTACCAGCAAGGCATGCGCCAATTGGAATTGGCCAGCGTTCAGCTCAAAGCAGCAGAGCAAGACTTGATGGTGCGCCTCAGCCAAGCTTACTTTGATGTCTTGGTGTCGCGCGAAAGCTTGGACTTTGTCAAAGCACAAAAAGTGGCAGTTGCCGAACAATTGGCAGCGGCCAAGCGCAACTTTGAAGTTGGCACCTCCACCATCACCGACACACGTGAAGCGCAAGCGCGTTACGACTTGGTCTTGGCGCAAGAAATTGCAGCCGACAATGATCTGCGCATCAAGCGTTTGGCCCTGAACCAATTGGTTGGCCTGAACAACATTGAACCCAAGTCGCTTTCTAGCAAAGCCAAGTTATCGGGCCCTGATGCTCAAAGTTTGGAGCAATGGGTTCAGCAATCTGCCGAACAAAATCCAAGCGTGATTCAAAGCCGTGCTGCGTTGGAAATTGCCAAATTAGAAACCAGCAAAGCAGAAGCGGGTCACAAGCCCACCTTGGATTTGGTGGCAGGCTACACCCCTACCCGCTACAAAAACGGCAAGGGCATCAACACCTCACAAGTTGACACCAACACCAACAGCGTCACCTTGTCTTTCAACATGCCTTTGTTTGCAGGTTTTGCCACGCAGAATCGCATCAAAGAAACAGTGGCTTTGGAAGACAAAGCACGTTCCGATTTGGAAGCTGCCGAGCGCAACGTGGCGCAAGCCACTCGCTCTGCCTTCTTTGGTTTGCAGTCTGGTTTGGGCCAAGTCAATGCGCTGCAAGCTGCAGAAGCTTCCAGCCAAAGTGCCTTGGATGCCAACAAGTTGGGCTACCAAGTGGGTGTGCGCATTAACATTGATGTGTTGAACAGCCAAAGCCAGTTGTTCCAAACCAAACGCGATTTGGCCAAAGCGCGCTACGACGTGTTGCTGGGTCAGTTGAAGCTGCGTCAAGCGGCTGGCACTTTGACTGAAGCCGATTTGGCTTCCATCAATGCACTGCTGAACCCTTGATCAACCATTCGCGCACAGCATCCGCTGTGCGCTGCGTGGCGCCGCCGTGTTGTTTGGAAAAGCTTGAAGCTTTTGCGGCTTGACTTTCTAAAAGCGCGCTGTTTTGCACCAGTGCCACGGCGCTCTCTAGGGCCAAGGCCATGTTGGCCACACGCAACGCAGCCCCCTCCGCCAATGCAGCCTCCGAAGCCTCTGCAAAGTTAAAGGTGTGTGGCCCCATCACCACAGGACATCCGCAAGCCGCTGCCTCAATGAGGTTTTGCCCTCCCAAGGGCTCAAAACTGCCGCCCAACAAGGCCACATCGGCCAAGCTGTAGTACAGCGCCATTTCCCCTAAGCTGTCGCCCATGAAAATCGTTGAACCTGCAGCGTTGACGGGCGGCGAAGCGCCCTCTTCTTGCCCCCATGAACTTCGGCGCGACACTTGAAAACCTTGCTGCTCAATCAACTGAACCACCTCGTTCACGCGCTGAGGATGACGAGGCACCAGCAGCCACTGAACGTGCTCATCCGGGTTGGACTTCACAAAGCTTTGCCACGCATCCAACCACAAGCGCTCTTCACCTTCGCGTGAACTGGCCAGCATGATGATGGGCATCGCAATGCGCGAACGCCAAGCTTGACCTTTTGCAACTTGGGCTGCATCGGGTGTGGCGTCAAACTTTAAATTGCCGGTGATTTTTTTCACCTTGGCACCTAAAACTTGGAGCCGCGTGGCATCGTCTTGGGTTTGGGCCAGGACCGCTTGGAGACCCGCGTAGGCAGGCTTCATGAGCGAGGGCCAACGCAAGGCTTGCCGCATGGACTTTTCACTCATGCGGGCATTGACCAACACCAAAGGCACCTTGAATTGCTGCGCAAAGCGAACCCAATTGGGCCAAACTTCAGTTTCCAAGATCAGGCCAAGGCGAGGCTGAAAGGCTTTGAAAAATCGCGTCACAGCGTCCAGCGAATCCCAAGGCTGCCAAACTTGAACATCGCCTGGCTGCAATAACTTTTGGCCCTCTTCACGGCCTGTGGCTGTACCGTGGGTTAACAGCAATTTCATGCTTGGATATTGTTCGCGCAAGCCTTTGATCAAAATACCGGCGGTTCGCGTTTCCCCCAAAGACACTGCATGAACCCACACCCATTCACCTTGGGTGGCATGCGCGTAGTGACCAAATCGTTCCTCAACAAATTGGCCATACAAAGCTTCTGCCTTGGCGCGGCGCTTTAATTTTTGACGCAACAAGGGCTGTGCCCACTGCATCAGTGTGCTGTAGAGCCAAAGGGACAAAGTTGATTTCACAGAATGGATTCGGCCGTCAAGCTCAGTGGACCGAATGCTGCAATTTCGCATCGGGCTTGACGGTGCGAAGCAAGGCCAACATGGCATGCTCAATGCGGTCCAAAGCCACCTGCGTGTGGCCTTCAAATCGCAACACCAACACGGGCGTGGTGTTGGAGGCGCGAATGAGGCCAAAGCCATCGGGCCAATCCACACGCAAGCCATCGATGCTTGAGATTTCAGCAGGTGCATTGAAGTGTTGCGAGGCCACAGCTAGCAATTGCGCAGTGAGTTGATGCGGCTCCCCCTCTTGGCAAGCCACATTCAATTCGGGGGTGCTGAAACTGGTGGGCAGCGATTTGAGCACAGCGTTGGCGTCTGCACTGCGGCTGACGATTTCAAGCAAGCGACAACCTGCATAAGTGCCATCGTCAAAACCATACCAACGTTCTTTGAAAAAGATATGCCCACTCATCTCGCCACCCAAAGGTGCTTGGCCGCCGCCAGCTTCAATCTCTTTCATCTTGGCTTTGATCAAAGAGTGGCCCGTTTTGTACATCAACGGCGTGCCGCCTGCGGCACGAATGGCGGGCGCCAAACGCTGCGAGCATTTGACATCAAACAAAATGGTGCCCTGCGGAATGCGGCTCAGCACATCTTGGGCAAACAGTTGCATCTGACGATCGGGGTAAATGGTTTCGCCATCTTGGGTGACGATGCCCAAGCGATCGCCGTCGCCATCAAAGGCCAAGCCCAGTTCAGCGCCTGAACTTTTCAAAGTAGCGATCAGGTCTTGAAGATTTTCAGGCTTGCTAGGGTCAGGGTGGTGATTGGGGAAATGACCGTCCACCTCGCTGAACAGTTCAATCACCTCGCAACCAATTGCACGAAAGATGCCGGGGGCACTTGCGCCGGCAATGCCATTGCCTGAATCGACCACAATTTTCATAGGACGGCTGAGTTGAATGCCGCTCACAATTCTTTGAATGTACGCCGGCATGATGTCTGCCGATTGCACCTTACCCGCATTGGACAGCACCCAAGACTCGGACTCGATGAGTTGGCGCAGTGTTTGAATTTCATCGCCATAAATGGCACGACCGCCCAACACCATTTTGAAACCGTTGTCGTCTTTGGGGTTGTGACTGCCTGTGACTTGAATGCCGCTGTCACAGAGGGTGTGGGCGGCAAAGTAAAGCTGGGGCGTGGTGGTCATGCCCACGTCAATCACTTGGATGCCCACCGACACCAAGCCGCGCATCAAGGCACTGGACAAAGTGGGGCCACTCAAGCGGCCATCTCGGCCCACTGCCACGGTGTTGCGCCCCTCTTTCAAGGCCATAGTGCCAAAGGCTTTACCCAAGCCTTCGGCCAAGTCTTCATTCAGGGTCCGGGGGTAGGTTCCGCGAATGTCGTACGCCTTGAAAATGGATGCCGTCACTTGCATAAAGTACCAACCTATAAGAGGTGCAAACAGGACTCCATTGTAGGTGGATGCGCCCTAAATCGGATACGATTGCCGCATGCAATTTCATCGCCAAACTTGCTTCAAACAGATCCAAAGCCCTTGGGGGCAGATCACCTTGTCTGCCAGTCCGGATGGCCTGAATGGCGCTTGGTTTGAGGGTCAAAAACATTACCCCAACATCAGCACTTGGCAAGAATCGCCCCACAACGCCACGCTGCGCAAAGCAGAAGCATTGTTGCGTGATTACGGCCAATCTCAATTGCCACGCCAACAAGCCGCACGCCAATGGCTCAAGAGCCTTTCCCTTGACCTCAGCGGCGGCACAGCGTTTCAACAAGCTGTTTGGCAAGCGCTCCTGAGCATTCCACATGGCGCCACTTGCAGTTATGGCGAGTTAGCCGCAGCCATTGGCAAACCCAGCGCCGTCAGAGCAGTGGGCACAGCCATTGGTCGCAATCCCATCAGCATTTTGATCCCATGCCACCGGGTGCTGGGTGGCCAAGGGCAACTCACCGGCTACGCGGGCGGTCTTTGGCGCAAGCAAGCGCTGCTGCAACTTGAAAACGCGTTAAGGCCTTCGTCGGTCGCCAAATAATGACAACACTTCAAGACAACTCGCAAGATTGGCGAGTTGATTACCTTTTGCTGGCTGCTTTGTGGGGCTCTTCGTTTTTGTTCATGCGGATGGGTGCCTCCGAGTTCGGCCCCTTGGCAACGGCATGGACGCGCGTCTTTGTGGCCACTTTGTTCTTGAGCCCGTTCATGCTGCAACAGGGTCACTGGCCTGTTTTTAAACAACACTGGAAACTGGTGCTTGGCTTAGGTGCCTTCAATTCAGCACTGCCTTTTGCCTTGTTTGCTTACGCGGTGATGCACATCTCAACTGGCCTTTCCGCCATCTTGAATGCAGCAGTCCCCTTGTTTGCTGCTTTGGTTGCATGGCTCTGGCTTGGCGACCGGCTGAACCGTTGGCGCATTGCAGGTTTGATCATTGGTTTTGTAGGTGTCTCTGTCTTGGCCAACAACCAAACCACCGACCACAGCGCCGCCAACCCAGATGCAAGTGCCTGGGGGCAATACACGGCCATCGCCGCTTGCTTGTTGGCCACCATTTGCTATGCCATCTCGGGCAGTTTTACTAAAAAGTTTTTGCCCAATCTGCCGCCCTTGGTTTCAGCCAGCGGCAGTCAATTGGGCGCCACCCTGGCACTGACCTTGCCAGCCTTTTGGGCCATGCCCTCCGTGATGCCAAGCCTCAAAGCTTGGGGTGCCCTGATGGTACTTGGCGTGGCTTGCACTGGCATTGCCTACATCCTCTACTTCAGATTGGTGAACCGGGCTGGGCCGGCCAAAGCCTTGACGGTGACTTTTTTGATCCCTGTCTTTGCCCTGATTTACGGTGTGGCTTTTTTGAACGAAACAGTCACGCTGAGCATGGTCTTGCTGGGCGTGGTGGTCGTTTTTGGCACAGCCCTGTCGAGCGGAATTTTTCCGAAAGTGAAATAATCAAAACATGAAACGTCGAACATTCTCTAGCCAACTGATTTTTTCTTTGCTCGCCGGCGCCTTGGCCGCCACACCCGCTTTGGCGCAAAGCACACCGCCTGCCGCATTGACCCAAACGCAAGCGCCCATCAAATTGATTGTGCCCTTCACACCGGGTACAGGCATTGACCTCATTGCGCGCACAGTGGGTCCTCGACTTGCGCAGCGCTTGGGCAGACCGGTGGTGGTCGAAAACAAAGTAGGCGCCTCAGGCAACATTGGCACAGAGTCGGTTGTGCGCGCCGCACCCGATGGTCAAACGCTGCTGGTCAGCGTCAACACTTTGGTAATGAACCGCAGCCTTTATGCAGGCCTCAGTTTTGACCCTGTGAAAGACCTTGCGCCTGTCATCTTGACGAGCTGGGGGCAACTTTTGTTGGTCACCCATCCCAAGTCTAATTTCAAAACAGCTGCTGAATTGGTGGCTGCTGCCAAGGCCAATCCTGGTCGCATCAATTACGCTTCCCCTGGTGTGGGCACACCGCATCACTTGTCGATGGAATTGTTCAAGAACACAGCCCAAGTGTTTCTAACGCACATCCCCTACCGCGGCACTGCGCCTGCTGTTTCTGATTTGTTGGGCGGCCAAGTGGATGCCATGTTCTTGCCGATCCATGTGGCCTTGCCTCAAATCAAGGCCGGCAAACTGGTGGCTTTGGGCATTGGCAGCGATCAACGTCACCCCCTCCTGCCCAACGTGCCGACACTGGCTGAAGCCAAAACAGGCAAGGTGAATGTGGACATGTGGTACGGCATCTTTGCGCCCAAAAATACACCCAACGACATTGTCCAAGCCCTGAACAAAGAGATCAAAACCATCTTGGCCAGCGAAGAAATTCAAAAGGCTTTTCAGCCTCAAGGGATGGACCCCGCCAACAGCACCCCCGAAGAGTTTGGCAAGCTGGTTGAAAAAGACGCAACGCGCTGGGCCGATCTGATCAAGGCCCAAAACATCAAAGGGGAATGAGCATGAACATCGCAATTGTGGGCGGTGGGATTGCCGGCCTGAGTTTTGCCTTGGGCTTGCATCAAAGAGGCATTGACTGCGATGTCTTTGAAAGTGTGATGGACGTCAAAGAAATTGGTGTTGGCATTACCCTGCTCCCCCACGCCATGCGTGAACTGTCAGCGCTTGGAGTGCAAGCTGAACTTGAAGCAGCCGGCATTGAAAATCTCGAAAGTGTGTTCTACACACAGCATGGCCAGTACGTTTACAAAGAGCCACGCGGCCGCCATGCCGGTTACACCTTGCCAGAAATTGGCATTCACCGCGGCAAATTGCATCGCATTTTGTTCGAGGCCGCAGTCAAGCGCTTGGGAAAAGACAAAGTTCACACAGGCATGCGTTGCACAGGCTTTTCACAAGACAAAGATGGCGTGCAGCTTGAATTTTCTAACGCCCACACACAAACCGCCGAAACGCACACCGCTCAAATTGCTGTGGCCTGCGATGGCGTCAATTCAGTCATCCGCAAACAAATGCATCCGCAAGATCAGCTTTGCTTTGCGGGCATCAACACTTGGCGCGGTGTCACCGTTCACCCGCCCATCCTCACTGGCAAAAGTTACCTGCGCATTGGCACTGTGGAAACCGGCAAGATGGTCATTTACCCCATCATTGACAACGTGGACGGCAAAGGCAATCAACTCATCAATTGGGTGGCCGAGTTGCAAAAACCCAATGCAGTCATGAACGATTGGAACCGCGCTGGCGATCCAGCGGTTTGCGCTGAAATCTACAAAGACTGGCACTTTGACTTCTTGGACGTCCCCGAGTTGATCATGAAGGCCGACAAAGTATTTGAATATCCCATGGTGGACAAAAACGCCCTGCCGTTCTGGACACAAGGCCGCGTCACTCTGATGGGCGATGCCGCCCACCCCATGTACCCACGCGGCTCCAATGGTTCAGCGCAGGCCTTGATTGATGCCAGAACTTTGGCAGAACAACTCAGCCAACACGCTGACCCCCAAGAGGCGCTCAAATCTTATGAAAGCTTGCGCTTGGCACCCACGGCCAAAGTGGTTGAAACCAATCGGAGTGTGCCGCCCGACTTCATCATCATGAAAGCAGACGAACTCAGTGGTGGCAAACCTTTCCGGCACATTGACGACCTGATCAGTCAGGACGAATTGCGTCAAATTTCAGACCATTACAAAACGGTTGCTGGCTTTGCTTTGACGAAGTGAATGGGCGAGGTCCCGTTCATAACGGGTGGCTCATTCAATGCAGATTGAAGTTCACGCGCTCTCAACTGTCCACACCCCCCCTCCACATCTTGACCGGCTGAATTTCTCAGCTTGGTCAAAATGCCGCGGCGGTGCAAAGTGCGCGCCATTTCTGCAGCCCGCTCCCACGAAGGCCGCTTGAAGGGCAAGTCATCGATGGCGTTGTAAGGAATCATGTTCATCAAGGCGTATTTGCCTTTGAGCAAACGAACGATGCCCTCCAACTCTTCTTCAGAGTCGTTCACACCTTCAAGCAATGTCCATTGGTATTGAATGGGGTAACCGGTTTGGCGCGCATACACCTCTGCCGCTTCGACCAATTCTTCGGGCGACATTTTGGGTGCACGCGGCAACAATTGCGCGCGCAAATCGGCACGTGTGGTGTGCAAAGACACAGCCAAGGCTGGCTTGACCAAACCCATTGGCAAGCATTCAAACACACGGGGATCGCCGACGGTTGAAAACACCAAAGACTTGTGGGCGATGTTGCCCACAGTGCCCAATACCTCAATGGCTTCCATCACATTGTCCAAATTGTGCGCAGGCTCGCCCATGCCCATGAAGACCACTTTTTTGACAGGTCGGTGTAACCTGGCAAAAGCAACCTGCGCCACAATTTCTGCACTGCCCACCTGACGAATCAAACCATCTCGACCGGTCATGCAAAACACACAACCCACGGCACACCCAACTTGTGATGACACACACAAGCCGTCGCGTGGCAAACCAACGGTTTCCAAGGTTTGTCCGTCTTGCAAAGCCAACAGCCACCGAACCGAGCCATCTTCGGCAGGATGCGCAGATTGCAAACGCAACAAGCCGTTCAAGTCGTCCGTCAGTTGCGCCAAGTCCTCGCGCAAAGCCGTCGGCATGAAACTCTCTAAGGGACGTCGGCCACTGTTTTGCGGTTTGGCTTGCGCCCACAATCGCAAGATACGCAGCTCGTGTGCAGGCCTTGCACCCAAGCGACGCACCCGCTCGCGGATGGCTTGAATTTGAGACATCGTCATGTCAAGTCGCGCCACACATCAAGCTGTGCAAAGCCAGTCACTCAAACAGACAGCAAGTCCAGCAAGTGCTGGGGCGCATGAATTTGTGCATGAGCTTTCCATGACGCAATGTCCGATTGACTGCCCAAATAGCCGTAGGTTGCAGCAACCGTTTTCATGGCTGCGGCATGACCCGCCACAATGTCGCGCTCATCATCGCCGACATACACACAGCGCGCAGGATCGATGCTCAAACGCTTGGCGGCTTCCAACAAAGGCGCTGGATGCGGTTTGGCATGCGGCGTGGTATCACCACTGATCACCACCGAGGCGCTTGCAAACAAGGGCATGCCTTGCGTCAGCGGCTCCGTAAATCGCTTTGACTTGTTGGTGACCACGCCCCACGGCAATTGTCGCGCCACCAAGGCCTCGATCAAGTGTGCCACACCCTCAAAAGCAAAGGTGCGCTGGGTCATGCACGCTTCGTAGTTTTGGAAAAACTCTTCTTTCATGGCCTCGTAATCAGGATGATCGGGTGTGAAGCCAAAGGCCAAGCCAATCATGCCGCGAGCGCCTGCACCGGCCATGGGACGGTAATGCGACAAAGGCAAAGAAGACATGCCGCGGTCAACACGCATCTTGTCAACGGCCGCGCCTAAATCAGGCGCACTGTCGATGAGGGTGCCGTCTAAATCAAACAACACCGCCTGAACATTTTCAAATTTCATCATGAATGATCTCAGGCTGGATCGAATGGCTTTTGCGTGGCCATCAAATAGTTCACGTCGGTGTCATTGCCCATGGCATAGACCTTGGTGAAAGGGTTGTAACCCATGCCCTTCATTTGCATCACATCGAGGCCAAAGGCGCGAACCCAATCGGCCAGTTCACTGGGCTTGATCATGCGGGCATATTCGTGCGTGCCTTTGGGCAACAGATTGAGCACATACTCAGCCCCGACCACCGCAAACAAAAATGACTTGGGGTTGCGGTTCAAAGTTGAAAAGAACACCCAGCCACCCGGCTTGACCAATTTGGCGCAAGCCTGAACGACCGCAGCAGGATCGGGCACATGCTCCAACATTTCCATGCAGGTGACCACATCAAATTGACCAGCTTGTTCGAGTGCCAAGTCTTCCGCGCTTATTTCTCTGTACTGCACGCCTTGCGTGCCAGCCTCCAACGCGTGCAACTGCGCCACTTTCAAAGACTTCACCGCCAAATCGGCACCCAGTACTTGTGCACCTTGTCTGGCCATGGCGTCAGACAAAATGCCGCCACCACAACCGATGTCGACCACTTTTTTGCCAGCCAATGGCGCCAAACTTTGAATCCAATTCAAACGCAAAGGGTTGATTTGATGCAGCGGGCGGAATTCGCTTTCTGTGTCCCACCAACGATGGGCCAGTTCAGAGAATTTGGCCAGCTCTGCAGGATCTACATTGGCGCTAGAAAATTTGGAAGAATGGGGTGTGCTCATAGACAGCATTGTCTCCGAAAGTAAAAAAGCCTCCCGAAGGAGGCTTTTTGGTGTTCAAACATAGGGTTGACTTGCATCAACCCGAATGTTGATTACTTGTTAGGGCGTGTACCCACAACTTCGATTTCCACGCGGCGGTTTTTAGAACGGCCAGCATCTGTCTTGTTGTCAGCAACGGGTTGCTTTTCGCCCTTGCCTTCTGTGTAAACGCGGTTTTTCTCGATGCCCTTGGTCACCAAGTAAGCCTTGACAGCGTCAGCACGCTTCACAGACAACTTTTGGTTGTAAGCATCAGAACCGACGGAGTCAGTGTGACCCACAGCAATGATCACTTCCAGGTTGATCGCTTTAACTTTGCCAGCCAAGTCATCCAATTTGGCTTTGCCGTCAGCTTTCAAGACTGATTTGTCAAAGTCAAAGAAGGTGTCAGCAGCGTAAGTCACTTTGGTGGCGGCAGCTGGTGCGGGTGCTGGAGCGGCTGGTGCAGCAGCTTTGGGGGCTGGTGCGGGGGCAGCGGCTGGTGCGGGGGCAGCAGCTTTAGGGGCAGCAATAGCGCCATCGCAACCAGCAGCAGCTGTAGCGGGTGTCCAGTTGGCATCGCGCCAGCAGTATTCAGCTGTGCCGTTTTTCCAGGCCATTTCGCCTGTGCCGTTGCGCCAGTTGTCTACGGATTGTGCACTTGCAACGCTTGCCAAGGCAGCTGAAGCCAACACCATTGCCACTTTGTTGAATTTTTTCATGGTTCTCCTCATGGGATTAATACCGCAGACATCCTGCGAGAAAAGAGACGTTTTGAATGACCATCACTCAAAACGTTGAAATGATTGTGCCATAGCTCTGAGGCAATTCCCCAATTTGGTGAAAAGCCCTTGCAAGCGATCTTATCAATCTGAGCAATGTGTTGCAAATCAACGACACTCTTTGGACCTAAAATGGCAGTCTTTCACCCAGCGCGCCTGACCCCTCATGACCCAGTTTGCCAAAGAAACCCTTCCCATCAGTCTAGAAGAGGAAATGCGCCGCAGCTACCTCGACTACGCCATGAGCGTGATTGTGGGACGCGCCCTGCCTGATGCACGAGATGGCCTCAAGCCAGTGCATCGCCGTGTGTTGTTTGCCATGCACGAGTTGAACAACGACTGGAATCGCGCTTACAAAAAATCTGCACGTATCGTGGGTGACGTGATTGGTAAATACCACCCTCACGGCGACCAATCTGTCTATGACACCATCGTTCGCATGGCGCAAGATTTCTCCATGCGCCACATGCTGGTCGACGGCCAAGGCAACTTCGGTTCGGTGGACGGCGACAACGCCGCGGCCATGCGATACACCGAAATTCGCTTGGCCAAAATTGCCCATGAAATGTTGGCCGACATCGACAAAGAAACCGTCGACTTTGGACCCAACTACGACGGCTCTGAAAAAGAACCTTTGGTCTTGCCCAGCCGTATTCCTAACCTGCTGGTGAATGGCTCTGGCGGTATTGCGGTCGGCATGGCGACCAACATTCCACCCCACAATTTGAACGAAGTGGTTGACGCTTGCTTGCATTTGCTGCGCAACCCCGAAGCCACCATCGACGAGTTGATGGAAATCATTCCCGCCCCCGACTTCCCTACGGCCGGCATCATTTACGGCATCAGTGGCGTGAAAGAAGGCTACCGCACAGGCCGCGGCCGTGTGGTGATGCGCGCCAAGTGCCACTTTGAAGACATCGACAAAGGCCAGCGCCAGTGCATCGTGGTGGACGAGCTGCCCTACCAAGTGAACAAGAAGACCTTGCAAGAACGCATGGCCGAATTGGTTCACGAGAAAAAGATCGAAGGCATCAGCCACATTCAAGATGAGTCCGACAAATCAGGCATGCGCCTGGTCATTGAACTCAAGCGCGGTGAAGTGCCTGAAGTGGTGTTGAACAATCTGTACAAACAGACGCAACTCCAAGACACCTTTGGTATCAACATGGTGGCCCTCATTGATGGCCAGCCCAAGTTGTGCAACTTGAAAGACCTCATCAGCGTGTTCTTGCAACACCGCCGTGAAGTGGTCACACGTCGCACGGTGTTTACGTTGCGCAAAGCGCGCGAGCGTGGTCACGTATTGGAAGGTTTGGCCGTTGCACTGGCCAACATCGACGAGTTCATTGCCATCATTCGCAATGCGCCCACACCGCCTGTAGCCAAAGCCGAGTTGATGACCCGCCGTTGGGACAGCAAGCTGGTCCGCGAAATGCTCACACGCACTCGCGCCGATGGTGGTGCTGTCAATGCAGACGACTACCGTCCCGATGGTTTGGAAAAAGACTTCGGCATGGGCAACGACGGCTTGTACCGCCTCAGCGACACGCAAGCCCAAGAAATTTTGCAGATGCGTTTGCAACGCTTGACCGGTCTGGAACAAGACAAGATTGTGGTTGAGTACAAAGAAGTGATGTCTGAGATTGAAGACTTGCTCGACATCTTGGCCAAACCAGAACGCGTCTCCGTCATCATCGGTGAAGAGCTGGGTGAGTTGCGCCAAGAATTTGGTCAAACCAAAGTCGGTGCACGCCGCAGCTTCATTGAAAACAACGCCCAAGATTTGGCAACTGAAGACTTGATCACGCCGACCGACATGGTGGTCACCCTGTCTCACAGCGGTTACATCAAGAGCCAACCTTTGTCTGAATACCGCGCCCAAAAACGCGGCGGTCGCGGCAAGCAAGCCACGGCCACCAAAGAAGACGATTGGATCGATCAGCTCTTCATTGCCAACACGCACGATTACATCTTGTGCTTCTCCAACCGTGGCCGTTTGTACTGGCTCAAAGTGTGGGAAGTACCTGCGGGTTCACGCGGTTCACGCGGCCGACCCATCGTCAACATGTTCCCCTTGCAAGAAGGCGAAAAGATCAATGTGGTCTTGCCTTTGACAGGCGACATGCGCAGCTTCCCTGCCGATCATTACGTGTTCATGGGCACCTCCATGGGCACTGTGAAGAAAACATCTTTAGATGAATTCAGCAACCCTCGCAAGGCCGGCATCATTGCCGTTGACTTGGACGAAGGCGACTTCTTGATTGGCGCCGCTTTAACGGACGGCAAGCACGACGTGATGCTTTTCAGCGATGGCGGCAAAGCCGTGCGCTTTGATGAAAACGATGTGCGCCCCATGGGTCGCAATGCACGTGGCGTGCGCGGCATGATGCTCGACGAAACACAAAGCGTGATTGCCATGCTGGTGGCCGAAGACGAGCAGCAAAGTGTGCTGACCGCCACCGAAAACGGTTTCGGCAAGCGCACCTCCATTGTGGAATACACACGCCACGGCCGTGGCACCAAAGGCATGATTGCCATCCAACAATCTGAGCGCAACGGCAAGGTGGTGGCAGCCACTTTGGTTCGCGCCGAAGACGAGATCATGCTGATCACCGACACTGGCGTGCTGGTTCGCACGCGCGTTTCCGAAATTCGTGAAATGGGACGCGCAACCCAAGGCGTCACACTGATTGGCCTGGACGACGGCGCCAAATTGTCTGGCTTGCAACGCATCGTTGAAAACGACGCCAACGCGCACGATGACAGTGAAGCTCAAGATGCTGAAGGCGACGCTGGCGAAACCGCTGAAGGCAGCGCCGCCGAATGACGAGGCCTTACAACTTTTCTGCCGGCCCTGCTGCCATTCCCGATGCCGTCTTGATTCAAGCCGCCAGCGAAATGCTGGACTGGCATGGCAGTGGCATGGGCGTGATGGAAATGAGCCATCGCGGCAAAGAGTTCATGTCCATTTACGAAGAAGCAGAAGCCGATCTTCGTGAGTTGTTGGCAGTGCCCGCCAACTTCAAAATCTTGTTCATGCAAGGTGGCGGCATTGCAGAAAATGCCATCGTGCCTTTGAACTTGTCGCAAGAAGGCACGGTCGATTTTGTGGTCACCGGCAGTTGGAGCCAAAAGTCATTCAAGGAGGCTGCGCAATTTTGTACGCCTCATTTAGCGGCCAGCGCGCAAGGCTCAAAATTCACCACCATCCCCACACCTGATGAATGGCAACTGAGTACGAACGCCAGCTATGTGCATGTTTGCACCAATGAAACCATCGACGGCGTTGAATACCATTCCCTACCCGACCTGAAAGCCTGGGGCAGCAACGCCCCCTTGGTGATTGATTTTTCTTCGCATGTAGCCTCACGCAGCATCGACTGGTCCAAAGTCGGCTTGGCGTTTGGCGGTGCCCAAAAGAATCTAGGCCCTGCAGGTCTTACCTTGGTGGTAGTTCGTGAAGATCTTTTGGGCAAAGCCATGAAGCATTGCCCCAGTGCGTTCAATTACAAAATGGTGGCCGACAACGGCTCCATGTACAACACGCCTCCCACCTATTCCATCTACATTGCCGGTCTGGTTTTCAAATGGTTGAAAGCACAAACAGAAAATGGCATGACGGGTGTGGCCGCTATGGAACAGCGTAACATCGCCAAGGCCAAGTTGCTCTACGACTACCTTGATCAATCCCAGCTTTACGAAAACCGGGTTGACAAGTCATGCCGCTCCCGCATGAACATCCCCTTCTACTTGCGCGACGAGTCTCGCAACGATGCTTTTCTAGCAGGCGCCAAATCCCGTGGTTTGCTACAACTCAAAGGTCACAAATCGGTAGGCGGTATGCGCGCCAGCATTTACAACGCCATGCCGATTGAAGGCGTTGAAGCCTTGGTGGCCTACCTCAAAGATTTTGAAGCCACGCAAGCTTGAACTTGCCCTGGGCAATCTTCCACACAACACTGATTCACCATGACGCAACCTATTCAATCTGATGCATTGGGCGAATTGCGAATTCAAATTGATTCGCTGGATCAACAGTTGTTGAGCCTCTTGAACCAACGCGCCAAAGTTGCCGAAAAAGTTGGCGAAATCAAACGCGCAGAAGGCTCGCCATTTTTCCGGCCTGACCGCGTTGCCCAAGTCATTGCCAAAATTGAGAAGGCCAACCAAGGCCCTTTGCTCAATGCGCACGTCGCGTCCATTTGGCGAGAAATCATGTCCGCCTGTTTGGCACTTGAGGCGCCTCAACGTGTTGCGGTACTAGGCCCCCAAGGAACTTTTTGCGAACAAGCTGCCGTTGAATTTTTTGGCAGCGCCGCCAACCTCATTTATTGCAACAACTTCGACGAAGTGTTCCACGCCACAGCCGCTGGCACCGCACAGTTTGGCGTGGTGGGCATGGAAAATTCCACTGAAGGTGTGGTGGCCAGATCGCTCGATTTGTTCTTGCGCTCACCCGTTCATGTGATTGGTGAAGTTAGCTTGTTGGTGCGTCACAATTTACTGCGTCAAACCGACAACCTGAAAGACATTGAAGTGGTGTTGGCGCATCCTCAGGCCTTGGCCCAATGTCAGACTTGGCTCACACAACACTTACCGCATGTCGAGCGCCGCGCAGTTTCTAGCAACGCCGAAGGCGCGCGTTTAGCGGCAGAAAACCCCACTTGGGCCGCACTGGCCAGCGAGCGTGCTGCCTCTCAATTTGGTTTGCACATCGTGGCCCATGCCATTCAAGATGAAGCCACCAATCGCACGCGCTTCGCAGTCATTTGTTTGCCGCAAACCTTGGCCACACCCCCTGCTTCTGGCAAGGACTGCACCAGCTTGGTCGTGTCGGTACCTAACAAACCAGGTGCCGTGCATGACCTGCTCATGCCTTTGAAGAACAACGGTGTGTCGATGACCCGCTTTGAATCTCGTCCAGCCAAATCAGGTCAGTGGGAATACTATTTCTACATCGACATTCAAGGCCACATTTCGCAACCGCACGTTGCGGCAGCCCTGCAAGAACTGCAAGGTTTGTGCGCCTTCTACAAGGTGCTGGGCTCCTACCCTATTCCCGAATGAAATTCAGCAAAGTCGCTCTCATTGGCTGCGGTCTGATGGGCGGCTCGTTTGCCTTGGCCGCTCGAAGAGCAGGCTGGGCACCCCACATTGTGGGCTATAGCGCCTCCGCGTCATCGCGCCAAAAAGCACTTAGCCTGGGCGTGATTGACTTGGCCGTCGACAGCATGGCCGAAGCGGTGACGGATGCAGATTTGGTTTTATTGGCGGTGCCCGTCAAGGCCACAGAAGCCTGCTTCAAAGCCATCGCCCCTGCCTTGAGTTCAAATGCCCTGCTGATGGACGTGGGCTCCACCAAATCAGACATCGTGGCTGCAGCCCTTGCAACACTAGGAGACAAACTCCCGTGCTTCGTGCCAGTCCACCCTATCGCTGGCAAAGAGGTGGCAGGCGTTGAACATTCAGATGCCGATTTGTACCAAGATCGCGCGCTCATCGTCACGCCCATGCCCAGTTCGGGTTCCATGCAAGTTCAATTGGCCAAACAAATTTGGAAGAGCTTGGGCAGCTACATCACTGAACTCACGCCTGCAGCGCACGATGCGGCCTTTGCCGCAGTGAGCCATTTGCCGCACGTTTTGTCTTACGCCATCATTCGTGGCATTTTTCAACAACACAATGGCCCCGACTTGATTGCGCTGGGTGGCCCTGGTTTCAGAGATTTCTCGCGCATTGCTGCCAGCGATCCCGTCGTTTGGCGTGACATCTTGAGCACCAATCGCGAGCAAGTCTTGCTTCAGATTCGCCATTTCAAAGACGCATTGAATGACTTTGAACAAGCCATTCAAGCCAACGACCCTCAAGCGCTTGAAGAGATGATTCGTCAAGCCAGTGACCTGCGATTCAATTGGCGCATGGGCGCTACCCAGCCATCAGAAGAATAAACACGCCAACATGTTTGCAACTGCGTTTCTCGACCTTCCCTCTTTGCAACAAGCTGGTGGCACTGTCACCTTGCCAGGCTCCAAAAGTATTTCCAATCGCGTGTTGTTGTTGTCTGCCTTGTGCGCAGGCAGCACTTGGGTACACGATCTGTTGGACTCAGATGACACGCGTGTCATGTTGGCCGCATTGCGTCAACTGGGTTGCGGCGTTGAGCCAAAGGCGGGTACCCACAGCGTTTGCATCACCGGCTTAGGACAAAGCACTTCCAACGGCCAATCCGCTGGCTTGAAGAAGCCCACTGAAGCCATTGAATTTTTCATGGGCAACGCGGGTACCGCCATGCGCCCTCTCACTGCTGCTTTGGCTGTGATGGGCGGGGACTTCACACTCAAAGGTGTGCCGCGCATGCACGAGCGGCCCATTGGCGATTTGGTCGATGCACTGCGCCTCTTGGGTTGTCACATTGATTATTTGGGCAACGAAGGCTATCCGCCTTTGCGCGTACGCACACCCCAACTTCAACTCGACAAGCCCATTCAAGTGCGCGGCGATGTGTCAAGCCAATTTCTCACGGCTCTCTTGATGTCGCTGCCTTTGGCTGCCCAAAAAGACATCGTGATTGAAGTGGTGGGCGAGCTGATTTCCAAGCCCTACATTGAAATCACCTTGAACTTGTTGGCGCGCTACGGCATTGATGTGAAGCGCGATGGTTGGCAACGTTTCACCATTCCCGCGGGAAGCCACTACACCTCGCCGGGCGAAATTCACGTCGAAGCCGATGCCTCATCGGCCAGTTATTTCATTGCCTTGGGTGCATTGGCCGCCACAGACAAAGCGGTTCGCATTCAAGGCCTAGGCGCATCGTCCATTCAAGGCGACATTCGCTTCATGGATGCCGCAGCCCAAATGGGTGCTCGCATTGAAAGTGGCCCCAACTGGCTAGAGATCAAACGGGGTGCTTGGCCCCTCAAAGCCATCGACTTGGACTGCAACCACATCCCAGATGCCGCCATGACCTTGGCCGTGATGGCGCTTTACGCCGATGGCCCCACCACCCTTCGCAACATTGCCAGCTGGCGTGTGAAGGAAACCGATCGCATTGCGGCCATGGCCAAAGAAGCACGCAAGCTGGGTGCGCAAGTGGAAGAAGGTCCCGACTGGTTGCGCATTCACCCTTTGCCAACAGGGCAGTGGAAAGCCGCCAGCATTCACACTTACGACGATCACCGTGTGGCCATGTGTTTCTCTTTGGCGGCCTTTAACGTTGACCAGCAAGCCGTGCGCATTGAAGATCCCAAGTGCGTGGCCAAAACATTCCCAGACTATTTCGAAGCCTTGTTCTCTTTGACGCAAACACCTTCGGACCGCATTCCAGTGATTTGCATCGACGGCCCAACCGCTTCAGGCAAAGGCACTTTGTCTAGCCTGGTGGCCCAACGGTTGGGCTATCACTACCTTGACTCTGGCGCCTTGTATCGGGTCACAGCTTATGCCGCATTACAGGCTGGCCTGAGCCTTGAAACAAGTAACGAATTGGCCATCGCCGCCCTCGCCGAAAAGTTGCCAGTCCGTTTTGAAGGCGACAAAGTCTTGCTCAATGAGCAAGATGTGACCGACGCCATCCGCAGCGAAGAAGGCGGCATGAACGCCTCCAAAGTGTCCACTTTGCCCGCCGTTCGGGTAGCCTTGGTGGCTCTTCAGCACAGCTTCCAGCGCCTGCCCGGCCTCTTGGCTGACGGCCGCGACATGGGCACAGTGATCTTTCCTGGCGCGCCTTTGAAGGTGTTTTTGACCGCCAGCGCCGCAAAAAGAGCCGATCGCCGCTATAAGCAATTGATTTCTAAAGGTTTTCAGGCTAAAATCGCCGATCTTAGGGCGGATCTAGAGGCGCGCGATGCACGAGACAGTTCTCGTAGCGTGGCCCCCTTAAAACCCGCACAAGATGCAATGCTGCTAGACAACTCAGATTTGAGCATCGACCAATCGGTGCGTCAGGTCCTTGACTGGTGGCAAAGCAAACAAGGCTTTCCTGTTTAAATTTCTTGTTTAAAACAGGCAGGCCTTGAACAGAGGCCCACAAAACACCCTCCGCGCTGCTTGCGCATTTGTTTTGTGGTTCATCAACTTAACCCGCGTGAAAACGCAAACAACCGCCGCATCTAGCCTTGGTAACGACGCAATATCGCAGTCGTCAGACCTTTTTGCGGATTAGGAACTTGAATGTCAGAATCTTTTGCAGCCCTATTTGAAGAATCACTGAAGCGCACGGAAATGCGCCCAGGCGAAGTGATCACCGCTGAAGTTGTTCGCATCGAACACAACTTCGTGGTTGTGAACGCCGGCCTCAAATCTGAAGCCTACGTACCCCTGGAAGAATTCAAATCAGATCTGGGCGAAATCGAAGTCCAAGTGGGCGACTTCGTGTCTGTGGCCATCGGCTCTATCGAGAACGGCTACGGCGACACCATTTTGAGCCGTGACACTGCCAAGCGTTTGGCATCATGGTTGTCATTGGAAAAAGCTTTGGAATCCGGCGAATTCGTCACTGGTACCACCAGCGGCAAAGTCAAAGGCGGCCTCACAGTTTTGGTCAACGGCATTCGTGCTTTCTTGCCAGGTTCATTGGTCGACACACGTCCTACCAAAGACCTGTCACCGTACGAAAACAAGACCATGGAATTCAAGGTCATCAAGTTGGACCGCAAGCGCAACAACGTCGTGTTGTCACGCCGTGCTGTGGTTGAAGCTTCGATGGGCGAAGAGCGCGCCAAACTGATGGAAAACCTCCGCGAAGGTTCCGTCGTTCACGGTGTGGTCAAGAACATCACCGAATACGGTGCTTTCGTTGACTTGGGCGGCATCGATGGTTTGCTGCACATCACCGACATGGCATGGCGCCGTGTTCGTCACCCTTCCGAAGTGGTGCAAGCCGGTCAAGAAATTACCGCCAAGATCCTCAAGTTCGACACCGAGAAAAACCGCGTGTCCTTGGGCCTCAAGCAAATGGGCGACGATCCTTGGATGGGCGTCAACCGCCGCTACCCACAAAGCACCCGCATGTTCGGCAAGATCACCAACATCGCCGACTACGGCGCGTTTGTGGAACTCGAGCCAGGCATCGAAGGCTTGGTGCACGTCTCTGAAATGGACTGGACCAACAAGAACGTGGCACCTTCCAAGATCGTGTCATTGGGCGACGAAGTCGAAGTCATGGTTTTGGAAATCGACGAAGACAAGCGCCGCATCAGCTTGGGCATGAAACAGTGCCGTGCTAACCCATGGCAAGAGTTCGCTCAAAACACCAAGCGTGGCGACCGCGTCAAAGGCCCAATCAAGTCCATCACCGATTTCGGTGTGTTCGTTGGCTTGGCCGCTGGCATCGACGGTTTGGTTCACTTGTCCGACTTGTCATGGAACGAAACCGGCGAAGCCGCAGTTCGCAACTACAAGAAGGGTCAAGACGTTGAAGCCATCGTGTTGGCAGTCGACGTTGAGCGCGAGCGCATCAGCTTGGGCATCAAGCAACTCGACGGCGACCCATTCACCACATTCGTGACAGTGAACGACAAGGGCCAAACAGTGACTGGTAAAGTCAAAACTGTTGACGCTCGTGGCGCTGAAATCGACTTGGGCGAAGACATCATTGGTTACTTGCGCGCTAGCGAAATTTCACGCGATCGCGTGGAAGACGCTCGCAGCTTGTTGAAAGAAGGCGACGAAGTCACTGCCGTGGTCGTCAACGTCGATCGCAAGACACGTAACATCCAGTTGTCTATCAAGGCCAAAGATGCTGCTGACCAAAATGAAGCCATGGCCACATTGAGCCAGCAGTCTTCACGCGAAAACGCTGGTACCACCAGCTTGGGCGCTTTGTTGCGTGCCAAGTTGGACAACAACGACGCAGCTTAATGATCTGCTGAAGAACAAAGCCTCTGGCCTGGCCCCTTCGGGGGTTGGGCGGAGGCTTTTTCTATGCGTCAACCCAACTCACTTTCTCTGACATGACCCGTTCCGACCTCGTTGAAGCATTGGCCGCCCGTTTCGAGCAGCTGACGCACCGTGACGCCGAATTCGCCGTCAAAACGGTCTTGGACGCCATGAGCGAAGCCTTGGTCAAGGGCCATCGCATTGAGATCCGTGGTTTTGGCAGTTTCACCATCAACCGCCGCCCACCCCGTGTTGGCCGCAACCCACGTTCTGGTGAAAGCGTGCAAATTCCAGAAAAACGCGTACCGCATTTCAAACCTGGCAAGGCACTGCGCGAAGCCGTTGATAAAAAGTCTCTCGACATCCTGCATGGCAAGGCTGAATAAGCCCGCAGCCCGCTCTGAATAAATCGGCCCATCCAAGGGCCTTTTTTGTTTCTGGGTGCAGCATCGCTTTAGAATGACAGGGCTGCCTGAGGCCATTCATGAAACAATTTCTCAAGCTGCTTCAGTGGACACTGAATGCGGCCGTCTTTTTTACTTTGTTTGCCTTCGCGCTGAACAATCAGCACGAAGCCAAGGTGTATTTCTTTTTTGGCACGCAATGGCGCTCTCCCATGGTGTTGATTGTTTTGATTGCTTTCGCTTTGGGCATGGTGGTGGGCGTGCTGGGCATGGTCCCTCGCTGGTGGCGCCAACGCCAAGCTGCCAAGGCCGTTCAAGCACCGGCATCCAGCAACGCAGAAGCCCAACCGGAAGTACCGCATGGAACTTGACCTCATTTGGATTTTGATTGGCCTGCCTGCAGCCTTCGGCCTGGGCTGGTTGGCTTCTCGACTTGACTTGCGTCAGCTGCGCATTGACAACCGTCAAGCACCCCGCGCCTATTTCAAAGGTCTGAACTTCTTGCTCAACGAGCAACAAGACAAGGCCATTGACGCTTTCATCGAGGCCGTCCAAAACGATCCCGACACCTCCGAGTTGCACTTTGCCTTAGGCAACTTGTTTCGCCGCCGCGGCGAATACGAGCGCGCCGTTCGGGTGCACGAGCACTTGCTGTCACGAGGCGACCTGAGTGCTGCAGACCGTCAGCGCGCACAAAACGCATTGGCCAAAGACTTTGTCAAAGCAGGCTTGTTAGACCGCGCCGAAGACGCCCTGCGCAAATTAGAAGGCACCAGCTTTGAAGGCCAAGCCAGATTGGCACGCTTGGCCATTTACGAACGTTCGCGTGAATGGCCTCAAGCCCGCGAAGTGGCCACCCAATTGGAAGCGTCTGGCGAAGTCAGCTTTTCTGTTCGCAAAGCCCATTACTTGTGTGAACAAGCGCGCGAACTCAACGCGAATGGCGATGCATCTGGCGCAGCGCAGTTGCTGCTGAACGCAATGACCGAAGCACCCGATGCCCCTCGCCCTCGCCTATTGCTAGGGCAGCTTCAGCTGAACCAAGGACAAGCCCAGCAAGCTTGCACCACGCTAAGCCAATTGTTTGAATCGGGTTCTGTGGCAGCACCTTTGGCCGCTGCAAGTTTGGTGCGTGCCGCTCAGGCGGCCCATCAGGTGCCTGCAGCTTTGTCCTTGCTTCAGCAACACTACGCCCAAAGCCCATGCATTGATGTGATGGACGCCATTGTGGCCTTGGAAAAAACTGGCCCCAACGCAGAGCAGCAAGTTAGGCAACGCTACATCGAGCACCTTCAAAAGCAACCCTCTTTGTTGGCCGCCTCTCGTTGGTTGGCAGGCGCCGATTTAGGTACTGACGACACGCGGGCACCGGTGCAAAAAGCCCTTGAGCAAGCTTCACGGCCTTTGGCGCGTTATCGTTGTGCGGCCTGCGGCTTTGAAGCCAAGGAGCATTTCTGGCACTGCCCAGGATGCCAAGCGTGGGACAGTTACCCACCACGCCGCGTCGAAGAACTCTAAAACACTTTCAAGGTGTTGCTTGCACTCACCTTGAATTGCAGAATGCACTTCTGCAGTTGAATCAGCAGTTGAATCGGGTTTGCATCACCGTTGGGGTGATGCCCAACTTAGGAATTCAACATGTTGAAAAAGATCTTAACCACCACCGCCCTGCTGTTTTCACTCAGCAGTTTTGCTGCCGTTGACGTCAACAAAGCAAGTGCCGCAGAATTGGATGGCATCAAAGGCATTGGCCCTTCTTTGTCGGGCAAAATTTTGAAAGAGCGCAACAAAGGTAATTACAAAGACTGGCCCGACTTGATGCACCGCGTCAGTGGCATGGGCGAGAAAAGTTCCGCCAAGTTTTCAGCACAAGGCCTCACGGTCAATGGTTCGGGCTATCAAGGGGGCGCAGCGAGCGAGCCCGCAAAAGCAAAATCAACCGACAAGCCTAAGTCGACCAAGTCTTAAGCAGGGATGGGCCGGGAATCCAAACCTCGGATGTGGCCAACCTCTTCGACCCAAGGCCTTGCGCAAACGCAAGGCCTTTTGTTTAAGAATTCAAAGCTGCAAGGTGCTGGATCGCAGAGAAATCAGAAGCACGTTCGATCAGTTCACCAGCTCTTAAAGCAATGTCCTCGCGAAAACGACTGGTGACAATTTGCACACCAACGGGCAATCCTGCAACAATGCCAGTTGGCACAGACAAGCCAGGTAAGCCGAGGACAGCAGTACTCAACAAGGGTGATTGCGCCAATAAAATTTCGCTCATCCGCTCTGCAGTCCGCTGATCATCGTCGATGGGGAATTGACGCTCCCATGAGTTGGGCATGAGCAAAACAGGATAGCGCTCAAAAAACACTGCCCAGTCTCGGGCAATGTTAAAGCGTCTCGTGAGCGCCTCCAGATTTTGATCTCTGTCCCAAATTGGATTGATGTCTAAATAATGCTGAAGCGCCCTTCGCAAGGCATCGTCACCTAACTGCTGCATGAATCCCGCACCAGCGCGTCGCATGTCATTCATGACCATGTGAAATTGCATGGCCGACACTTCTGCAAAGTGTGGCGGCTCAACTTCTTCCAACACATAGCCTGCGGCCTCTAGCCAATGCGCTGCTTGAGCCACGGCCTCACTGACACTGGGATCTACTTTTGAATGCGTCCAGTTTTTGAACACGGCAACACGCGTTGGTTTTTCACAGTCGGGGTTATCCAAAGGTGCAGGCACCCATTGCGGATCTAAAGCAGAACCACGCGACATCACTTTCAATGCCAAGCGAGCGTCAGCCACCGTTCGAGTGAGTGGACCTTGCACTGACATTTGCTGGTTGGTGATAATTCGATTGGGCGCACTTGCCTTGTACGAAGGCACACGTCCTACGGTGGTTCGCAAGCCCACCACACCACAAGCCCATGCCGGATAACGAATTGATCCACCATAGTCGTTACCGTGCGCAATGGCCCCCATGCCAAGCGCTGTTGCTGCCGCCGCACCGCCACTTGATCCACCCGGCGTGACCCCTGGGTCAAAAGGGTTGAGCGTTCGGCCGTGAAAACTGTTGTCTGTAAACCAGCGGAGTGAAAAGGCTGGGGCATTACTTCGGCCCACGATGATGGCGCCTGCATCACGCATCGATTGGACCAAAGGAGAGTCAGTGGTAGCGATGTTGTCCTTCAGTGCTTCTACGCCATCCGTTGTCGCTTCACCAGTCACATCCACATTCACTTTGATGGTGACGGGCACGCCATGTAAAAGTCCGAGCGATTTACCCTGGGCTTGTGCTGCATCAGCATCGTCCGCGTCTTTTAAAGCAGATACTGCATTAACTTTTGCCAAAGCATTGATGCTGGGGTTGATATCTTCAATCCGCGCAAGAACGCTCTCGGTCACCTGTCTGGCCGATATTTCTCGATGCGCAATGCGAGAGGCCACTTCGGTGGCGCTGAGTTGCCATAAAGCTTGAGTCATGGTATTTTTTAGTTTGTTAAGTAACGCTGCGTCAACAAAGCCCAATAGGCAGCACCCACAGGCAAAATTTCGTCATTGAAGTCATAGCCAGCGTTGTGCACCATGCAGGCATGTGCGAGATCTTTGGGGGATGAGGCGTTTGGTGCGACCCCATTGCCAATCATCAAGTAACTGCCCGGACAGTGATCCAGCATGAAAGCAAAGTCTTCACTCCCTGTAAGAGGACGGCCTTGCAAAGTGACGCCTTCATGGCCTAACAAGGCCACGCCCACGGCGCGTGCAAATTCGGTTTCAGCCCTTGTATTGACCAATACGGGGTAATCACGCTTGTAGTCAATCTGCGCTTGTAATCCGAAGCTTTGCGCTTGGGCAGTCACCAAATCCGTAATGCGAACTTGCAGTAGATCACGCACTTCGCGGTCCAGTGCACGCACGCTTAACTCTAAACGCGCAGAACCTGGAATCACATTGTTGGCTTTTCCAGACGCCAAGGCCCCAACCGTGATCACTCCAGTTTGCAAAGGATTGATGTTGCGAGAGACGATGGTTTGCAGGGACATCACAATGCTGGATGCCGCCACGATAGGATCTTGTGCCAAATGCGGCATGGCGCCATGCCCGCCCAAACCTGTCAAAGTAATGGTGACATCATCAGATGACGCCATGGCCGGGCCATCGATGAAGACCAACTGCCCCGCTGGAATGCCTGGCATGTTGTGCGCAGCGAAGATCGCGTCACAGGGGAATTTCTCAAACAGGCCCTGCTCAATCATGAGCTTGGCGCCCCCCGGATGTTCTTCTGCTGGTTGAAATATTAAATTCAAAGTTCCCGAGAAATCAAGTTCTTGCGAAATGTATTTCGCCGCTGCCATCAGCATGGCCGTGTGACCATCATGGCCACAGGCATGCATCAGGCCATCATGAAGACTGCAATGTGCAAAGCGATTGGTTTCTTGGATGGGCAAGGCATCCATGTCAGCGCGAATGCCCAAACGCTTTTTGCCCTGCCCCCGAACCAATTGCGCCACAAGTCCTGTTGTGGCGATACCTCGGGTGACGCTGAAGCCCCAACATTCAAGCTGTTCCGCCAACAAAGCAGAGGTTCGAAATTCTTGAAGCCCCAATTCTGGGTGCCGATGCAAATCGTGGCGTAGCGCGACGAATGGCGCTACGCGTTCACGCATAGCGTGCAACAAATTCATTGCGCTTGCAAGTTAATGGATTTGGCAATGCCCTGGTACAACTTGATGTCGTCGGCATAAGCCTTGCCCGCTTCATCGAGCCGCAAAGCGGGGGATGGGTCTTGCCCCATTGCAGCCATCGTGGCGACAAAGTCAGCATCAAACATCACTTTGGTCAGTGCTTTGTGCAAAGCCTCCACAATGGGCTCGGGTGTGCCCTTCTTCACGTAATAGCCACTTCCAATGGTGTAGTGAAATCCTTTGAGCAATTTGTTTTCATCCACGGATGGAATGTGTTTGATCAAACGTTGAGGCTCGCTAGACAGGACAGCAATGAATCGCAACTTGCCTTCTTTTTCCATGGCCACGTGAGGCGCGCCATAGGGTGTGATGAACAAGTCAATTTGCCCGCCCAACAAATCTTGCGAAATGGGCCCGCCACCTTTGTAAGGCACGTGCAACATCTCTGCGCCAATCTTTTTCGACAACTCTTCACCAATCAAATGATAGAAACTGCCATTGCCAACGCTGGCGTAATTGACAGGCTTACCCTCTTTGGCCATTTTTTGGATGTATGCCACCATTTCGTTGGCGTTCTTTGCAGGGAAGTCTTTGCGCGCCACGATGGCCATCGGCGCCAAAGCCATTTGCTGAATCAAGCGAAAATCTTCTGGCTTGTATTTCACCGCCTTCATGGCCAATGGCGCCAAAATCAATTCATTGGGTGAACCCTGAAAGATGTAGTACCCATCGGCTGGTGCGCTCAACACTTTTTGTGCCGCAATGGCACCGCCCGCACCGCCCAAGTTTTCAATGATGACGGGTTGCTTCAGTTCTAGCGCCAAAGCCTGGTTCACTTTTCGCGCAATGACATCCGACAAACCACCCGGTGGATAAGGCACCATCAACGTGACAGGTTTATTTGGATAGGTGTCAGCGTAAGCAGGTATCACAAGGGTGAGAATGCTGAGGAGCAGCAATTCCAGTGCAGAGCGTCGTTTCATGGCAGGGTCCTTTGGTGAGCGCTGAAGTAGCTCGAAGTTTGAAAAATCCATCCATCAGATACTAGGAACACCCAACGACAAACGGAAGGCTATAATTTTTCAGCATGACAACCAAAAGTTGTCATTTAAAAACTTTGATTGGAGTCACCATGAAGCTTCACCAACTTCAGGCACTTGTGGGTGTGGTTGAACATGGCAGCATTCGGGCCACCGCACGCGAAATGCACTTGACGCAAGCGGCCTTGACCAAGTCCTTGCGGACGCTAGAGGAAGATGTCGGCGTTTCTTTGCTGATCAGAAAATCGCGTGGCGTGGTGCTCACAGAAGCCGGTCAAAGATTACACGCCAGAGCCAAACTGGTCACACGCCAAATCACTTTGGCGCATGAAGACCTTAAACAGACACAAGGGGACGACACGGGCACCTTGCGGGTGGGAATTACGCCTTACCTCATGCTAACGGTGTTAGGCGATGCATTCATGTGGTTCAGGCGACGATACCCCAAAGTTCAGTTGCGTTTGGTCGAGGGCTTGGTAGCACGGGTCCTGCCCAGCTTGCGAGATGGATCTTTGGATTTTGCAATCGTGGCAGACAGCGGCGAAGTGATCCATACAGAATTTGATGCCACACGACTTCTCAAAGAACCTCAAAAAATAGTGGTCCGTCAGGGACATCCCATCTTGTTACAAGGCACCGCCGCCCGCTTGGCCGAATTGGAGTGGGTTTTGCCTGGCCCCTTCGCCAATGATTTGGACGATGGCTTGAATGCCATGTTCAAACAAGCTGGCGTCAAAGCCCCTGGTCTGATAACACGTTGCGATGCCATGGCAGCCATGGCCTTGGTGAGGCAGTCGGATGCTGTGAGCGTCATGCCTGCACCTTTGTTAGCGCAACCCGAATGTCGGGGCCTGGTCGAAATTTCCTTGCACAAACTGAGGCCTCCGCCGATTGAACTTGTACTGCTTGCACCACCCGATGTACCGCTGACACCGGCGGCAGCTTACTTTGCACGCTGCCTCACCGATGCCATCATGGCTCAACACATCAGTCGTCAGGTTTGAGGCTCTGAATTAAGCAGCGCAGATGCGTTCACTTCTTTCGATCACAGAAGAAAGGCCTGTTTTTAGCAGGGTACCGAATAAATTTTTGGGATCCTTCATCTGCGGCATCAATGACAAGCGCTCACCCAAGCCCAATGCGCATGCTGACTCATACATGAATCGCAGGGCAGCAAAATCTTCTAATGCAAAACCAACCGAATCAAATACCGTGATCTGTTGCAAGTGCTCTCGTCCTGGCTGATGTCCCTTTAGCACTTGCCACAGTTCTGTCACTTCAAAGTCATCTGGCATTTGCTGTATATCACCCTCCACTCGCGACTGTGGGATGTATTCCACAAACACTTTACTGGCAGCCAACACACCGGCCGACAATTCGGTTTTGCCAGGACAATCACCCCCCACGCCATTGATGTGCATGCCGGGCTCGATCAAATCAGCTGTAATGATGGTGGCACAAGATTTATCTGCAGTCACCGTGGTCACGATGTCTGCGCCTTTGACAGCCTGCGCAATGCTGTCGCATATTTGCAAGTTCAAGCCACTGCCACTTAAGTTGGCCATGAGTTTGGCGCTGGCCTTCGGATCGAGATCATACAAACGCACAGTCTCAATGCCTAGCAGGTGTTGAAAGGCCAACGCTTGAAATTCACTTTGCGCGCCATTGCCAATCAAAGCCATCACACGACTGCCGGGTCTGGCCAATACTTTGGCCGCCAATGCCGAAGTGGCGGCCGTTCGCAGGGCCGTGGTGAGTGTCAACTCGCTCAAAAACAAAGGTGTACCTGTCGCCACATCCGCCATCACGCCAAAGGCCATCACGGTAGGCAAGCCCATCGCCGTGTTTTTGGGATGACCGTTGACGTACTTAAAACTGTAGGTGGTGTCATCAGCAATGGGCATCAACTCAATGACGCCGTCGGTGGAATGATTGGCAACACGCGCAGATTTATCAAAATCCTCCCAACGCAAAAAGTCTGCCTTGATGAAATTGGCAATGCCTGACAGGCAAGCTTTCAAGCCAATGCTTTGCACCAATTCAACCGCGGCAGGTGCACTCAAATAAAGCGGGCTCAGAGTTGTGGCCTGTTTGGGAAAAGCCTTGCGTGGCTGAGAGGAAGAAAAATTCATAAGGAAACTCAAGATCTATCAAAACGAGAAGAGCAGAGTTTGCATAAGAAGTGAATCAATTGAAATGGTCAAAAATGTATTTTTTTGATCATTTATTTACCAAAATGACACAATAAAGTATCATTTCGGCAAATTAGGACGAATGATTTCAAATGGACGATATTGACCAAAAACTCATCGGCTTGCTACGACAAGATGCCCGGATGAGCATCGCTGACTTGGCTCACAAGTTGAAGGTGTCGCGCGGCACCATCAACAATCGCTTGCGAAAACTGGAAGACTCACAAGTGATCGTGGGCTACACCATCAAGCTAAGACCCGACACTGAACCCGAAACCATCAGGGCTTGGATGGGCGTATTGGTAGAAGGCAACACCACGCGTCAGGTCATCGCCAGTTTGCTGGGAGAGCCCAGCGTCTGCGCGCTTCACGATACCAATGGCCGCTGGGACCTCCTGGCGGAAATAGAGGCCCCCTCCATGAAGGCCTTATCTAACGCGCTAGAAAGAATCCGTTTGATCAGCGGTATTCGATCGACAGAAACAAACATCCACCTAGCTTCTTACCGCTAGGTGGATCTCTCACTTTCTGACTTCAGCGCCGTACCCACCGCCACCAGGCGTGTGAATTTCAAACACATCGCCCGGTGCCATTTCCACTTGGCCAATGTGTTTCAACACTTCTGTACGACCATCAGCACGCTGCACTTGGTTGATACCTGGTGCACCTGCTTTGCCACCGGCCATGCCAAATGCGGGATGCACGCGGCCATTGGACAAAATGCTGGCCGTCATGGGCTCTAAGAATCGGATGCGCCTGACACCACCCATGCCCCCCTGCCATTTGCCGTGCCCGCCCGAACCTTGGCGCATGGCGTAGCTCTCCAACCGCACTGGGAAGCGAAACTCCAATATTTCAGGATCGGTCAGGCGTGAGTTGGTCATATGCGTCTGGACCACCGAAGTGCCATTGAAGCCTGAAGTGATCTGCCCTTGCTCGTCCACCATCACACCTGCACCACTGCCACCCGAGATGGTTTCGTAGTACTGGTACTTGGCATTGCCAAAGGTGAAGTTGTTCATGGTGGGTTGACTACCCGCCATCACACCCAAAGCGCCAAACAAGGCATTGGTGATGCAGCTCGATGTTTCCACATTGCCCGCCACCACAGAAGCTGGAAAATTGGGATTGAGCATACAGCCCTCGGGGATGATCACGTTCAAAGGTTTCAAACACCCCGCATTCAGCGGAATGTCGTCGTTGACCAAACTTCTGAACACATACAACACCGCCGCCATGCACACCGCTGTGGGCGCATTGAAGTTGTTGGTCTGCTGCGCACTGGTACCTGTGAAATCAATTTCTGCGCTGCGGTTTTTGGCATCCACGCGAACGGCCACTTGAATTTGCGCGCCATTGTCGAGGGGCAAGGTGAAGGCGCCATCTTTCAAGCGTGTGATCACGCGGCGCACCGATTCTTCAGCGTTGTCTTGCACATGGCGCATGTAGGCCTGAACCACATCCAAGCCAAACTCAGCCACCATTTTGTGCAACTCTTGTACTCCCTTTTCGTTGGCGGCCAATTGAGCGCGCAAATCGGCCATGTTTTGTTGCGGATTGCGACTGGGGTATTGACCACTGGCCAACAAGTCCAACATGCCCTGCTCCTGCAAAACGCCTTCAGACACCAACTTGAAGTTGTTAATTTGCACACCTTCTTCTTGAATGGTGGTGGAGAAAGGTGGCATCGAGCCCGGTGTGGTGCCGCCTATGTCAGCATGGTGACCACGCGAGCCTACATAAAACTCTGGCTGCGTTGCACCTTCTAAAAATACGGGCGTGATGACCGTCACATCCGGCAAGTGCGTGCCGCCGTGATACGGGTCATTGAGCACAAACACATCCCCGCGGTGCATCTTGCCTGCGTTTTCACGGATGACGGTTTTGATGCTTTCTCCCATGCTGCCCAAGTGCACGGGCATGTGAGGCGCATTGGCTATCAAGTGGCCTTGGGCATTGAACAAAGCGCATGAAAAATCAAGACGCTCTTTGATGTTCACCGAATAAGCGGTGTTTTGCAATTGCAAACCCATTTGCTCGGCAATGTTCATGAACAGGTTGTTGAACACTTCCAACAACACTGGATCGACCGTGGTGCCAGCTGCATGTTTGGTTTGACGCACTTCCACACGGTTCAGCAACAGATGGTCCAGCGCAGTTACTTGCGCTTGCCAGCCAGGCTCGACCACTGTGGTGGCGTTTTTCTCTGCAATGATGGCGGGTCCTGCAATCACATCACCGATACGCAAGTCTTCGCGCACAAACAAGCCGGCATCCCACCAGCGCGATTCACCATCGGAGCCTGCAGCGTACATGCGCACGGTAGCGCGTTTGGGGACATCCCGCACAGGGTTCACCGATCGTGGCACTTCAACCGCAGCGTCTCCTTTGATCAAAGCCTCGACTGAAACGGCTTCCACCATGAGGGCCTTGCCCGTCATTAAAAATGCAAAGCGTTGACGGTAAGCCTGCTCGAATCGCGCGGTTATTTCTTCCAAGCTGCCCATGCTGACCACCAGGGCGGAATCACTGCCTTCGTACCGCACATGCACGCGCTGGTGCAATTCAATGGCATCGCCCAAGGCTTGCTGAGACAAAGCAGCGCGCGCTGCATCGCCCAAACTTTGAAGAGGCGCCAACAAAGCTGGCATGGCCTCTGGCGTCAGCCGCAACTCTACCGCTTGTTCCCGAATCAAACTCTGATCGGCCAAGCCCATGCCATACGCAGACAACACCCCCGCCAAGGGGTGCACATAGACTTGTTTCATGCCCAGTGCATCGGCCACCATACAAGCGTGCTGCCCACCAGCGCCCCCAAAACATTGCAAGGTGTAGCGCGTGACGTCGTAGCCGCGCGCCACTGAGATTTTCTTGATGGCGTTCGCCATCTGCTGCACTGCAATCCGCAGAAAACCATCGGCAATGGCTTCGGCGGGTCGGTTCATTTGCTGAGACAAAACATCAAAACGTTCTGCGACAGCCTGCTTGTCTAAACGCTGATTGCCCTCAGGACCAAACACAGCGGGGAAGAAGTCGGGCTGCACTTTGCCCACCAACACGTTGGCATCTGTGACCGCCAAAGGGCCACCACGTCTGTAACTGGCCGGCCCTGGATTGGCACCAGCGCTTTGCGGACCCACGCGCAAACGCGCGCCATCAAATTGCAACAAAGAACCACCGCCGGCCGCCACGGTGTGAATGCTCATCATGGGCGCACGCATGCGAATGCCTGCCACTTGCGTTTCAAACTCGCGCTCAAACTGACCTGCATAGTGCGACACATCCGTAGACGTGCCGCCCATGTCAAAGCCAATCACTTTGTCGTGACCCGCGCCTTCGGCGGTGCGCGCCATGCCCACAATGCCCCCAGCAGGACCACTCAAAATGGCATCCTTGCCCGCAAAGGCGTGCGCGTCTGTCAGACCACCGGATGACTGCATGAACATCAGCTTGACGCCTGGCATTTCACTCGCCACTTGGTCGACATAGCGGCGCAAGATGGGTGATAAATAGGCATCGACAACGGTGGTGTCACCGCGGCTGACAAACTTCATCAAGGGACTGGTTTGATGGGAGGTGCTGATTTGCGTGAAGCCAATTTCACGCGCCAACTGCGCAGCCAAAACTTCGTGTTGCGAATAACGATAAGCGTGCATGAAAACAATGGCCACGCTGCGAATGCCAGCATCAAATTGAGTTTGCAATTGCGCGCGCAATGCATCGACATGCAGCGCTTCAATCACTTCACCTTGCGCCGACATGCGCTCTTGCGCTTCAATCACCTCGCTGTAGAGCAATTCAGGCAAGACGATATTGCGGTCAAACAAGCGCGGACGGTTTTGATAAGCAATTCGCAAAGCGTCACGGAAACCTTGCGTGGTCACCAACAAGGTGCGCTCACCTTTTCGCTCTAACAGTGCATTGGTGGCCACTGTGGTGCCCATCTTGACGCAACTCACCAAATTGGGGCTTACTGGCTCGTTCGATTTCAACCCTAACAAATGGCGAATACCCGCCACCGCTGCGTCTTTGTACTGATCAGGATTTTCAGACAACAGTTTGTGAGTGACCAACTGACCATCAGGCTGTTTGCCCACGATGTCTGTGAATGTGCCCCCTCTGTCAATCCAGAATTGCCACAACGGACTGGACGGTAAGCTCGACATTGATTTTCCTTAAAATGACAGCGCAATTCAGCCCTGTTGAGGGCTGTTTTCAATTGATATTGAACGAGATGTTAAACCTTTCAGACTCATCTTCGTGATGAACATCGCGTTTCTACCAAGCCGGGCCTGTATTTTGCATTTGCAGTCAGTGCTATTCTTGCAATGCTTTCTGATTTTTTTTCATTCAATGGAGCACCTATGAAAAGACGTTTAATTTCCAAAGCCCTGATCACCACTGTGTTGGCCATGGGTGGCATTGCATCCGTCCAAGCCCAGACTAAGTGGGACTTGCCGGCAGCCTACCCCGCCAACAACTTTCACACCGAAAATTTGGTGCAATTTGCCAACGATGTTGAAAAAGCTTCTGGCGGCAAATTGAAGATTACCGTGCATGCCAATGCGTCATTGTTCAAAGCGCCTGAAATCAAGCGTGCTGTGCAAGGTGGTCAAGCACAAATTGGTGAAATCTTGTTGGCCAACTTCCAAAATGAATGGCAATTGTTTGGCGCCGATGGACTGCCCTTCTTGGCTGACAGCTATGAAGAATCTTTCAAACTCTACAAAGCTCAACGTCCTTTCTTGGAAAAGAAACTGGCTGAGCAAGGCATGATCTTGTTGTATGCAGTGGCATGGCCACCACAAGGCATCTATGTGAAGAAGCCCATCAACTCGGCCGCAGATTTGAAGGGTGTGAAATGGCGCGCTTACAGCCCATCCACAGCCCGCATAGCCGAATTGGTTGGCGCTCAGCCTGTCACTGTGCAAGCAGCCGAGCTCTCGCAAGCTATGGCAACAGGTGTGATTGAAAGCTACATGTCTTCAGGCTCAACTGGCTACGACACCAAAACTTACGAGCACATCAAGTACTGGTACGACACACAAGCTTGGCTGCCCAAAAATGCGGTCATCATGAACAAAGCCGCATTTGATGCCCTCGACGCCGGGACCAAACAAGCCGTTTTAAAAGCAGGCGCTGATGCAGACGCACGCGGCTGGAAAGTATCTCAAGCCAAGAACGGTGAATACATTGACTTGCTCAAAAAGAACGGCATGAACATCGTCACACCATCTGCACAGCTCAAAGCCGACATGAAAAAAGTAGGCGATGTGATGTTGAAGGAATGGCTTGAAAAAGCGGGTCCTGAGGGCAAAGCTTTGGTCGATGCCTACAACAAGCTTTGATTCACAATGCGCAGTTTGTTAAACCGCATTTATGACAGCGCCGCCGCTTTGGCGGCGCTTTTCATGTGCGCCATGCTCGCGATGGTTTTGATGTCCATCATTGGCCGTGAATTTAACTTTCACATCAGAGGCACAGATGCTTATGCGGGCTATTGCATGGCCGCCAGTGGCTTCTTGGCTTTGGCGCACACCTTGAAAAAAGGCGAGCACATTCGTGTCACGGTACTCATCAGCCGATTCAAAGGCGGCTGGCTCAAAGGCATTGAATTGTGGGCATTGGGCATGGCCACTTTTTTAGCCTGCCTCATGGCGTACTACAGCATTCGTTTGTCTTGGCAGTCATACACCTTCCACGACATTTCCACCAGCAATGATGCAACGCCCTTGTGGATTCCACAAATTTCCATGGCACTTGGTACCGTGGTTTTGGCGATCGCTTTCATCGACGAATTGATTTTGGAAATTCTGGGCAAACGAGTTGCCTTGAATTCAGATGAAGCGTTACACAACGAGTAACTATGAATGATTTACTGATCACAGCGCTGCTGGTTGCAACGCTGTTTCTCATTTTGGGCAGTGGCGTCTGGATTGGCTTGTCCTTGTCAGGCGTGGCTTGGGTGGGCATGCAATTGTTCAGCAGCCGTCCTGCTGGCGACGCCATGGCCGTCACCATCTGGGGATCCTCTTCCAGCTGGACCCTCACAGCATTGCCTTTGTTCATTTGGATGGGAGAAATTCTTTTTAGAACGCGACTCAGTCAAGACATGTTCAAAGGCTTGGCACCCTGGCTCCAAGCTTTACCGGGTCGCCTCTTGCACACCAATGTGGCGGGATGCACCATTTTTGCAGCGGTATCGGGTTCTTCGGCGGCCACTTGCGCCACCATTGGCAAGATGACTTTGCCTGAGCTGTCAAAAAGAGGTTATCCAGACAACATGGTCATTGGCACCTTGGCAGGCGCTGGAACTTTGGGACTGCTGATTCCGCCATCCATCATCATGATCGTTTACGGCGTAACGGCAGACGTTTCCATCGCCAAATTGTTCATTGCCGGCATTTTGCCTGGCCTGATGTTGGCTTGTTTGTTTTCGGGTTACATCATTTACTGGGCATTGCGACATCCAGAACAGGTTCCTGCCAACGATCGTCAATACACCTTCATGGAAAAGATTCGCGAATCGGGCAGCCTGATTCCTGTCGTGTTGTTGATTGCTGCTGTGCTTGGTTCTATTTACGCTGGCATTGCCACTGCCACTGAAGCAGCAGCAGTTGGCGTTGTAGGTGCCATGCTTTTGTCTTCAGCTCAAGGGTCCTTGAATCGGGCAAGCTTCAAAGAAGCTCTGATGGGTGCAACACGGCTTTACTGCATGATTGCCCTGATCTTGGCTGGGGCCTCGTTCTTGACGCTGTCCATGGGTTATATCGGTTTGCCGCGGCACTTGGCAGAATGGATTGCCACTTTGGGTCTGAGCCAATTTGAATTGATTCTGGCGCTGACCGTTTTTTACGTGGTCTTGGGATGCTTCTTAGATGGCATCTCGATGGTGGTCCTCACCATGGGCGTCATCATGCCCACCGTGCAAAAAGCCGGTATCGACCCCTTGTGGTTTGGCATCTTCATTGTGCTGGTGGTTGAAATGGCTCAAATTACCCCACCTGTGGGTTTTAATTTGTTTGTGTTGCAAGGCATGACCGGCAAAGACTTGCTGTGGATTGCCAAAGCCACACTGCCCATGTTCTTCTTGATGGTGTTGGCCGTTTTGTTAATTTACTTCTTCCCTGGCATCGTTACTTGGATGCCTCAGCAGATGAAGTTGTAAGCAGTTGATACAGGCTGTGCAGTTGCCAGCCTGTAGCCACTTGTATGGCCCCCGCATAAGGCGGCATGTTGGTGCACTCCAAAACCACATGCTTCACTTCGGGGGCTTTTTGCTTCAAACGCAATGCTGCTGACACCACACTTTTCTGAGCAGCTGCAACATCCATTTCCAATTGGTTTCCCATAATAGCCAAGGCAAAAGCTTCGTTTTTTTGAACACCCTGCACGCGCAACCGAGACAAGTCTTTGACTGCGACACCTGCTGCCAGAAAATGTGCAGCCCCCAAAGCTTCATCGTCCATCGTTAAGACACCCACCGTGTCATGCACTGCCAACAATTGTGGCAAACACAACAAACTAGAACTGATCACAGGCACTGGCAATGTTGCTTGCAATTCGTTTTGCAGCAAGACCAAAAAGCCGCAACTGGTGGTTATGCCTTCAGCGCCCTGCGCGATCAATTGTCGACTGGCATTGACAAAGGCTGGCAGCACCAAGTGCTGCTTCAGACTATCGGCGCTGCGCACAATTTCTTGGGGAAACATGCCGGGCACTTTTTGATACATCAAGTCAAATGGCCAGCCTTCAGGGCAGCCAATATCGCCCAGCAAACGCGGAAATTGCGTGTCCAACATCAACACACCCCAGCGTTTGCGTGCCATTAAGTTGGGTAACAAAGAATTTCTGACCATGAGACGAAGTGTGGCTGATTTTGATTCAAAATTAACACCCTATGATGTCGATTAATTTGACCTCAAGTCAAAGAATACCCAAAGGAATTTCGTGTTTAAAAATGTAATGGCCTATCGAATTGGGCCAAATTGGGTGGCGACAGTTCCCGAGATTGAAACAGCACTGGCTGCCAATCGTTTTGTAGAGTGCTCCCCCGGTCAAGACAAATCGGTCGGCTGGACCGAACCACGCGGCGTCGCCCATGGTCCCTTGCTAGAGTCCGTAGGCGGTCAATGGATTGCCAAATTGTTGATCGAGACCAAGGCCGTCCCCTCTTCCGTCGTCAAGCGAAAAGCCGAGTTGCAGGCCAAAGACATTGAGGAGAAAACCGGCCGCAAGCCCGGAAAAAAAGAGCAACGCGAAATGCGCGAAGACATTTTGCACAGCCTGTTGCCCCAAGCCTTTGCCAAGCAAGGTGCCGTCATGGTGTGGATCAACCCCAAAGACCGCTTGTTGGCCATCGATGCTGGCAGCACCAGCAAGGCCGACGAGGTCATCACCCAATTGGTGCGCGCGTTGCCAGGGCTCGACCTCAACTTGCTGCAAACGGCCATGTCGCCCCAAACCGGCATGGCCGCTTGGTTGTTGGCCACCGACCCGCACGAGCTGCCACCTGCTTTAAGTGTTGAAAAAGAATGCGTCCTCAAATCGGGCGCGGAAGACCAACCCATGGTCAAGTACACCCGCCACGTGCTCAACACCGACGAAGTGCGCAAGCATGTGCGCGATGGCAAGCTGCCAACGCAGCTGGGCCTCAGCTGGGAAGGCAAAGCCAGCTTTGTGCTCACCGACAATTTGCAGTTCAAAAAAGTCAGCTTTCTAGACGGCACAGAGCCTGAAGCCATTGGCACCGAAGGCGATGACAAGTTCGATGCCGATGTGGTTCTGAGCACCGGCATGTTAGGCCCACTCATCAAAGACGTGGTCACCGCCTTAGGCGGCGAGAATGTGTTTGCAGAAGCCGCCTCTTCAGAGGAAGGCCCGCCCTTTTAAGCCTCATGCTGCTGTCGCCCATTTGATTTAATTCACAAGGATCACTGCCATGTTTGCCGTCATTGCCATTTGCTTCGGTGCTTGCCTGGGCGCTTTGGCGCGCTGGCAATTGGGGTTGTGGCTCAACCCCAGCACATCAGATGATGGTTTATTGCCATGGGGCACCTTGGCCGCCAACTTGATCGGCGGCTACCTCATTGGATTGTGCGTGGGTATTTTTCAAAACATGCCCCAACTGGCACCCGAGTGGCGCTTGTTGTGCGTCACGGGCTTTTTAGGCGCACTGACCACCTTTTCCACGTTTTCCGCTGAAGTGGTGGGCATGTTGCAACAGGGTCGACTGGCCCTGGCCCTGTTTACGGCAGGCATTCATTTGCTGGGCTCCCTGGTTTTGACTTATTTTGGGCTTTACACTGTCAAATTAATCGGTATTAGTCCTATGCCCTAAATCTGGGGAATGAGGTCTACTGCAACATTGTTTGGTTTTACTTGGAGCACCTATGACCCTGAATCACATTGCACGTCGCCTAGCCCTTGGTGTGGCTGTGGCACTCCCCTTGGCTTTGACCGTGAGCACCAGCGCACAAGCACAAGCTTTCTTCCGCATTGGCACAGGCGGTACAGCAGGCACTTACTACCCCGTGGGCGGCATGATTGCCAACGCGGTGTCTGTACCAGGCAAACTGATTGCCACTGCACAGGCCACCAATGGCTCTGTGGCCAACGTCAATGGCGTGGCCAGTGGCGCCATGGAATCAGGTTTCTCTCAGTCTGACGTGGCCACTTGGGCCCAAAAAGGCACGGGCATCTACGAAGGCAAGCCCAATATTCCAGATTTGCGCCTCATCGCCAACCTCTACCCTGAAACCATTCACGTGGTGGTCAAAAAATCTTCTGGCATCAAAAGCATTGCTGAACTCAAAGGCAAGCGCGTTGCCTTGGACGAGCCAGGCTCTGGCACGCTGGTCAATGCCCGTTTGATCTTGGCCGCCTACAACATCAAAGAATCCGAAATCAAGCCCGAGTACATCAAGCCCAACCAAGCGGCTGACAAAATGAAAGACGGCGCTTTGGATGCCTTCTTCTTCGTGGGCGGTGCACCGGCTGGCGCCATTGCCGAATTGGCTTCTAGTGGCGGCGGCATTGCCTTGTTGCCCATTGATGGCGCTCAAGCGCAAGCCTTGCGCAGCACCAGCTCCTTCTTTGCCAACGACAGTGTGCCTGCTGCCACCTACAAAGATGTTGACGCTGTGAACACATTGTCTGTGGGCGCCCAGTGGGTGACCAGCGCCAAAGCTGACACAGAAACCATCTACCAAATCACCAAAGCTTTGTACAGCGAGTCCACCCAAAAAGCATTGGCCGCTGGCCACGCCAAGGGCAAGCTGATCACCTTGAAAAATGCTGTGCAAGGTGCTGGCATTCCTTTCCACCCCGGTGCAGAAAAGTTCTACCGCGAAGCGGGTGTCTTGAAATAATTTAACGTTTCGTTAAATGCCAACGGGCGGGTTAACTTCAGGTTAACTCGCCCGTTACTACTTGAAGTTTCCAGAGTATTCACATGACCGCTGCCACCCTGCTCCCCGACGATCAAAAACTACAAGAACTCGAAGAACAGTTTGATCCCGAGATGCGCTTTCGGCCCACCTTGCCGCCTGCCACGCAAATCGTCAAATGGCTCTTGATTGCCCTGTCGTGCTTTCACTACTACACCGCAGGCTTTGGCTTGCTGCAAGAAATCACGCACCGCGGTGTGCACTTGGCCTTTGTGTTAGGCATGATTTTTTTGGTCTTTGCATTCAGTAGCGCCTCTGCCAATCGCGATCTCAAAAGTTCGTTTTTAAATCCAGGTGGTGTGCCGCTGGTGGACTGGCTGTTGGCAGGTGCTTGCGCATTGAGCGTTTTGTACATCCCCTATGTCTTTGATGACCTGATGTTCCGCGTGGGCAACCCCAGCAACATGGACGTCATCATGGGCAGCATTCTGTTCATCACCTTGCTGGAAGCCACACGGCGCTCCATGGGCTGGCCTTTGCCACTGATCGCGATTGGCTTCACGGCTTATGCATTGCTTGGCCCCTACTTCCCCGGTTTGCTCAAACATGCTGGCGCCAATTGGTCCATGATGATCAATCACCAGTACCTCACCAGCCAAGGCATTTACGGCGTGGCGGTGGGCGTGGTGGCCACTTATGTTTTTCACTTTGTGTTGTTTGGCGTCATGGCCACACGCATTGGCTTGGGTCAATTGTTCTTAGACGTTGCCTCTAGCATTGCCGGACGTTATGCCGGTGGCCCTGCCAAGGTCAGCGTATTTGGCTCGGCCCTGTTTGGCATGTTGAGTGGCTCCTCCGTGGCCAATGCCGTCACGGTGGGCTCGCTCACCATTCCCGCCATGATTCGTGTGGGCTACAAAAAGCACTTTGCGGCAGCGGTTGAAGCCGCCTCCTCCACAGGCGGACAAATTACACCGCCCGTGCTGGGTGCTGCAGCGTTCTTGATGATCGAATTCTTGAACGTGCCCTACCAAACCATCATTGCCGCATCGGTGGTGCCTGCGTTCATGCACTTCTTTGGCGTGTTCATGCAAGTGCACTTTGAAGCCAAGCGATATGGCCTGCGCGGACTCACAGAAGAAGAAATGCCACGTTTGGCCGAGTCACTCAAAATGCGTTGGCCCACCCTCATTCCTTTGGGCTTGCTGATCAGCATTCTGGTTTCAGGTCGCACGCCTTATTTGGCGGCATTTGTAGGCATCAGTTCATGTGCCATTGTGGGCATGTCTACCAAAACCAGTGGCAACCAACTCAAGAACTGGGGCCTCTTGGTGGTCATGCACGCCATCTTGATGACCATCGCGTTCTCCGATTTCGGAAATGACAATAGCACCATCAAATTGGTCTTGTTCGCATTGGCCTTGATCGTCGGCGCTGCTGCCTACATCTGGGCGGGTGTGCGCGGTCGCATTGAACCGCATGTCTTGATTGAAGCGCTTGAAACTGGCGCCAAGTACGCCTTGGCTGTGGGCGCTGCGGCGGCCACCGTGGGCATCGTGATTGGTGTGGTCACGCTCACTGGCGTGGGCTTCAAGATCAGCTACATCATCACGCAAGCAGCGCAAACCATTTCTGCATTCATGAGCGGCTGGATCCCTGCAGATTGGGCGTCCTTGAACACACTCACCTTGCTTGCAGCCCTCACCATGACCGGTCTGGTTTGCATCTTGATGGGCTGCGGTGTGCCCACCACAGCCACCTACATCATCATGGTCACCGTGGCTGCCCCCACCTTGGTGGGCTTGGGTGTAGAGCCCTTGGTTGCGCACTTCTTTGTGTTCTATTACGGCGTGTTAGCCGATATCACGCCTCCGGTAGCTCTTGCCGCTTACGCCGCCGCAGGCATGGCTGGCAGTGACCCTTTCAAGACCGGCAACACGGCCTTCCGCTTGGGCCTGGCCAAAGCATTGGTTCCTTTTGTCTTTGTCTTCTCGCCCTCTTTGCTTTTGGTGGCCAAAGGGTTTACTTGGGAAAGCTTCATCATTACCTTTAGCGGCTGCGTTTTTGGCATCACCCTCATGGCAGCTGCTTTGAGCAAGTTCCTCTTGGTAGAAATGAAACGCTGGGAACAGCTCACTTGCTTGTTTGCCGCCTTGCTGATGATTGCACCTAGCCTGACGGCCAGTTTGGTCGGCGTGGCCATGGTCATTCCCATGGTGGTCAGTCAGTGGCGAAGGTCTAAGCTGGCCTAATGCGTTGAAAATTGGGGAAAGCCCTTACCGAACATTTGCTTGCTGCGTGATCTACTGGAGGACGAATTCAATCCGAGGAGTTACGCATGCAGGTTCAAATGAAGGTCAACGGCAAATCAGTGTCCGTTGATGCCGCCCCCAACACATTGCTCGTTCAAGCCTTGCGCGAGCACCTCAAACTCACTGGCACCCACGTGGGTTGCGATACCGCCCAATGCGGCGCTTGTACTGTTCATGTGAACGGCCGTGCAGTGAAGTCATGCAACATGCTCACCGCACAGGCGCAAGGCGCCGAAGTCACCACCATTGAAGGCATGGCCCAAGCCGACGGCACCATGCACCCCATGCAAGCGGCATTCAAAGAATGTCACGGCTTGCAGTGCGGCTTCTGCACCCCCGGCATGGTCATGAGCGCGGTCGACATCGCCAAGCGCCACCCCAATGCCAGCGAAACCGAAATTCGCGAATTGCTCGAGGGCAACCTGTGCCGTTGCACCGGTTACCAAAACATCGTCAAGGCCGTGCAGCAAGGTTCTGCTGCCATGAAAGCTTAAGGAGCTCACCATGGGTGCATCAGATTTCTCCAAACTCCCCCACATCGGTGAAGCCTTGCGTCGCAAGGAAGACTACCGTTTCCTCACGGGCGCTGGCAACTACACCGACGACATTCGCCTCGACAATATGACGCACGCTGTGTTCGTGCGTTCACCGCATGCGCACGCCAATATCAAAAGCATCAACAAAGCAGCAGCTTTGGCAGCACCGGGTGTGGTGGCAGTGCTCGACGGCCCCGATGTGGTCGACGCCAAGATCAATGGCTTGCCCTGCGGCTGGTTGATCACCGACACCAGCGGCAAACCCATGAACGAGCCACCTCACCCCATTCTTGCCAATGGCAAGGTTCGCTACGTGGGCGACCACGTGGCCATGGTGGTGGCCGAAACTTTAGAGCAAGCCAAAAACGCTGCTGAATTGGTCGAAGTGGATTACGACGTGTTGCCCGCTGTGGTCGATGTGCGTCAAGCCAAAACGGCCACAGCCCTGCACGCAGAAGCCCCCAACAACCATTGCTACAACTGGGCCATTGGCGACAAGGCCGCTGTCGACGCAGCCTTTGCCAATGCAGCACACGTGACCAAGCTTGATTTGATCAACAACCGCTTGGCGCCTAACCCCATGGAGCCACGCGCCGCCATTGGCAGCTACAACCGCGCCAGCGACGAGTACACACTGTACGTGTCCAACCAAAATCCGCACGTTGAGCGTCTGCTCATGACCGCGTTTGTGATGGGTTTGCCCGAACACAAAGTGCGTGTGATTGCTCCCGATGTGGGCGGTGGTTTTGGCGCCAAAATTTACTTGTACGCTGAAGATGTGTGTCTCACTTGGGCTTCTAAAAAGCTCAACCGCAACATCAAATGGAACTGCGATCGCTCAGAAGCTTTCTTAAGCGATGCGCACGGCCGTGACCATTCCAGCCACGCCGAATTGGCCATCGACAAAGACGGCAAGTTCTTGGCTTTGCGCGTGCACACCGATGCCAACTTGGGTGCTTACTTGTCCACGTTCTCAACAGCGGTGCCTACGATTCTTTACGCCACTTTGTTGGCTGGCCAATACGCCACACCTCAAGTCTATGTCGAAGTGGATGCCTGGTTCACCAACACCGCGCCAGTCGATGCTTACCGCGGGGCAGGTCGTCCAGAAGCCACTTACCTGCTAGAGCGCATTGTGTCTCGCGCAGCTTTCGAGTTGGGCATGACGCAAGACGCCATTCGCAGCAAGAACTTCATCACACAGTTCCCGTACCAAACGCCAGTGGCTTTGCAGTACGACACGGGCGATTTCCATGCCCTTATGAACCACGCCAACAAGCTGGGCGACTTAGCGGGCTTCCCTGCCCGTAAAGCGGCCAGTGCTGCCAAAGGCTTGCTCCGCGGCATTGGTTACTCCAGCTACATCGAGGCTTGCGGACTAGCCCCCAGCAATGTGGCAGGTGCTTTGGGCGCTCGCGCTGGCTTGTTTGAGTGCGGTGAAGTTCGCGTTCACCCCACAGGCAGCGTCACGGTGTTCACAGGCTCACACAGCCATGGCCAAGGTCACGAAACTACCTTTGCACAGGTGGTGGCTGCGCGCTTGGGCATTCCGGTTGAAAACGTTGACATCGTTCACGGCGACACCGGCCGCGTGCCTTTCGGCATGGGCACTTACGGCTCACGTTCTATTTCTGTAGGTGGTGCTGCACTGATGCGCGCCCTCGACAAAATTGAAGCCAAGGCCAAGAAAATTGCAGCCCACCTGATGGAAGCTGGCGATGCCGACATTGACTTTGCCAACGGCGAATTCAGCGTGAAAGGCACCGATAAAAAGATTCCGTTTGGTACTGTCGCCCTCACAGCCTATGTGCCCCACAACTACCCCTTAGACAAGTTGGAGCCAGGCTTGAACGAAACTGCGTTCTACGACCCCACCAACTTCACATTCCCTGCAGGCACTTACATCTGCGAAGTGGAAATTGATCCTCAAACTGGCGTCACCAAAGTGGACAAGTTCACAGCCGTGGACGACTTCGGCACCATCATCAACCCGATGATTGTGGAAGGCCAAGTGCATGGCGGTTTGGTGCAAGGCATTGGCCAAGCCCTCATGGAAAACTGCGTGTACGACAAAGAAACCGGTCAACTCTTGACGGGCTCTTTCATGGACTACCCCATGCCACGCGCCGACGATTTCCCCGAGTTCGCCATCGGTCACGAGTGCACCCCCTGCACCACCAATCCTTTGGGCACCAAGGGTTGTGGTGAAGCGGGCGCCATTGGCTCTCCCCCTGCTGTGATCAATGCCGTGCTGGACGCACTGGCACCCCTTGGCGTCAAAGACTTTGACATGCCTGCCACACCACACCGCGTGTGGGAAGCCATTCAAGCCGCCAAGCATTAATTAGATATTCGGAGAACACACCATGTACGCATTCAAATACGAAAGACCCACAGCCTTGGCTGATGCGCAAAAAGCGGCGCAAGCAGGCGGTCAAGTTTTGGCCGGTGGTCAAACCATGATCGCTGCGATGAAGCAACGCCTGCAGCAACCCGAAACCTTGATTGACTTGGCTGCCATCAGCGGTTTGGCCGGCGTCAAAAAAGACGGCAACAACATCGTGATTGGCGCCATGACGCGTCACCAAGACGTGGCCGACAACGCAGACGTCAAGCAGCACATTCCTGGCTTGGCCGCATTGGCCAACAACATTGGCGACAAGCAAGTGCGCGCCATGGGTACCATTGGTGGCTCTGTGGCCAACAACGACCCAGCAGCCTGCTACCCCAGCGCTTTGCTGGCTTTGGGCGCCACAGTCAATACCGACAAGCGTGCCATCAAGGCTGACGACTTTTTCCAAGGCCTGTACACCACCGCTTTGGAAGCGGGCGAAATCATCACTTCCGTGAGTTTCCCCATTCCCACTAAAGCGGCGTACGCCAAATTCAACCAACCGGCCTCACGCTTTGCGTTGGTGGGCGTGTTTGTGGCCCAGACAGCGGCAGGTGCGCGCGTGGCCATTACTGGCGCAGGCAATGGCGTGTTCCGTCACGCAGGGCTTGAAGCAGCTTTAAGCAAAAGCTTCACACCCGAAGCAGTGGCTGGTGTCGCGGTAGACTCTACAGATCTCAATGCCGACCTGCACGCTTCAAAGGCCTATCGCGCTCACCTGATCACCGTGCAAACCCAAAGGGCGGTGAAACAGGCGAACGGATGACCGCAAAAGACACTTTCAAAACCATCGACGAACTTGCCCAGGCCTTAGAAGGCGTGGGCTATTTCGCGGAACGGCGGCTCATCACCGCCGTTTTTTTGAGCCTCAAATTAGAGCGCCCTCTTTTGTTGGAGGGTGAACCTGGTGTGGGCAAAACCGAACTGGCCAAAGCCTTGGCCAAAGTTCTTGGCCGACCGCTGATCAGACTGCAATGCTACGACGGCATGGAACAACGCGAAGCTTTGTATGAATGGAATCATGCAGCGCAGTTGTTGCACATGCGCGCAGCGGCCACGCACGCTGGGGGATCAGCCACGCCCCAAGACATTGAGCGCGAGGTTTACCAAAAACGCTTCTTGGTCAAGCGCCCTTTGCTCGAAGCCTTGCAAACCGAAGTGCCTGGCGCCCTGCTGTTGATCGATGAAGTGGACCGCACCGACGAACCCTTCGAAGCGTTCTTGCTGGAGTATTTGGGTGAGTACCAGGTCAGCATTCCAGAACTGGGCTCCATCCAAGCCGAAGTGGCACCGGTCACCATCCTCACCAGCAACCGCACACGCGATTTGAACGATGCCGTGAAGCGACGCTGCTTGTATCACTGGATGGATTACCCCGATCGCGAGCGCGAGTTGGCCGTGGTGCGTTCACAAGTGCCTCAGGCCAGCGCGCAGTTGACTGAACAAGTCGCTGAGTTTGTAGGTCGCCTTCGCAGCCAGCCCTTTGCCAGTGCCTTTCAGCGCGCTCCCGGCATTGCCGAAAGCGTGGAGTGGGCCAAAGCCCTGGTCGCCTTGGACACCTTGACGCTCGACCCTGAAGTGGTTCAAGACACCGTCGGTATTTTGTTCAAGCAGCGCGAGGACATTGCAGCCATCACGCCTTTGCTTGACGATTTGTTGGCCCCTGCCCCTACCGTCCTTTAAGAATTTTTGACCATGTTGTTGGGCGACGCACGCACTGGCAAACTCAGTGACAACATCACGGGTTTTGCAAGGGCCTTGCGCAGAGCAGGCTTGCCCATCGATGCGTCGCGCATCAGCTTGGCCATTGAATCGACTCAGCTGGTTGGCATTGAACGCAAAGGTGATTTGTCTGCCGCCCTTCAAGCCTGCTTGGTCAGCCGACAAGAGGACCTGGTGGTGTTTGAACAAATGTTCTCTGCATTTTTCAGAGACCCCGAACTCACGCGCCAATTGCTGTCGCAGTTGCTGCCCAAAGCGCCTACCGCTACACCCGGTGTGCCTCGCAAGTCGCGCGTGCAAGAAGCGCTGGCCGCCAAAAACAAACACAACGATCCCGTCAAACCCAAAGAAGATGAGCTGAAGTTTGACGCTGCCATGAGCGCCAGCGATCGTGAGCGTTTGCAACAAGCCGACTTTCAAAGCCTGAGCGCCAGCGAATTCAACTTGGTCGAGAAATTAGCGCGACGCGTCAAGTTGCCCCTGCCCCAAATTCAAGGTCGCCGAACCCGTGCTGGCGGTCGTGGCGAACGCATGCATTGGGCCAAAACCATGCAAATGGCCGCGCGCCAAGATGGCGATGTTTTGCGTCTGCCCCGCATGCAACGCAAACCCCAAGCCCTGCCCTTGCTCATCTTGGTCGACATTTCGGGCTCGATGGAACGCTACGCCCGTTTGCTGCTGGCCTTTTTGCACCAAGCCACCCGAGGCACGCCGCGTCAAGTGTTCGCGTTTGGCACAGGCCTGACTGACCTCAACCCCGCCTTCAAACTGCGCGACACCGACGACATGCTGGCCTTGGCCAGCCATCAAATTAAAGACTTTGCGGGTGGCACTCAGTTGGGCCAATCGCTGGTGCAATTTCGCAAACAGCATGCCAAAAAACTCACAGGCAGGCGAACGGTGGTGTTGTTAATCAGCGATGGCTTGGACACGGGCACTGCGGAAGCGCTAGACTCAGAGCTTGTTTGGCTCAAGCGTCACACACGCTCTTTGCTTTGGCTCAACCCTTTGCTGCGTTTTGAGGGCTATGCGCCCATCGCAACAGGTGCAAGCGTGTTGAATCGCCATGTGAACGGCATGTTGGCCATCCACAATTTATCGCGCTTAGAAGAACTGGCCAGTGCCTTGTCTAAGCTCTTGAAATCACATTAAGAATCACTAGGAGACTCACCTCATGGACATGCAAGGACAACGCGTTTTGCACGTGACACAAGCACAAGCCTGGGATGCATTGAACGATCCCGCCATTTTGAAATCATGCATTCCCGGTTGTGACAAATTTGAATTGACCGAACCCAACGTTTACAACGTGGGCGTCGCCATCAAAATTGGCCCTGTGTCCGCCAAATTCACAGGCAAGGTCACACTGTCTGACATTCAAGCGCCTAACGCGTATGCCCTGAACTTCGAAGCACAAGGCGGCGTGGCAGGCTTTGGCAAAGGCGAGTCCAAGGTGTCTTTGCATCCCCATGCCGAAGGGTGCGAGCTGCAATACACCGTTCACTCCACAGTCGGTGGAAAGTTGGCGCAATTGGGCCAACGCCTGATTGATGGTGCGGCCAAATCCTTGGCTGAGGATTTCTTCAAACGCTTTGACGAGGCCTTGCAGGCCAAGTACCCCCAAGCAGAAGGCGCAACGGCATCGCCCGAACCCGCAGCCACACCCGCCTCTGGCAGTGTCCCCACTTGGATTTGGCTTGCACTGGCCGTAGCGGCCGGTGCTGTTTGGACCTTGATTCGCTGAAGCACTTCAAATCATCATGGAAAACTTAGACATTGTGGTTTTGCGAACCCTCAAAGCTTGGCGCGATGCTGGGCAGCGAGCCATGCTCACCACCGTGGTCAGAACTTGGGGCTCTTCACCTCGCCCTGTAGGCTCCATCATGGCCTTGTGTGAAACCGGCGCCGTGGTGGGTTCGGTATCGGGTGGTTGCATTGAAGACGATCTGATTGCGCAGTACAGCAAAGCCAACGCCATTACCGACAGTGCGCCTGTGCGCTTGAAATACGGCATCAGCGCCGATGAAGCACACCGTTTTGGATTGCCATGCGGTGGCACCCTCGAGTTGTTATTGGAGTTCAACCCCGATGCCGCCCGCTTGACGGAGTTGATCGACATGTTGGCTCGCGGTCAACTGACCCAACGATGTACGGATCTGCAGACTGGGCTAGTCACGCTGATCGCCAGCGATGCACCCAGCGAATTGCACATCGACGAACACCAGCTCATCAACACCTTTGGCCCCGAATACCGCATGCTGCTCATCGGTGCCGGTCAGATGACCGAGTACTTGGCCACCATGGCCCTCTTCAATGGCTTTGCAGTGACCGTGTGCGATCCGCGCGAAGAATATCGCGGTGCATGGTCCGTGGCTGGCGTCACAGTGAAGCACGACATGCCCGATGACTTGGTAGGCAGCTTCAAGCCCGACCGCCGAAGCTGTGTGATTGCCTTGACGCACGACCCCAAACTAGATGACTTGGCTTTGTTGGCGGCCTTGGAAACAGATGCGTTTTACATTGGCGCCATTGGCTCACGCCGCAACAACTTGCTGCGCCAGCAACGCATGATCGAGCATTTTGATCAAACGGAAGAATCCCTGGCCAGACTGCGCGGCCCCATTGGCATTTACATTGGCAGCAAAACACCCGCTGAGATTGCGGTCAGCATCATGGCCGAAGTGTTGGCCGTTAAAAATGGCGTGCCCTTGCCGCGCGACATGGATGTAGCGCATGCCAAAAACACGCACGAAGGACCGCCCATCGATCCTTCGGTACCTGTTTGCTTTACAGGCAGGTAAATTACTTGTTGGCGTTGGGGAAAAACACCGACTCACCGCCAATTTTGTAGGCTGCAATGGCTGCCTGACCATTGCTTGAAATCACCCAGTCCACAAACTTTTGCGCATCGGCTTGTTTCACGTGCGGGTGCTTGGCGGGATTGACCACCATCACACCGTATTGGTTGAACAACTTGGCATCGCCTTCCACCAAGATTTTCAAGTCAGCGCGGTTTTTGAAGTTCAACCACGTCCCGCGGTCTGTGAGCACATAGGCGCCAGTGGACGCACCCATGTTCAAAGCCGGCCCCATGCCGCAACCGCATTCTTTGTAACCACCGCCCTTTTTATCGGCCATTGAAGCTTGGCTCCAAAAGCGTAACTCTGCAGCGTGCGTGCCACTTTTGTCACCGCGCGAAATGAAGGCGGCATTGCTGCTCGAGATTTTCTTCAAAGCGGCCACGATGTCATTGCCTTTGACATTGGCGGGATCGGCTTGCGGACCCACCACCACAAAGTCGTTGTACATCACCGGAAAACGTTTGATGCCAAATCCTTCAGCAACGAATTTTTCTTCTGCTGGCAGGTCGTGCACAAACACCACGTCGGCATCGCCCCGGCGCGCCATGTCCAAAGCCTGGCCTGTGCCCAAGGCCACCACCTTGATGTCAATGCCCGTGGCTTTTTTGAACTCGGGCAAAAGGTGACTGAACAAGCCCGATTGTTCAGTGGACGTTGTGGAGGACATCACAATCGATTGCGCTGTGCTGTGGACGCTCAGTGCACCCAAGGCCAAACCCAAAAACAGGGAACGTACCCATGGCTTTTGCAGCAACGAAGTGAGGGCCTTTCTCATGAAGTCTCTCCTTGAAGAAATAAATATGCTTGATAGCTGTGTTGTTTCAAACACTCGGCATTGAAAAAATCTGCTGTGGGCAAATCCGCCAAGATGCGGCCTTGTTCGATGTAAATCACCCGACTCGCCCAACGCTTGACTTGACCCAAGTTGTGACTTGCAAAAATCAAAGTCATCGGACTTGGTTTGTCCTTGGGCGCAATCATGCGCTGCACCAGGGCTTCAATTTCTCGTTTAGCAGGTGGATCCAAGCTGGCTGTCGGTTCGTCCAAGAAAAGCAATTCGGGCGCTTTGGCCCAAGCTCTGGCCAAGGCCAAACGCTGCTGCTGACCGCCCGACAAGGTGGCCGCGTTTTGCAACTTCACACCGGACAAACCCACCACAGACAAAGCATCCAGCGCACGCGCTTTGGCTTGATGCCAAGGCAAACCCAAACTGCGATCTAACCACAAGCCCAAGGCCACATTGCTCCAACTGCTCATGCGCAACATGTGAGGTCTTTGGAACAGCATGGCTTGACGGCATGTCGCCAATTGCAACTTGCCCTCCGTGACTTGATGCAAGCCATTCAAAACGCGCAGCAACGTACTTTTGCCTGACCCGTTGGCGCCAATCAGCGCCACATGCTCACCCGCATCAATGCGCAAACTCACATCGCTAAGGGCTTGCACATGGCCGAGTTTCAGGCTCACATGCTGAATTGCAATTAGGGAAGTCATGCCACCCACCCTCGCAAGCTGGTGGGCATGGACGCTTGATGGCGGTCTTGCCAATGCCTGAACAGCGACAGCAGCATGTTCAAACAGCCCACAATGGCCAACAGCACCATGCCAAGCGCCAAGGCCAATGGCAAATCACCTTTGCTGGTTTCAAGCGCAATGGCTGTCGTCATCACACGCGTGAAGCCTTCGATGTTGCCACCCACAATCATCACCGCGCCCACCTCTGAAATAGCGCGTCCAAAACAAGCCACCACCACGGTGAGCAATGCAAAGCGCTCGTTCCAAGCCAACAACACACAGCGCACCAAATGACCGGCCCCTAAAGACCGCCATTGCTCGCCATGCGCTGTGTCCACGTCTTCGACCACTTGCCTGCTAAGCGCTGCAGCCACGGGCACCACCAGCACGACTTGCGCCAGCACCATCGCTTTGAAACTGAACAACCAACCTAAAAAACCCAAAGGGCCTGTGCGCGACAGCAACAGGTAAATGACCAGCCCCACCACCACCGATGGCAGTGCCAGAAATGTGTTCAGCACGGTAAGGACAACCGCCCTGCCTGAAAAGCGCGACACCCCCAAAAAAGCCCCCACAGCGATGCCGATGGCGCAGCCAATGACGCAGGCTACCGCACTCACGCCAAGCGACCTGCCCGCAATGGCCCAAAGTGCTGGATCCAAGGAGGTGATGAGTTGAAACGCAGTCAAGGCGCTGTCTGAAAAAGTATTCATAAAATTAAAACTTGCGCCGATGCTAGCCGTTTTAAATAACCTGAACTAGGCGGGTGTTCAGCTATGAAGTGAGATGCATAAGCACGCCGACACGTCAATCGAACCTCGGTCTAAATGAGGCACACTTAAGCCGTGCGAAAAATTGAACTTTCTTACAGTTGGGGGCCTGAAGATGCGCCCCCCTTAGCGGCCGATGCTTTAAAACCAAGGCAGCAAGCATTGCTCCGCAACCCGCTCATGGACTTGCTCCAAGCTGTTCGCGAACAAGGCTCCATTGCGGCAGCGGCAAAATCGCTCAACCTGTCTTACCGTCATGTTTGGGGCGAGTTGAAAAAATGGGAGCAACGTCTGAACCAAAACTTGATCGTTTGGGAAAAAGGCATGCCTGCCGAATTATCAGAATTTGCGAGTAAATTGCTGTGGGCCGAAAGACAAGCCCAGGCCAGATTGGCGGCCCCCATTGAATCTCTGATGGCAGAGATCGAGAGAACCTTTGCTGTCGCTTTTGACCCTCAAGCTCACTTGCTCACCCTCTATGCCAGTTATGACGATGCGTTGGTTAGTTTGCGCGAGTCCACAGCTCAACAAGCTTTACACCTGGACATTCGGTTTTGCGGCAGCGTGGATGCCATTCGAGCCTTGAACGAAGGTCGCTGCGAAATTGCTGGATTTCACACCCTGTCACAGCCCAACGACAAAAGCCTTTCCGCAATCACCTACAAGCCCCTTCTCAAACCGGGTCACCACAAATTGATAGGCTTTGCCAAACGCACCCAGGGCTTGCTGGTCAGGACGGGAAATCCTTTGAACATCCAATCCCTGGCGGATGTTGTGAACGGCAGGTTTCGCTACGTTAACCGCGGACTGGGGACGGGAACAAGACTGCTGCTGGATGAGTTGCTCAAAAATCAAAACATTCAAGCTGACCAACTGAAAGGCTACCAGCGACAAGAACTCTCTCACAACGCGGTTGCAACTTGCGTGGCCTCCGGTCAAGCCGATGCGGGTTTGGCCATAGAAAGCGCGGCACTGGCCGCCGGCCTAGACTTCATTCCCTTGGTGACTGAAAACTATTGGCTGGCCTGCCTCAAGAGCGCCTTAGACTCACCCCCTGTAGCAGCGCTAAGACAGCATTTGACCGATCAGCGGTGGCAAACCACCTTGCAGGCAATGCCCGGCTATCAAACCAATCAATCGGGCAATGTGCACTCCTTGCGAAATGAGTTGCCCTGGTGGAACTTAAAACCCCGAAAAACAGTCGCTTGATCCTTGATCTAGCGCAGGGAAAACCCGCGCCAAAGCGCGATTTAAATTTCCTACAATAGCGATCATGACTGTAACCAGTCTTCAGTGTCGCTCAGGCGTCCTGAATTCATCAACCTAGACTTCCGGAGTGAACCCCATGGATCGTCGTTCCCTTATTAAAAATGCCGGTATTGCTGGCGTCTTGGCCGCTGGTGTAGCCCCAGCGGTTCACGCTCAAGCCACATTGCGCTGGCGCATTGCTTCTAGCTTCCCCAAATCACTCGACACATTGTTTGGTGTTTGCGACGTGTTTGCCAAAAAAGTTGGCGAATTGTCTGGCGGCAAGTTCACTATCACCACTCACGCTGCTGGCGAATTGATGCCTGCATTCGGCGTGCTCGACGGCGTGTCCAACGGCACCGTTGAAATGGCCAACACTGCGCCTTACTACTTCTTCGGCAAAGATCCCACATACGCTTTGGATTGCGCCATTCCTTTCGGCCTCAACAGCCGTCAAATGACTGCTTGGATGTACGAAGGCAATGGCTTGAAGCTGTTCCGTGAGTTCTACGCCAAAGTGGGCATCGTGAACTTCCCAATGGGCAACACAGGCGTGCAAATGGGCGGCTGGTATCGCAAAGAGATCAAATCTTTGGCCGACATGAAAGGCCTGAAATTCCGCGTCGGCGGTTTCGGCGGCAAAGTGCTGGAACCCCTGGGCGTTGTGCCCCAAAACATTCCTGGTGGCGAGATTTATCAATCCCTGGAAAAAGGCACCATCGACGCAGCCGAGTGGGTTGGCCCTTATGACGACCTCAAATTGGGTCTGAACAAAGTGGCTCCCAACTACTACTTCCCCGGTTTCTGGGAAGTGGGTCCACAGTTGGCCTTGTACGTCAACCAAAAGGCCTACGAAGGTTTGTCTAGCGAATACAAAGCCATTGTTGAGTGCGCTGCAGCTTATGCCCACACCGACATGCAAGCCAAGTACGACTACAAAAACCCAGCGGCTCTCAAGACACTCATTGGTCAAGGCGCCAAATTGCGCGCATTCCCCAAAGACGTGATGGACGCTGCCTTCAAGTCTTCGCAAGAAGTTTACGCAGACCTGAACAACACCAACCCAGCCTGGAAGAAAATCTACGCTGACTACTCTAACTTCCGTCGTGAAGCCAACCAGTGGTTCAGCTTGGCTGAGTCCAACATGAACAACTTCATGGAACGCCAAAAGCTGTAATACACAGCCAAGGCTCTGGGGACTTTCAAGGTCCCCAACAAAAAACCCGCCTAGGCGGGTTTTTTGTTGCTTGTGAATCCAACACCTCTTAGGGAGAGGTGCTGTGATTCAGAAGATCAAGGCTTCTTAGCTTGGTCTTCTTTCATGGACTCCATTAAGGCTTTTACAGGATCCACTTCCTGGCCGGGGGTCTCGTTTTTAGCTGCATCCGCATCATCGGTTGCAGTGTCAGCACGCATTTGCATGAGCACGGCCTCGGCGTCCACTGTAGGCTCTTTGGACAAACCACTGGAGACCAAACCAGGGAAGGCAATGATCAAGCCCACCATGATCACTTGAATGACCACAAAGGGAACTGCGCCCCAATAGATGTCTTCGATGGTGACTTTCTTGATGGTTTTCTTGGTCACGCGGTCAATGTAGTCTTCCACAGGTGCCACGCTTCGGAGATAGAACAAGGCAAATCCGAAGGGAGGGTGCATGAAGGACGTCTGCATGTTCACAGCCAACAACACACCAAACCATACCAAGTCAATGCCCAGTTTCTCAGCGACAGGGCCAATGAGTGGGATGATGATGAAGGCCAATTCAAAGAAGTCTAAGAAGAAGGCCAAGATGAACACCAAAATGTTCACCACAATGAGGAAGCCCAACTGACCGCCTGGCAAGCCAGACAACAGATGCTCCACCCAAATGGGACCATCCACACCTTGGAAAGCCAAGCTGAACACGGTGGCACCAATCAGGATGAACAACACGAAGCAAGACAGCTTCATGGTGGAGTCCATGGCTTGACGGATGAGTTTCATGTCAATGCGGTTACGCGCCAAGGCCATGACCAAAGCACCAACAGCACCCATCGCACCGCCTTCAGTGGGGGTTGCAATGCCCAAGAAGATGGTTCCCAGAACCAAGAAAATAAGGGCCAAAGGAGGAATCAACACAAAGGTCACACGCTCGGCCATGTTGGACAAGAGGCCCAACTTGGTGATTTTATTGACCAAGGATGCAATGAAGGCAAAGCCAACACCAACGCACATGGACACCACGATGGTTTCATCCGTGGGGGTTGTATCTGGCAACCACTTGGCAAAACCAACTGCAATTGCAACAGAAACAATTGTCAAGATGGACAATGAACGCAAGCCGGAAGTGCCGTCATCTTCTTTGATGGTTCGCGCCTCCAAGGGCAAGGCTGGCACCCACTGTGGACGCATAAAGCTGATCATCAAAATGTAGCCCACATACAAACCTGTGAGTACAAAACCTGGAATGAATGCGCCCTTGTACAGGTCGCCCACACTCTTGCCCAACTGGTCGGCCAACACGATCAGCACCAAGGAAGGCGGAATGATCTGTGCCAAGGTACCCGAGGCGGCAATCACACCACCCGCCACGCGGCGGTCATAGCCGTAGCGCAACATGATGGGCAGCGAAATTAGGCCCATGGAAATCACAGAAGCTGCCACCACACCGGTGGTGGCAGCCAACATGGCACCCACCAAAATAACGGCGTAGGCCAAGCCTCCACGGATGGGGCCGAACAACTGACCAATGGTGTCAAGCAGGTCTTCCGCCATGCCAGAGCGTTCCAAGATCAATCCCATGAAGGTAAAGAACGGAATGGCCAACAAGGTGTCGTTTTGCATGATGCCGAACATGCGAAGCGGCAAGCTTTGCAAGAAGGTGGCTTGAATAACGCCCAACTCCACACCGACAAAACCAAAGAACAGACCGCAAGCGGCCAAAGAGAATGTGACTGCGTAGCCGAACATCAAAAACAAGATGAGCGACACGAACATGATAGGCGCCATGTTGGCGATCAAGAACTCGGTCATTTTTGGGCTCCCATTTGTGCAGCTTCACGGGCAGCAACTTCTTTTTGCAACAAGAACTCTGCGAATTCTTCTTCAGGTGTTTTGGCACCTTGTTTTTTACTGGGATCGGGAATCATGCCCTGCAAGAACGCCACGCGCTTGATGAGTTCGGAAATGGCCTGAATGCCCAATAACAACAAGCCCAAAGGCAACAAAGCAAACACAGGCCAGCGAATCAGGCCGCCGGCATTGGAAGACATTTCGTTGCTGACGTAGGCATTGATGACCAAAGGCATGGCCAACTTAATGATGTAAAAAACAAAGGGCAGCAAGAAAAAAGTGATGCCGACAATGTCAATCCAGATTTGGGTGCGTTTAGAAAAACGTCCCGACACAACGTCAATCTTGACGTGCTCTTGTCGGAGCAAGGTGTACCCCGCAGCCAACATGAACACAGCAGCAAACAAGTACCACTGAATTTCAAGAAAAGCGTTGGAGCTGGTGTTGAAAGCTTTGCGAACGACCGCATTGCCAGCGCTGATGAGCACGGCTGCCAAAACCAACCAAGCCACCCAACGACCCACCCACTCACTGAATTTGTCTATCCGTTTGGACAGCGCTAACAGGGATTCCATAAAGACTCCAGGAAAAGTAACAACCGCTGATTGTAAAAAAAAATTGAAGCGCCGAGCGAAGGGGTTTACCCTTCAGACTGATTGGGGCCATTTTTTCGCGATGGCAGCCTCGATGCCAGCCGCATCCAGCCCTTGCAAAGCCATTAACTTTGCTGGGTCACCATGCTCAATGAACTCGTCAGAAAGCCCCAAGTTCAAGACAGGTTTTAGAACATCCGCTTTTTGAAGTGCCTCACAGACCGCACTTCCAGCCCCACCCATCACGCTGGCGTCCTCAACGGTCACAATGCGATCGTGGCCAGCAGTGATTCGCAAGACCATTTCAAGGTCCAAGGGCTTGGCCCACCGCATGTTGACCACCGTGGCATTGAGCTTCTCGGCAACCTGCAACGCGGGATACAGAAGCGTTCCAAAGGCCAAGATACAAAGGCTTTGACCTTCTCGTCTGATCTCTGCCTTGCCAAATTCAAGTGTTTTCAAGTCTTGACCTGCATCCATTCCGACACCTGCACCCCGCGGATACCGCACTGCCACCGGGTGATTTTGAGCATAAGCGGTGCTGAGCAACAAACGGCATTCACGCTCATCACTGGGACATGCCACCGACATGTTGGGAATGCAACGCAAATAGGCAATGTCGTAAGCACCGGCGTGCGTCGCGCCATCAGCGCCCACCAAACCAGCACGGTCCAGGGCAAAGACCACGGGCAAGTTTTGCAATGCCACGTCGTGGATCAATTGGTCGTAGCCACGTTGCAAAAAGGTGGAGTAAATGGCCACCACTGGTTTTAAACCTTCGCAGGCCAAGCCGGCTGCAAACGTCACGGCATGCTGTTCGGCAATGCCCACATCGTAATAACGGTCGGGAAAGCGCTTGTGAAACTCCACCATGCCCGAGCCTTCACGCATTGCGGGCGTGATGCCCACCAAACGCGTATCTTGGGCGGCCATGTCACAAAGCCACTGGCCAAAAATGTGCATGAAAGCAGGCTTGGGGGCCGTCGCTGCGGGCACCAAACCCACCTTGGGATCGAACTTGCCAGGACCGTGATAGTTCACGGGGTCGTCCTCAGCCAGCTTGTAGCCCTGCCCTTTTTTGGTAATCACGTGCAGGAACTGCGGGCCCTTCAGTTGCTTGATGTTTTCCAGCGTGGGAATGAGCGAGTCCAAATCATGGCCATCGATGGGGCCAATGTAGTTGAAACCAAATTGCTCAAACATCGTGGCTGGAACCACCATGCCTTTGGCATGTTGTTCAAAGCGCTTGGCCAATTCAAACAGGGGCGGCGCGCTCTTTAAAACGTTCTTGCCCATGTTCTTGGCCGTTGAATAAAAACGACCACTCATCAGTTGTGCCAAGTAGCGATTCAGCGCCCCAACCGGTGGGCTGATGGACATGTCGTTGTCATTCAAGATCACCAACAATTTGCAATCTTCAATGCCCGCGTTGTTCATGGCTTCAAAGGCCATGCCCGCTGTCATGGCGCCATCGCCAATGACCGCAATCGCATGGCGTGACTCGCCCTTTTGGCGTGCCGCAATGGCCATGCCCAAGGCTGCAGAAATACTGGTCGAAGAGTGCGCTGTGCCAAAGGTGTCGTACTCGCTTTCGTCGCGACGCGGAAAGCCTGACAAGCCGCCCAGCTGGCGCAATGTCGGCATGCGTTCACGACGGCCCGTCAAAATTTTGTGCGGATACGTTTGATGACCGACGTCCCACACGATGCGATCTTCAGGAGTGTTGAAGACGTAGTGCAAAGCGACGGTCAGTTCCACCGTGCCCAAATTGGAGCTCAGGTGCCCGCCGGTTTTAGACACGTTGTCCAAAACACATTGACGCACTTCGTCGGCCAAGCGCGGCAAATCACTGCGCTGCAGTTTTCGCAGATCGGCAGGTGAATGAATCGATTCAAGCATGTTAATTTTTCCGTTCCACCACTTGGCTGGCCAAGGCGCGCAAAGCGGCTGTGGCTGTGGCGTTCAAACCGCTGGCAGTCAATGCGGCCAGCGATTCAGCATGAAGTTGTTCTGCCAGTTCTTGCGCTTTGGCAAGACCTAGCAAAGACACATAAGTGGGTTTGTCGGCCGCGGCATCTTTGCCAGCAGTTTTGCCCAAGGTGGCCGAGTCTGAGGTGACATCCAAAATGTCGTCAACCACCTGAAAAGCCAGACCCAAGCATTGGGCGTATTGCGACAATGCGTCCATCACCAAGGTGCTGGGCTTGCCCGCACAGACGGCACCCATTTGCACGCTGCACAACAACAAGGCGCCGGTTTTGAGGCGATGCATTTGGCGCAGTTGCGCTTCGGTCAAGGGCAATCCAACGCTGGCCAAGTCAATGGCTTGGCCGCCTGCCATGCCTTGGTAGCCCGCAGCTCGGGCCAACAAGCCAACTTGCAAAGCCTGAACTTCCAACTCGGTGCTGCCATCCAATGGCGTGAGGTATTCAAAAGCCAAGGCTTGCAAGCCATCACCCACCAACAAGGCCTGCGCCTCACCGTATTTCACATGAACCGTGGGCTTGCCGCGGCGCAACACATCGTTGTCCATGCAAGGCATGTCATCGTGAACCAAGGAATACGCATGAATCAATTCAATGGCGCATGCAGCACGCAATGCGGCAATGGCGGCAGGCTGATCAGACACACTGGCGGCTTCTAAGTCCACACCAATGGCTTCTGCTGCAGCCAAAACCAGCAAGGGGCGCAAACGTTTGCCGCCGTCCAAAACGGCATAGCGCATGGCTTCACCCAAACCAGCGGGGGAATGCCCATCAATGCCTTGTTTGAGTTGCTGCTCGACTTGCGCCAGTCGGGCTTCCGACCAAGCTTTGAAATTGAAGTTGCCAGAAAAAGAGTCGCTCATACGCCGTCCCAAGGTTTCAAACTGCCCTCATCTAAAACGCTGATTTGGGTTTCGATGGCGGCCAAACGTTCGCGGCAATAGGCCAGCAAAGTTGCGCCTCTTTGGTAATGCGTCAGCAGCTGATCCAAAGGCAATTGACCGGATTCGAGTTTGGCCAACAACTGCTCCAGCTCTTGAACCGCCTCTTCGTAGCTTTCAGGAACGGCCTGATCGGCCTGCGCTTTGGCTGGGGTAGGAGTGGCTTTGGGCATGGCTGAATTAGATCTAAAGAAGGGCATTTTAGGGCGACTTCACCCCGAAATTGCTGACCTGAGGGTACAATTCCCCTTCTTCGCGGGCTTCGGTCCGTTTTTTTCGCGGTCAGCCCTCAAGGCCCCGCATTGTCCCTGCCCCTTCATAGGGGGAGTCTCTAGGTCAGGTCACCCATGTCTGATTTAAGTCTTCAACTGCAGCAGGCCGCAAGCCAACTACCAGTTTCAAGCTACTTTGATGACGCGCTGTTTCAGCGCGAGCTGAAAAGCATTTTTCAGCAAGGCCCCAAGTACGTGGGTCATCAACTGTCCGTTCCCGAAATCGGGGACTACCATGCCCTGCCCCAAGAGGCCGGTGGCCGTGCCTTGGTTCGGTCCGAGCGCGGCGTCGAATTGATCTCCAACATTTGCAGGCACCGCCAAGCGGTCATGCTGCAAGGACGTGGTTCACTTCATACCCAACAAAAAGGCAGCGCGGGTGGCAACATTGTTTGCCCACTTCACCGTTGGACTTATGCACCTTCTGGCAACTTGCTGGGTGCCCCACACTTTGCCCAAGACCCTTGCCTGAACCTTCAAAACTACCCACTCCAAGAATGGAATGGCTTGCTCTTTGAAGGCAATGGCCGCGATGTGACCGCCGATTTGGCCGGCATGGGCCCTCGCGCCGCCCTTGACTTCACGGGCTTCAAACTCGATCACGTTGAGATGCACGAGTGCAACTACAACTGGAAAACCTTCATCGAGGTTTACCTCGAGGACTATCACGTCGAGCCCTTCCATCCTGGCTTGGGCAATTTCGTGACCTGTGACGACCTCAATTGGCAATTCCAAAAAGAGTTTTCGGTGCAAACGGTTGGAATCGCTAACCGTTTGGGAAAAGCAGGCAGCCCGGTCTACAAACGCTGGCAAGAGCAACTCATGCAATACCGCCAAGGTGCCGTTCCCGAATTCGGCGCCATCTGGCTCACCTACTACCCCCACATCATGGTGGAGTGGTATCCGCATGTTTTGACGGTGTCCACACTGCACCCCATCAGCCCCGAAAAAACGCTGAACATGGTGGAGTTTTACTACCCCGAAGAAATCGTTGCCTTTGAGCGTGAGTTTGTAGAAGCACAGCAAGCCGCGTACATGGAAACATGCATTGAGGACGATGAAATTGGCGAACGCATGGACGCCGGTCGCAAAGCCTTGTTGAAACGAGGCGACAACGAAGTGGGCCCCTATCAAAGTCCCATGGAAGATGGCATGCAACATTTCCACGAGTGGTACCGACGAAAAATGGGCGACGCCCTTACCGACTGAAGCGCATGCAAGCACTCTGGATGGTTCTGGCCTCGCTGTTTTTCTCAACCATGAGTGTTTGCGTGAAGTTTGCAGCCACGCATTTCAACACCTTTGAATTGGTTTGCTACCGCGGTGCCATTGGCACCTTGATCATGGCGGTCATCTGCAAGCGCAAAGGCATGTCACTCAAAACCCCCGTGCCCAAAATGCACCTCTGGCGCTCCGTGGTCGGCGTCACGTCCTTGGCTGCATGGTTTTATGCCATTGCCTATTTGCCCTTGGCCACCGCCATGACGCTCAACTACATGAGCGGTGTCTGGGTGGCGGCATTTTTGGTGGGCAGCACCATTTGGGCAGGGTCCTTGCAAAACGCCAAACAACAAATTCCAGTGGCCCTCACCGTGATGGTGGGTTTTGTCGGTGTGGTGATGATTTTGCGTCCCACCTTTGAACAAAATCAGTGGCTGGCAGGCTTGATTGGCGTGTCCTCTGGGGTCATTGCAGCCATGGCTTATTTACAGGTTGCTGCTTTGGGCCGCGAAGGTGAACCCGTCGAGCGCACTGTGTTTTACTTTTCCTTGGGCGCCACAGTCTCAGGCGCTGTGTGCATGCTCTTTACCGGCACCAGCGAGTGGGTGTGGCCACAAGCGTGGTTGCTTTTGCCGATGGGCATTTTGGCGGCTTTAGGTCAATGGTGCATGACCCGCGCCTACAACGACGGCGCCACCATGGTGGTGGCCAATCTGCAATATTCGGGCATCGTCTTTTCAGCCTTGTTTGGCATGTTTTTGTTTGGCGATCAAATCCCCCTCATTGGATGGGCCGGCATCATTGTCATCGTGCTGAGCGCCATCGCCGCAACGGCATTGCGATCACGCAGTGCCGTTGCCTTGCCCGTTGAAGACCACTGATATTGAAAGGATGCATTCGATGTACACCACCCTCATTTCCGTCCAACAACTCAAAGAACTTCAAGCCTCTGGACAAGCCTTCATGGTGTTCGATTGCAGTTGCGATTTGATGAAGCCTGAAATGGCCGACGTGATGTTTGCAACAGTGCGCATTCAAGGTGCGCGCCAAGCGCATTTAGATCGCAACCTGAGCACACATGGCCCCACAGCCGTCAACGGCGGCCGCCATCCCCTGCCTTCACGCGAAACATTTGCGGCGTGGCTTGGCAGTTTAGGGTTCACCAACGAGATGCAAGCTGTGGTCTACGACCGCAACGGTGCAAACTATTGCGGCCGTTTGTGGTGGATGCTGAAATGGCTAGGCCATGATGCCGTGGCGGTGCTCGACGGCGGATTGCAAGCTTGGCAAGCCGTGGGCGGCGCTGTCGATTCTGGCGCTGCTTTACCTGCGCAAGCTTCATCTAAGTTTGCCTTGAAACCCGCGCTGCGCGAATGGGTCAGCACCGCCGACCTGGCACCCCAAGTGGGTCATGCCAATCTCACCATCATCGATGCGCGGGGTGCTGCACGCTATCGCGGCGAAATGGAACCCATCGACCCTGTGGCGGGCCACATCCCTGGTGCGCTGAACCGCCCCTTCAATGAAAACCTCACCGCTGAAGGTTTTTTCAAATCACCGCAAGTGCTGCGCGCAGAATTTGAAACACTCTTGGCGGGTCGCGACGCGTCAACGGTGGTGCATCACTGCGGCAGTGGCGTCAGTACGGTGCCCAATATTTTGGCCATGGAGTTGGCGGGCTTGGGTGTGACCCGTTTGTACCCAGGCAGCTGGAGTGAATGGTGCAACACACCTGGCCTGCCCTGCGCCAAGTCTTGAAATTGCCAGTCAGTGCAGGCTTGAAGCGTGGGCCAGCATGCTCACGCCACTCACCAAAGCCATGCCAGACACCAACCACACAATTTGTGCGGCCGTCTCGCGAGAGCTCAGGCGCTTTTGAAGTTGTGGAATCAGGTCGGCCAGCGCCACATAGATGAAACTGCTGCTTGCAATGGCCAGCATGTAAGGCAAGATGCCATGCAACTGGTCTAGCAAGACGTAGCCTGCCACGCCGCCCAATGCCGTGATTGCACCTGCCAGCGTCACTTTCAAAATGGCTGTTTGACGGCTGCGGGAACCTTCGTTCAACACCACCAAATCGCCCATGTGGTGCGGCACTTCGTGCGCCAGCACGGCCAAGGCAGCCACAACACCCAAGCGCAAATCGACCATAAAGGCCGAAGCAATCAAGACGCCATCGCCAAAGCAATGGACGCTGTCGCCAGCCAAAATGGCCCAACCACCAGCCATTGGTTTGGCATGCGTGTCATGATTGTGTGAAGCGTCGGCTGCATGGTCGTGATCATCGTCATGATGATGGCCATGGTGCGCATCGCCATGGTGGTGTTCATGACCGTGATGCCACAACTCGGCTTTGTCGAGCAAGAAGAAAAAGAGCAAACCAAACAGCAGCGTGACAAACAGGTTGTGGGGTTCAACGCCAGCCTCGAAGGCTTCGGGCAACAGGTGCAAAAAGGCTGTGGCGAGCAAAGCGCCTGCAGCCAAACTGAGCATGTGCTGCGTGTAGCGGCTCACAATGCCAAAGCTGAGCCACGCCGCAAGCCACACACTGCCAATGCCAGCGGCCAAGGTGCCCAACAAAATCGCCAATAAAGTCATTCAAATTCCTACGCCCAAACATCCACAGGGGCACAGGTCAAATTATGCCTGCCCGCAACAGGCTTTAGTTGGCTTCATGAATCACCACATCAATGGGGACACCCCACAACTCGGCTTGCGCCTGCAATTGGTCAATGGGTTGGCGGGCCCAATCACCTCGGATGTAACCCAAAGCCACCATGGCCCCAGCTTCATAGCCCCAACCTGCTGAGGTAATTTCACCGACAAACTTCCCCTTCACGTTCAGGGGCTCACCACCCCATAAGTAATGTTCAGGTGATTTGGCGACGATCTTCACCAACTTCTTGTCCAAAGTTGAGTTTCCTTGTGTTTTGCGTGCAAGCAATGCTTGCTTGCCTTTGAAATCAGACATCTTGTCCAATTTGACGCCGGCCCACAAGCCAGCTTCAAAAGGCGTTTCATCAGGACCCATTTCCGCGCCCCAGGCCCTTCGCTGCCTTTCGATGCGCAACGCATCGAGGGCGTAATAACCCGCGTCACGCAAACCCAAATCGACACCTGCGCCTTGCAAGGTCAAATAAACGTGGCGCGTCATTTCAACAGGGACGTACAACTCATAACCCGGTCCGCCCACATAACTCATGCGCGCTGCGCGAACTTTGGCATGGCCCACATCCACTTCGCGTGTGTGTGCAAAAGGCAAGCTGGCTGGCGACAAATCGTCGGGGCACACACGCGCCATCAAGGCGGTCGAGTTGGGCCCCATCAAAGACAGCACGCAATACTGCGCCGACACATCATTGATGTAGACGCGCATGTCCTGTGTGACGTGGCGTTGCAGCCAATCCAAATCACGCGTGGTTTGCCCTGAACCTGTGACAACCATGAACCGGTCGGTGGTCAAACGAATCACTGTCAGATCGCTTTCAAAACCACCCCGATCGTTCAGCAAAGGGGTGTAAACCATTTTGCCGATGGCAACATCCATGTCGTTGGCACACATGTGCTGCAAGAAACTCAAAGCATCAGGGCCTTGCACCCATAACTTGGAGAAGGAGCTCTGATCGTAGAGTGCCACAGCTTCCCGTGTGGCCCTCTGCTCAGCTTGCATCCATGGCAACCAATCTGGCGTGTCCAACGTATCGCGTGCTGGTGCAGCGCCTGCAGGACGGAAATAGTTCACACGTTCCCAACCATTCTTGCTGCCAAATACAGCACCTTTTGCCGCCAAAATGTCATAAAGAGGCGAACAACGCAAAGGCCGAACTGTCTCTAACTCTTGGCGCGGCCAACGCATCGCGTAATGCAGCCCCAAAGTTTCTGCCGTTCTTTCAGACAATGCTTTTCGGTTGCCTGTGAACGGACCAAACCGCCTTACATCCACATCCCACAAGTCAACACTGGGCTCGCCGCCCACAATCCATTCAGCCATCAAACGTCCTGCACCGCCTGAGTTGGCAATGCCCGCAGAGTTGAAGCCAGCGCACACAAAATAATTGCGTACTTCAGGCGCTTCGCCCAAAATGAAATTGCCATCGGGCGTGAAGCTCTCTGGGCCATTTAGCAACATTTTGACCTTGGCTGTTTCCAGACAAGGTGTTCGCTGAATGGCGTTTTCCATCAAGATTTGAAACTGATCCCAGTCTTCACCCAACAGTTCAAATTGGAAAGTGGAAGGAATGGGGTGCACGTTCCAAGGCTTGGCCACAGGCTCAAAGCCACCCATGACCAAGCCCCCCACTTCTTCTTTGTAATAAATGTAGCCATCGGGGTCGCGCACCACCGGCCACATCGGGTGAATGCCTTCAATTTTGTCGGTGACGATGTAGAAATGTTCGGCGGAATACAAGGGCACGTTGACGCCTGCCAGTTGCCCAAATTGACGTGCCCACTGGCCAGCGCAATTCACCAAGAAGTCACACTGAATATCGCCTTGTTTGGTTTTGACACCTTTGACTTGTCCGTTGTGCAAATCAACACCCGTCACTTCAATGTCTTCAAAAATCTTCACACCCTTTAGGCGCGCACCCTTGGCCAAAGACATGCAAAGGTCAGCGGGATTGGCCTTGCCATCGCCAGGAATCCAAATGCCGCCCACCAAATCATCGGTGCGTAACAAAGGCGCACGCTCTCCCACTTCATGTGGCGTGATTTCGTGCACTTCAACTCCAAAGCTACGGGCCAATGCAATTTGCTTGCGCAACACTTTCATGCGCTCAGGGGTACGGGCCACGTTGACACTGCCACATTGCTTCCAGCCTGTGGCCAAGCCTGTTTCCGCTTCTAAAGTTGAGTAAAGGTCAATGCCGTATTTACTCATTCGGGTCATGTTGCGGTTCGGCCGCATTTGCCCCACCAGACCGGCAGCATGCCAGGTCGTGCCACTGGTCAACTTGCCTTGCTCCAACAAAACCACATCGGTTTGGCCCAACTTGGCCAGGTGGTAAGCCACCGAGCATCCGGCAATACCACCGCCCACAATCACAATTTTGGCTTGCGTAGGAAACTCTTGTGTTGCCATGATGAAATCCTGATTGAATTAACCTAAACGAAGCGCAGCCACCCCAGACAAGATGGCTACAGTGCCGACAACCCTCTGCCGTGTCCAAACCTCATTCAAGAACCACGCCCCAATGAGGGCTGCAAAAAATACAGAGGTTTCGCGCAACGCTGCCACCATGGCAACCGGCGCAACCGTCATGGCCCATAGGGCAATGGCGTACGAGCCAATCGATGCGCATGCGCCGCCCATGGCCACCGGCCAGCGAGTTCGCACATACGGCCAAACTTGGCCCTTGCGTTGCATGAAGACCAAGGCAGCAAAGGGCCAACCATCCAGCACAAACAACATGCAGATGTATTGCGCAACATGGCCCGAGTTGCGCGCACCTTTGGCATCGATCACGGTGTAGATGGCAATCAAGACGGCGTTGCTGAGCGCAAACACAATGGCCTTGCGATGCGACCACCAAGCCCTCGTAAAGCCCAACATCAACACGCCACCACAAATGCAGGCAACGCCCATCCATGCCAAGGGAGACAAGGCTTCATCTATCAAAGCAAAAGATGCAATGGCCACCAACATGGGTGCGGTGCCTCGCATCAAGGGATAGGTCAACCCCAAATCACCATGTTTGTAGGCCCCAGCCAATGCAAAGTAGTAACCCACATGCACCACCAAAGAACCCAAGATATAAGGCCAGGATTCAGGCGACGGTGGGCCTACATACAAACACACAGGGAGTGCCAAAATGGAGCAAAGCACATGGATCAGGGCTGTGTCCAAGGTTTTGTCAGTGCTGGATTTCACCAGTGCATTCCAACTTGCGTGCAGCAATGCACCCAACAACACCAAAAACAAAACAGACCAGGTCATGTCCGGCTTAGGCTTTTAAAGCGCAGCGTCTTGCAATCTGCATGTAATGTGAAAGTCCTGGTGTTTGAAGCGCAGGTTGCTTGGCCAAGTCGTCCCACAAACGCAAGCGCACAGCATCAGGCGCACCTGGCTCCGAAATGAACTTGTCTGCTTCTTCTTTTGAAAAGATACCGCCTTGCAACTTCAAACTGCGCTGAGAATCCTCTGACAAAGCATCGTGATATTCCGGTCGCGTCGCACACAGATAACGTTTGGCATCGACGTGCCGCTGAATGGCATCAATGACCGCATCTGAAAACAAGCCGCGTAAAAATGGCACCACACGGTACTGATGCACATCATCGACGCCATGCATGCTGGGGGTGTCGCCCAAGTCGTGCAACAAATGGCCCAAGTCGTGTAAAAAAGCTGCTGTCACCAACTCATCACTGGCGCCCTCTTGTTCGCCCAAATAAGCTGACTGCAATGCATGCTGCAACATGGTGACAGGTTCGCCGGTGTATTGCTCATGGCCCTTCTGTTCAAACAATTTTTCAATGTCATTTAAGCTTAAAGCCATGTGCGTCTCAACAAATAAAAGTAAACATCAGTCAGACAAAAGATCTGGCTGCTTCAGGCGTGTATGAGTCAATGCACCCGCCTGCTCCAAGATGGGATAAGCAATGGAGCAAATGTGCGAGTTGATGCGTTTCAAGTCGCTGATCAAATCAATGTGCAAAGAACTTGTGCCAATGCTTTGCGGTGTGTTCTCCTGCAAACGCGCCAAGTGGCGGCTGGCATACTCATGCTCCAAATTGCGAAACTGAACCTTTTGCTCCAGCAATGTTTGCGCATTGCGTACGCCACCGTCTAAGAACACACTCATACCCAATTGCAAGTTGGCAACCAAGCGTTGGTGCAAATCCTCGATTTCTGACAAACCTGCTTCTGAAAACTTGCGTCCTTTGGCAATTTTTTTATCTTCAATGTCTTGCAGAACCCGCTCAATGATGTCGCCAACTTGTTCCATGTTGATGGCAAAGGACATGATGTCAGCCCAGCGCTGCCCCTCACGTTGTGACAAGGCCTCGCGCGAAATTTGCGTCAAATAAAACTTGATGGCGGAATACAAATCGTCAACGCCATCGTCCATCTCTCGGAGTTTGGCAGCCAGCACTGCGTCGTCGTTTCGAATCACAGGCACAATGCCGCGCAACATCGCCTCCACGACATCGGCCTGATGCAGAGCCTCGCGGGCGGCACACGCAATGGCCAATGAGGGCGTCGTGAGTGCCGTAGGATCCAAATACTTGGGTTGAACTTTGTTGCTGTCAATTTGCGAAGAGGGCAAATACTGCGTGAGCCAATCGCCCAATTTGCCCGTCAACATCAACATGCAAACCGACAACAAGACATTGAACAAAAAATGGAAGCTAACGACCGCATCAAAACCCCAAGCCTGAATGTCATCGGCAACAGGCAAGTAAAAGCCTAAAAATGGCACCGCCAAAGCACATCCAATGGCCTTGAACATCAAATTGCCCAAAGGCACCCTGCGCACTTCGGCAGGTGACTTGGACATCGTGAAGAATGCCAACAAACCACTGCCCAAGTTGGCGCCAAGCACCAAGCCTAAAGCCATGGGCAAAGAAACCACTTGGGTTTGACACAAGGTGGCCGTTAACAAAACCATGGCCAAACTGGAGTAGGAAATGACGGTCAGCAAGGCCCCAATCAAAATCAAAATCACGGGGTCGTTGGGCAACACACTGAGCAGCACATGCATGCCATTGGATTGTGTGATGGGCTTGGTGGCCTCCACAATCAGGTGGAGCGCCAAGGTCATCAAGCCCAGCCCGATGGCCACACGGCCCCATCGGCCCAAAGTGTTGTTTTGATTAACCACAAACACCACCACCCCCACCACAATCAGCAATGGCGACAACCAACTCAGATCAAATGAGAACATCAGCGCCATCAGGCTAGTGCCCACATCGGCACCCAGCATCATGATCAGGGCTGTTGACGTCAGAAAAATACCTTGCCCCACAAAGGAACTCACGATGAGGCAAGTGGCGGTACTGGACTGCAGCAAACTGCTCACGCCCACGCCAGACACAAAAGCCCAGAGCGGCTTTTTGACACTGCTGGCCAGCACTTCACGCAGCGATGCCCCCAGAACACGCAAGATGCCAGTTCGCACGGTATGGGTGCCCCACACCAACAATGCAATTGCCGCCAGCAGGTTCAGAAGGTTGTGCATGCGCTCAAGCCCAAGGCATTGAATACGTTTTGATGTTGGTAAAGCTCTTCATCGCTTCTTGAACGCCTTCTTTGTAGCCCAGACCAGAATCTTTGATGCCACCAAACGGTGTGAGCTCTAAGCGATACCCAGGTACCTCTCGAACATTGACACTGCCCATTTGCAACTCATTCACAAAGCGCACAATGTAGTCCATGCGATTGGTGCAGACCCCGCTCGACAAACCATAGACAGTGCCATTGGCAATTTGAATGGCTTCGTCAATGTCTTTGAATTGAATGATGGGTGACACAGGACCAAAAGTTTCCTCTTTCACCAACAACATCTCTGGTCGCACTTGGTCCACCACGGTGGGTGAGTAAAGGGCGCCCCGTCGTTGATTGCCCACCAACAAACGAGCGCCGTGGGCGACAGCTTCGTTCACGCGTGCTTCAAAAAACTTGGCCGCTGCCTCGTCAATCACAGTGCCCATCAAATTGTCTTTGTCCGATGGATCGCCATACGTCCATGCTTTGGTTTTTTGCACCACCAAGTCGGTAAAGTCTTTGGCAACAGCTTGATGCACCAGCATGCGCTTGACGGCTGTACAACGCTGTCCCGAATTTTTGTAAGAACCTTGAACGGCCAAATTGGCGGCCTCTTCCAGGTCGGCATCTTCCATCACGATGAGCGGATCGTTGCCACCCAACTCCAACACAATGCGTCGGTAGCCCGCTTTGTCAGCAATGTATTTGCCAATGGCCACGCCGCCTGTAAAGGTGATCAAATCCACCGCTGGGTGCGTGAGCATTTCATCGGCAATCTCACGCGGGTCACCTGTGATCACACTCAACATCTCTGGCGGCAAGCCAGCTTCGTACAACAGGTCTGCAAAGTAAATCGCCGAATAAGGCACCTTCTCAGAGGGCTTGAGTACCATGCGGTTGTTGGTGGCCACACTGGGAATGACTTTGTGGGCCACTTGGTTCATGGGGTGGTTGAACGGCGTGATGGCCGTGATCACGCCCAACAAGGGCGCGCGCTGTGTGTAAACACGGCGCTGCTTGCCGTGGTGCGTCAAATCGCAACTGAAAATCTGACCATCGTCTTTCAGCACCTCTTGTGCGCCAAACAACAAGACATCGCTGACACGCCCGGCTTCGTAAACGGCATCTTTCCAGCACAAGCCAGCTTCAGCAGAAATCAAGTTTGCGATGTCGTCCAAACGATCTCTCACCAATGCTGCTGCTTTGTTCAAAATGGCTGCGCGGTCAAAACGTGACAACTTGGGCTTGTAGGCATGCGCAATGGCATAGGCTTCGCGCACTTCCTCCAAGGTGGCTTTAGGAACCGTCCCCAAGCGTTGCTCGGTGAAAGGGTTGAACACTTCGATGAAACGATCGCGTCCGACGCCCACCTTTTTGCCGCCAATGCGCATGGCATCGAGTTGATGGTCTTGGATGAATTGTTCGACTTGACTCATGGCCCTGGCCTTTTGAAATTTAAGCGGTTTGTCCAAAATTCAAGGCCAGATCAAACGCATCAAAATTGCGCCAGCGACGTTGACGGTCCAAGTTGGGCACAGCACGGTTCATGATCAAGGGCACGCGCTGTTCACTGATGCCACCGTGCGATCGCAAGGGCACATCAAGACCTGACAAATCGTGCTTCGATTTGGCGGTGCCCAGCACCGTGTCGTAATCGGACACCACCACCAAATCTCCCAATCGATCTGCTGGCAATTCAAATTTTTCAGCCGCTTGCTCGCGTGTCAACACCACCTCAATGCCCTGTTCGGCTTGCAATTTTTCACAAGCCTTCAGCGGATCTGTGCCTGCTGGCAAATAAATGGTCGCAAAAGAACCCAAAGCACCATGGTGCACCACATAGGGGTCGGTGATCGGCAGAATGACACGCACAGCGCCGGCACCCAACCAAGAATCAAACCAGTCTTGCAAATAGATCACCTTGGGTTGACCGTCCATACCCACCTTGGCATTCATGCCATGGTCTGCCGTCAACACCACAACGCATCCCATGGCATCGAGTTGCGCCATGTAACTGTCCATCATGGCGTAAAACGAATTGGCGCCATCGGTGCCAGGGGCAAACTTGTGTTGGATGTAATCGGTGGTCGACAAATACATCACATCGGGGCGTTGGTTTTTCATCAGCCACACACCGGCCGCAAACACAAACTCAGACAAGTCTGCGCTGTAGACGCTAGGCAAAGACTTGCCCACTTTGTTGAGCACATCGTCAATGCCATGCTCTGCCACTGTGGCTTTGTCGGCCTTCTCTGCAGAGAAGCAAATGCCCTTCATGTTGTGGCCCAACAATTGGCGTAACTTGTCTTTGGCAGTGACCACCGCCATCTTGCAGCCTGCATCAGCCAAAGCAGCCAACAAAGAAGGCGCACGCAACCACTTGGGATCGTTCATCATCACCTCAACGTTGTTGGCACTGTCGTACAGATAATTGCCACAGATGCCATGCACACTGGGCGGCACACCTGTCACGATCGACAAATTGTTCGGATTGGTGAAACTGGGCACCACACAATCGGCATGCAAACCCGTGCCTTGCGCCAGTACTTTTTTCATCCAAGGCATGTGACCGCCTGCCACGGCTTGGCCCAAATAGTCGGGCTCACAACCGTCCACACACACCACCACCACAGGCTGTTTGGGCAATTGATAAGTGCGATTGTTCACTTGCATGATTTTTCCTTTTAAGGCGCTTTGCGCTCAGAATATTTAACGTAATTGCGTATCGTTCTTTCGCGGCTCATCAGGACGTGCTGTCGCAGTGCTTCTGCAGATTTGGCTGCGTTGCGAGAACCGATGGCATCCAAGATGTCGCGGTGTTCATTCACTGAGGTCACCAACAAGGCATGATCTGAGAAATTGCGCCGTCGAAACAGACTCAACTCGCGTGTGAGTTTGCGGTACATCGCAATGAGTTTCTTATTGCCTGCATAGGCCACCATGGCTTCATGGAATTCCACATTCAAGCGGTAATAAGTGGCCTCGTCTTCCACCTTGACCGCCTGCTCCATTTGGGTCACCAAGGTTCGCAAACTTAACAACTGTTCTTCCGTGGCGTTGGCCGCCAAGGTGCTGCCCACGTGCGCTTCAATCATGGCGCGCAGGTCAAAAATCTCAAGGGCTTCTTCCAATGGAATTTGCCTGACATACACGCCTCGATTTTTCTCAAGTTGAACCAAGCCCACCTCTTCCAACACTCGGAAGGCTTCTCGCACGGGCCCTCTCGACACGCCGAGACGCTCTGCGAGGGAAGCTTCCGTGAGTTTGTCGCCAGGGCCCAACTCGCCCTCATTGATCAAGCGCTCAATCTCCTGTTGCACCGCACCCGTCAGCGAGTGTTTTTGCAACAGGGAGATGGTGGCATTGGCCTCACTGACGCTTGAAAGCGGTGCAGGCGAGAGAACAGTTTCGTTCGGCATGCACCGAATTTGATCACAACTTAGTCAATTGTCAACAATTTACAAAAAACAATTGACATGCTTTAAATCTTCGATTCCAATGATTTTCACGGGCTTGTCACAGCGCTGTCACAGCGTGCGTGGAAAGTAGTTGGTTTTAACTTGATAAGGATGACGTATGCGCGCACTTTACAAATCAGCCCTTCTTGTGGGCGGTCTGTTGCTAGGCTCTATGGCCTGGGCTCAAAAAACCCAACTGCTGGTCTATACAGCGTTGGAGGTTGACCAATTGAAAGCCTATCAAGAAGGCTTTAACAAGGTCTACCCAGACATTGAGCTCAAATGGGTGCGCGACTCAACAGGGGTGATCACCGCCAAACTGCTGGCCGAAAAAGCCAACCCCCAAGCGGATGCCGTGATGGGCGTCGCTGCCACCAGCCTCGAGTTGATGAACAAAAACGGCATGCTCGAGCCCTACGCCCCCCTCAACTTGGACGCCATCATGCCGCAGTATCGCGACAAGGCCAACCCACCTGCTTGGTGGGGTATGGACGTCTGGGGCGCCACCATTTGCTTCAACACCATTGAAGCCAAAAAACGCAACATTCCAAAACCTGAAACTTGGAAAGACCTGACCAAACCTATCTACAAAGGTCAGGTTGTCATGCCCAACCCCGCTTCAAGCGGCACCGGTTACTTTGACGTCATTGCATGGCTGACTTTGTTTGGCGACCAAAACGGTAAAGGCGGCGGCTGGAAGTACATGGACGCATTGCACGAAAACATTGCGCAGTACACACACTCTGGCTCCAAGCCTTGCAACATGGCGTCTAGTGGCGAATACGTGGTGGGCATTGCCTTTGAATACCGCGCGAACGCCAACAAAGCCAAAGGCGCCCCCATCGACTTGGTCTTCCCCAAAGAAGGCTTGGGCTGGGACTTGGAATCTTTTGCCATTCACAAAGGCACCAAGAAATTGGACGCTGCCAAGAAATTGGCAGACTGGGCCTCTAGCAAAGATGCCATGAAACTCTACGGCAAAAACTTTGCCATCACAGCACACCCCGGTGTGGCAGACCCTTTGCCCAATGTGCCCAAAGATTACGAGTCACGCTTGGTCAAGCTGGACTTCAAATACGCCGCAGAGCAACGTGAACGCATCCTGAACGAGTGGAATGCACGTTACAACGGTAAATCTGAAAAGCGTTAATTTTTACCAAATGGCCGCCTGGCCTTGCCAAGGCGGCCTTTTTGTTGGTCACTCATGTCTGCAAGTCCTTATCTTTCTCTTCAACACCTACACAAAGCCTTTGGCAACTTTGTTGCCTTGCAAGACATCAACTTGGACATCGTTCCAGGTGAGTTGGTTTGCTTTTTAGGCCCCTCAGGCTGCGGCAAAACCACTCTGCTTCGGATCATTGCAGGACTTGAAGTCCAATCGCGTGGTGTGATTTTCCAAGATGGCAAAAATATTTCGAGCGCCCATCCCGCCGAGCGAGATTACGGCATCGTGTTTCAAAGCTACGCCTTGTTTCCCAACCTTAGCATTGCCGACAACGTCGCCTACGGCTTGGTGAATCGCAAAGTGGCACGCGACGTCGTTCACCAACGCGTTCAAGAATTATTGAAGTTGGTAGGCCTGCCAGGCAGCGGTACCAAATATCCCAGCCAACTGTCTGGCGGGCAACAACAGCGCATTGCGTTAGCGCGTGCCTTGGCCACTTCACCTGGCTTGTTGCTGCTAGACGAACCTTTATCAGCCCTAGACGCTTTAGAGCGCGTTCGACTGCGCGAAGAAATCAGATCTTTGCAACAAAGCTTGGGCGTGACGACCATCATGGTGACGCACGATCAAGAGGAAGCCCTGAGCATGGCCGATCGCATCGTGGTCATGAACCACGGTTGCATTGAACAAGTGGGCACACCCACCGAAATTTACAGAGAGCCTGCCAGCGCTTTTGTGGCAGATTTTGTGGGCCAAGTGAATGTCTTGGATGGCACAGTTTCAGGTCAAGCATTGCAACTGGGCGACATGCGAATTCCACTGGCTGAAATCCCTGCAAATCAGCATCCAGAAGGCCCTATCAAAGTGTATTTACGTCCAGAAGATGTTTTGGCACGCCCCATCTTGGCAGGAGATGCATGCGTCTTTCAGGCAAGCATCCATGAGATTGAATTCTTAGGCGCGTTTTGCCATGTGCATGTGATGGCACCTGCTATCACGCCAAAACCACTCACCGTTTATTTGTCACTGAACTTTCTTGCAGAACAAAACTTGCAAGCTGGATCAACAATTCCTCTCAAACTGATGCCAGAGCGCATCAAATTGTTTTAAACCAGGCATGACTCTCGCACTGACTCACGTCAAACAACGCACGCATTGGAGTGAGTGGTTTGGCTTTGCTGGACTTGCCCTGGTCCTGCTCATTCTCCTGGCCTTCTTGGCAGCACCGTTGCTTGCCATCTTGCAACAGGCAGCACAAGATGATCAAGGACAGTTTGTGGGGCTGCGTAACTTTATAGGCTACCTGCAAACGCCATCCCTACTAGACAGCTTGTGGAACAGCGTGTGGGTGTCGCTTTTGGTGACCTTCATTGTGGTGCCCCTGGCATTTGTGTTTGCTTATGCACTAACGCGAAGTTGCATGCCAGGCAAAACTTTGTTCAGATCCATCAGCCTGATTCCATTGCTGGCACCCTCCTTGTTGTCTGCCATTTCCCTCATTTATTGGTTTGGCAACCAGGGCGTTTTGAAAGATGCCATGCAAGCCGTTGGCATTTCTCAAATCTATGGTCCTGCAGGCGTGGTGATTGCAGAATGTTTTGCAGCGTTTCCTCATGTTTTGATGATCTTGGTCACAGCACTTGCACTGGCCGATGCGCGCTTGTACGAAGCGGCCGATGCACTGGGCACCAGCACCCAACGCAAGTTCTTCACTATCACCTTGCCTGGCGCCAAGTATGGCTTGATCTCTGCCGCCTTGGTTAGCTTCACCTTGGTGATGACCGACTTTGGCATTCCTAAAGTCATTGGCGGCAATTTCAACATGATGGCCACCGATATTTTCAAATTGGTGATTGGCCAACAAGATTTTTCCAAAGGTTCAGTGGTGGCTTTGTTGCTGCTCTCTCCTGCAGTCTTGAGCTTCGCCGTTGACCGCTATGTCAGCGCACGACAGACCGCCATGCTGAGTGCCCGCGCAGTCGCTTATCAGCCCAAACCCAATGCGCGGCACGATGCCATCATGCTGGTTTATTGCACCTTCATTGCCATCCTGATGCTGGCCATGTTGGGCATGGCTGTGTTTGCTTCCTTTGCCAGCTTCTGGCCCTATGACCTGAGCCCTAGCCTGCGTCACTACACCTTGGGTTTGGTGGATGGCGAAGTAGGTGAAGGCTTTGTCAACAGCCTGAAGATGGCCAGCGGCACTGCATTCTTTGGCACCTTGCTTGTGTTTGTCACTGCTTACCTGCTTGAAAAAACAAAAGGCATGAATGCCGTGCGCGCACCGCTTCAATTGCTGGCAGTCATCCCAATGGCTGTGCCTGGTTTGGTTTTGGGCTTGGGTTATATCTTTTTCTTCAACATGCCAAACAACCCTTTGCATGGCATGTACCAAAGCATGGCCTTGCTCACGCTTTGCACCATTGTTCACTTCTACACCACTGGACACCTCACGGCCACCACCGCTTTGAAATCTTTGGATGCCGAATTTGAATCAGTCAGTGCCTCGCTCAAAGTGCCGTTTTACAAAACTTTTTGGCGCGTCACCTTGCCTATCTGCACGCCAGCCATGGTGGACATTGCGCGCTACTTTTTCATCAATGCCATGACCACCATCTCGGCAGTGGTGTTTTTGTATTCACCCGAAACCAAAGTAGCCTCCATTGCCATCTTGAATTTGGATGAGGCCGGCGATATTGGCGCCGCAGCCGCCATGGCGGTGCTCATTGGATTAATTTCCACCGTGGCCACTTTGTTGTTTGCGCTATTAAGCTGGTTTGTTGACAAGCGAACTCAAGCTTGGCGCGTTCGATAATTGTTCAATTTAATCTCACGCATCCATTTAACGACAGAGACATTTCCATCATGCAACGCGAAGCCATTCTCCTCACCCCCGGCCCCCTCACCACCACCTTGCGAACCAAATTGGCCATGCTGCGAGATTGGGGCTCTTGGGACAGCGACTTCATTGCCGTGACAGCACGAGTGCGCAAGAGTTTGCTGAATGTAATTCAGGGGCAAGAGACTCATGTGGTGGTGCCCTTACAAGGCAGCGGCACTTTCAGCGTTGAAGCTGCAGTGGCCACAGTGGTCCCACCCAGCGGTCATATTTTGGTGTTGGACAACGGCGCCTATTGCAAACGTGCGGCCAAAATTTCCACCATGATGGGGCGCAAAACCACATTGGTACCCACACCCGAAGACAAAGCTGTCTCTCCCATTGAACTTGAAGCTTTGCTCGTCAAAGATCCCAGCATCACGCATGTGGTCTTGATTCACTGCGAAACAGGGGCCGGTGTTTTGAACCCTTTGCACGAAGTGGCCAAGGTTTGCGAAAAGCACAACAAGGGCTTGATTGTCGATGCCATGAGCTCGTTTGCTGCCATTGAAATTGATGCCCGCAGCACCCGCTTCGATGCCCTCATTGCAGCCAGTGGCAAATGCCTGGAAGGCGTTCCTGGCATGGGCTTTGTGTTCATTCGCAAAGCCATTTTGGACAACTGCGCAGGCAACAACACCTCGCTGGCCATGGACTTGCACGATCAATATGTGTACATGGAGAAAACGGGCCAGTGGCGCTTCACACCCCCCACCCATGTGATGGTCGCTTTGGCGGAAGCCATTCAGCAGTTTGAAGACGAAGGCGGCCAACCTGCCCGCCTGAAACGCTATCAGCGCAATTACCAAACCTTGATCGAGGGCATGGCAGCACTGGGCTTCAAACCTTATCTTGACCCTTCTGTGCAAGCACCCATCATTGTCACTTTCCATGCGCCCGCGCATGCCAACTACGAATTCAGAAAATTCTACGAAGCTGCCAAAAAGCATGGCTTCATTTTGTACCCTGGCAAGCTGACTGAAATTGAAACATTCCGTGTGGGTTGCATTGGCGCCATTGGCCCCATTGAAATGCAACAAGCCGTGCATGCCGTGGCACTCACATTGAAAGAATTGGGCATTGCCAGCGGCGCACCCGCTTGATGCTTGTTATCGCATTGAATTTGTAAAGGACAAACCATGGCCACCTCCAAAGTACACCCCGCACTCAAAGCGGTTGAAAAAAGCGGTGCTCAAAAAGTCAAAGTGGCTGTGAGTGACATCGACGGCATTTTGCGTGGCAAGTACTTGCACATCGACAAATTCAAAGGCGCAGCAGAACCCTACCCTGCGGGTGGCTTTGGCTTTTGTGACGTGGTGTTTGGTTGGGACTCGTCCGATCAGTGCTACGACAACACCTCCGTCACGGGCTGGCAACATGGCTTCCCAGATGCACTGGCGCGCCTGGACTTGAACACGGCGCGCAATGTCCCCTGGGACAACAACGTGCCCTTCTTCATTGGCGAGTTTGTGAACAGCGATGGCACACCCCATCCCCTGTGCCCTCGCCAAACATTGAAGAAAGTCCTGAAGCGCGCCGAAAAATTAGGGGTGAGCCCCATGTGCGGCATGGAATTTGAATGGTTCAACTTCTTAGAAGACTCGCATTCATGGCAGCACAAAAAGGGGGTCGACCCTACTCCTTTGACACCCGGCATGTTTGGTTACTCTTTGCTGCGCATGAATCAAAACCGCGAGTTTTTCAACGCCATTCAAGATGAAATGCTTCAATTTGGCGTGCCCATTGAAGGCTTGCACACCGAAACAGGCCCAGGTGTTTACGAAGCCGCCATTGCCTTCAGCGATGCGCTGACACAAGCCGACCGAGCCATCTTGTTCAAAACAGGCACCAAAGAAATTGGCGCACGCTTTGGCATCATGCCCAGTTTCATGGCCAAGTGGAACGCCGCACTTCCGGGCTGCAGCGGCCACATTCACCAAAGCCTGAGCGATGGCAAAATGAATTTGTTTGCCGACGCCAAAGGCCGTCATGGCATGAGCAAAGTGTTTGAAAGTTACTTGGCAGGGCAAGTTGCGCACTTGATGGAATTTGCCCCCATGTTCTGGCCCACCATCAACAGCTACAAGCGCTTGGTGGATGGTTTCTGGGCACCTGTGAAGCCCACTTGGGGCATCGACAACCGAACGGCCAGCTTCCGCGTCATTTCTGGCTCGCCCAAATCGACTCGCCTCGAAACACGTTGCCCTGGCGCCGACGTCAACCCTTACCTGGCCATGGCAGCCGTCATTGCTGCCGGTTTGGACGGCGTGGAAAAAGGCATGAAGCTCACCGCGCCGGCCATTCATGGCACCAACGGTGGTGCCGAGAACATTCCCCGTGCACCCCGCACACTGATCGAAACCACCCGCAATTTCCAACAGTCCAAAGTAGCACGCGATTGGTTAGGCGATACATTTGTGGATCACTTTGCGGCCACCCGAGAATGGGAGTGGCGCCAATGGCTCGATGGCGTGACCGATTGGGAACTCAAGCGCTATTTCGAAATCATTTAATTTTTCAGACCCAACTGGACACCTTCATGAGCATTGATAAATTCTCCTTCCCCACCCCCATCCACTTTGGCGTGGGCGCCCGCAAGTTGGTGGGCAAACACCTCCAAGATTTAGGCTACAAGCGCCCTCTCATCGTGACCGACAAAGCCATGGCAGACCTGCCCCTCATGGCCGAATTCATCAGCCACTTGGCTGGCTTAGATGTCGCCGTTTATGCCGGTGTGCATGGCAACCCCACCGCCTCACAAGTGACAGCAGGCGGCGTGGCTTTCAATGCCCACAAGGCCGATTGCGTGATTGGCTTGGGTGGCGGTGCCTCATTGGATGTGGCCAAAGTGGTGGGCTTGTCGGCCACCCATGACGGCCCCATCTTGGAATACGCATGGGACCATCCCAAGGTGCGCAGCATCTCAGGTGCCCTGCCTTACTTTGTGGCCTTGCCCACCACCTCTGGCACTGGCTCAGAAGTGGGTCGCTCTAGCGTGGTCAGCGAGGACGACACACACCAAAAGCGCGTGATCTTCCATCCCAAGTTGTTGGCACAAACGGTTTTTGCAGATCCAGAATTGACCGTGGGCTTGCCCGGCAAAATTACCGCAGCCACCGGCATGGATGCGCTGACGCACAACATTGAAAGCTACTTGTCACCTGCCTACCACCCCTTGTGCGATGGCATCGCTTTAGAAGGCACTCGCATTGGCGCGGCAGCGCTGCACACTGCGGTCCACGAGCCTAGCAACCTCAAAGCCCGCAGCGACATGATGATGTCGTCCATGATGGGCGCCATTGCGTTCCAAAAAGATTTGGGGGCGGTGCACTCTTGCGCACATGCATTGGGTGCGGTGGTCGATATGCACCACGGCTTGGCCAATGCGCTCATGATCGATGTGGTCATGGCTTGGAACTACGAAGCCGTGCCCGAAAAATTCAACGAACTGGCCCATGTTTGCAATGTCAAAGGCGGCGGCAGTGCCTTCGTGACATGGCTCAAAGAATTGAAAGCGTCCATCGGCATCACAGGCAGCTTGTCCACTCATGGCGTGAAGCCAGAACACATGGCGCGCCTGGTTGAAATTGCCACCGCCGACATCTGCCATCAAACCAACCCACGTCCTTGCACTGCAGCCGATTTTGAGAAGCTGTTCAAGGCTGCCATGTAATTGAAGGCTTGCGCGTTCATGTCCTCCAATACCAAACGTCTCAAAATTGGCATCTCGGCTTGCTTTTTCCACCCAGACAACGAGCGTCCTATTTTCAAAGGCAAGACGCTTCAATACATAGAACAATCAGTGGCCCACTGGGTCATGTCGCAAGGTGATCTGGCGGTCATGATTCCTTCGCCTGAAGGCGATACGCAAGTGGGTGATGCGCAAATGACCGATTACGCCGACTGGTTAGATGGCGTCGTGCTGATGGGCGGCAGCGATGTGTGGCCAGGCAGTTACGGTGAAGAGGTGATGGACCCGCGCTGGACGGGCGACCGTGTGCGTGATGCCTATGAAAAGAAATTGATTGAAGCCTTTGTCGCCGCAGGTAAACCTGTATTGGGTGTATGCCGCGGCATGCAAATGATCAACGTGGCGTTTGGTGGCACCCTGTACCAAGACATTGCCACACAAAGGCCTGAAGCCTTGATGCACCGTGACGGCGTGCAATACGACCTCAACATGCACGAAGTTGCCTTCGATCCCAACAGCAAATTATCGAAACTACTAGGCGGCACCCAAAAGGCCAAGGTCAACAGCATTCACCACCAAGGTGTGAAAGATCTGGCGCCCAACTTTGTGGTGGAAGCCTACTGTCCGCACGACCGCATTCCAGAAGCCATTCGGCATGAAGGCAAAGCTTATGTGGCTGCTGTTCAGTGGCATCCAGAATTTCACAAACCTGCATTGGGGACCTTGGACGACAGCCCTATCCTGACCGATTTTTTGAATGCAGCCCGCCACAAGCCTACAGCTTGAGCAAGCCGCATTGGCCAACACAGACATTGAACCCATTGGACTCCTATGAAACTGCTTGACGTCATCAACCCCGCCACCGAAGAACTGATCACCCAACTGCCCATTGACGACGGTGCTGCGGTGGCCATCAAAGCGCAAAAAGCGCGCAATGCACAAGCTGCTTGGGCGGCCACACCTTTGTCAGAGCGAATGGCCTGCATCCAACGTTTCCGTGGATTGGTCGAGACGCAACTGGACGACCTTGCCAAAATCATGACGCAGGAAACCGGTAAACCCTTGGGTCATTCACGCAATGAACTGAATGGCTTCTTAGGTCGTGTTGATTTCTTTTTGGCTGAAGCTGAGGGCATTCTCAAAACTGTAACTGTCTTCAACCAAGATGGTATGTGCGAGCAAATTCAACACATTCCGCTCGGTTTGATTGGCAACATTTCTGCGTGGAACTATCCCTGGTTTGTGGGAGGTAACGTGTTTGTGCCAGGCTTGCTCATGGGCAATGCTATTTTGTACAAGCCCTCCGAATTCGCAGCCATGAGTGGTCTGGCCATGAGCCGTTTGCTCCACGAAGCAGGTATTCCTGCAGACGTGTTTGCCACCCTGATTGGCGCGGCAGACACAGGCAATTCTTTGCTGGCTCAAAAACTCGATGGCATGTTTTTCACAGGCTCTTTGGCCACAGGCCAGCACATTGCCAACGTGATGGGCCCTCGCATGACCAAATTGCAATTGGAATTGGGCGGCAAAGATCCCACCTATGTTTGCGCAGATGCAGACCCCGTGGCAGCTGCGCAATCACTGGCTGATGGCGCCATGTACAACGCCGGCCAAAGCTGCTGTTCGGTCGAACGCATTTATGTGCACGCCAGCATTCACGATCAGTTTGTACAAGCCTTGGTCGACACCGTCCGCACGTTCAAAATGGGCGATCCCTTGGCCGCTGATACCTACCTGGGCCCTCTCACGCGAACGCCCCAAATTAAAGTGTTGGAAGCACAAATTGCAGATGCCAAAGCCAAAGGTGCACGTTGCCTGCTGGGCGGTCAACGCAGCAAAGGCCCCATGGGCGGCAAAGGGAATTGGTTTGAAGCCACCGTGTTTGACAACGTCAACCACAGCATGACTCTGATGCGAGACGAAAGCTTTGGCCCCATCATTGGCATCCAAAAAGTGAACGACGATGCAGAAGCGGTTCAACTCATGAACGACACCCAGTACGGCCTCACCGCTGGCGTCTACACCCCCAACGAACAACACGCACGCGCTGTTCTGTCACAAGTTCGCGCGGGCACCGTCTACTGGAACTGCTGCGACCGCGTCAGCCCTCGACTGCCTTGGAGCGGCTACGGTCACTCGGGTGTAGGCCTTACCCTGTCCCGCGAAGGCTTGGCTACTTTCACGCGTCCCAAAGCTTGGCACCTGCGCAGCAACTGACATGCGCCTAGCCCTGTTTGATCTAGACCACACACTGCTGGATGGCGACAGCGATCAGCTGTGGTGTGACTTTCTCATTGACAAAGGATTGCTAGACAAAGCCATCTTCTCGGCCAAGAACGAGGCCATGGCGCGCGATTACAAATCGGGTGCCGTGGATGTGCAGGCATTTTGTGAGTTCTACATTGGCACTCTCACACTAAAGTCACCGCAAGAATGGGAACCCCTGCGCCAAGAATTTTTACAGGCGTGGGTGATACCGCGTTTGTGCGCGGACGGCAAAGCGCAAATCAAAGCGCATCAGACCAAAGGGGACCGCGTGGTCATGACCACAGCCACCAACCGTTTCATCACGGAGCTCACGGCAACACACTTGGGCATTCAAAATTTGATTGCCACAGAAGCCGAAGTCAAAGACGGCTTGTTCACAGGGCGTACGCAAGGCGTGCTGAACATGCGCGAAGGTAAAGTGGCACGGCTCAAGACTTGGTGCACAGAACAAGGCCTTGCTTGGGAACAATTGGAATCGTGGGGTTACAGCGACTCCATCAACGACCTCCCCTTGTTAGCCGCCGTGACCCATGCAACGGTTACACAAGGCGATGTCAAACTGCGCGCCGAAGCAGCCAAGCGCGGCTGGCCGCAGATTGAGTGGTTTTAAGCGATCTCAAGGTGAAGCATTTGGCGTTTGATCTTTGGGCATTGGACAGGTGCTGAATCCAAACAAGGTATACGCGCCACAAAAGCTGAACAAGCCTGTGGCCAACACCACAATGCCCACCCAACCCCAAGGACCCACTTGGCCTGTTGCAGCCAAAGCCATCAATGCAAGTCCCGCCACAATTCGCAAGATGCGATCAATTCCGCCGACATTTTTGAGCATCACAATTCTCCTTAGAAGCGAATGGATTCATTTTGCGCCGATTGATTGAAACGTCAAGGGCCTTTCAAAATGACACCCTTCGAATCCAAAACACGCGTGTGAATGGGAATGCCCTGCCCCACACTTTGCGTCACAGTACAAAAATCTTCGAATTGCGACAAGACCCGATCCAGGTACTCAAGCTGGTGTGCCTCCAAGCCCAAATGCAATTTGGCCTCGATGCGCAGAACACGCATGCGCCCTTCTGCATTGCGCCCCACCTCTGCATGCACCACCGTATGAATGGGTTCTGGCGATTGCTTGAACTTGGCCAGCGCAAAATACAAAGCATCACTCAGGCAATTGCCAACAGCAGCGGCCAGTAAATGAACAGGTGTTGGCCCCTTGCCTTCACCCAAGGGTGCCGGCTCATCGGTCATCAACTGCGGCATGCCTTCACTGAATTCAATGTCAAATTGGTATTTTGAGCGTTGACGAAGTTCAACGGTAATGGTTTTTTCTGACATGGTTGAAGCCCTCTAATTTTCTCGGGTGAGTCCACGAAGCACAACGCCAATATGAGGGATTCCATCCGCCTCGGACTTAACTTAGATCAATTCATTTCAAATACCGTAGGTCATGATGCGCTTGAAATACAAAAAACAATCGCTACTTGTCCTAGACGACCTTGAAAGGAACTCACATGAAAACACATTTGGTTTGCCCCCACTGCAACAGCACCAACCGTGTTGCCACAGCGCAATTGGAAGCTGAGTTGTCTTGCGGCAGTTGTCACAAGCCGCTTTTTGACAAGCACCCCTCCAGCCTCACAGCCACGGGTTTGGAAGCACAAATTGCAAAAAGCGAAGTCCCTGTGGTCGTCGACTTCTGGGCACCTTGGTGTGGCCCTTGTCGCATGATGGCACCCGAATATGAAAAAGCGTGCGCCATGCTGGAGCCACATGCTCGTTTCGTCAAAGTAGACACTGAGGCGCACCAAGAGGTGGGGGCCAAACACAACATTCGCAGCATTCCCACATTGGCAATTTTCAAAGGGGGCAAGGAAGTGGCCAGAATTTCTGGGGCTAGATCGGCTGCAGATTTGGCCAAATGGGTTCGGACGGAAATTGGAAAATAAGCTGACTCTATCCGTCTCTCGCTGGTCCTAGCCCTTTGTTGGCTCGCAAGGGGCTACAGAGAGATGGTTTTCAAGCTATATTTCGGTTCATGCGAACCAGCAAAATCAAAAACATTCAATTCGAAAAACTCGAAAAAGACGACGCCACTTTCAACCGTGCCGCTGAAATCTTTCGCGTGATGTCGGCACCCATGCGTTTGCGAATCATGAGTTGCTTGTGTGCTGGTGAAAAAAATGTCAGCGAGTTGTTAGAAGAAGTCGACACCACGCAATCCAACATGTCTCAGCATTTAAGTACCTTGTTCCAAGCCGGAATTCTTCAAAAACGCCGCGATGGCGTACAAATTTATTACAGCATCGCCAACCCAGGCTTTGTAGACCTGTGCCGCGCGGTCTGCACCCAAATCGCCACTGAAAGTCTCGAGTCAGTTTGAAGTCGGGTTAGTACTGTGCCCATGCAGCTTCGTGCCAGATTAACATCTAGATAAATTAGGAGTGGCTAATGAATACATTGTCTTGGGTTCGCACATGCGGACTGTCTCTGGCTTTGTGCTTCGCTGCAGCAGCACATGCCCAAACCAAAGTGGTTTACCACCTCAACGAAGGCTTGGCGCAAGCAGCTCGCGCCATGGGCAACATTCGCAATCACTTGGCCGCCGACCCCAACGCCAAAATTACGGTGGTCACGCACGGTCCTGGCATTGATTTTTTATTGGAGGGCGCCATGACACCGTCAGGTCAACCCTTTGCAGGCACCATTGGCGACCTGGCCTCCAAAGGCGTGAAGTTCGATGTCTGCAACAACACGCTTGAAACTCGCAAAATTCCAAAAGAAAAAGTGGTGATGGAAGCTTCTGTTGTGCCCTCTGGCGTTGCCGAGGTTGCCAACCTGCAATCCAAGTCTGGCTTTGTGTACATCCGTCCTTGAACCTTCAGTTGAACCGTTCATTTTTAACTTCTTCAAACATGTCAAAAATTATGAAAAACTGGCTTTACTTCGGCGCAGCGCTTGTTTGCCTTGCCACCAGCGCTCAGGCGCAAACCAATGCCCCCGACCCCATGCAAGTTCGCAGCTGGGCAGCTGGTTGTTCTAACTGCCATGGCACCAATGGTCGTGCCGAGTCTGGCAATGAAGCTTTGGCAGGCGCCAACAAAGACGACATCGTCAAGAAAATGATGGATTTCAAAGCAGGCCGCAAGCCTGCCACCATCATGCATCAGTTGGCCAAAGGTTACAGCGACGAGCAAATTGTTGCCATTGCTGGCTACTTTGCAGCACAGAAAAAATAAGGAGTTGTCATGAAACGTCGTCAATTTATTCAAAGCGCTTCTGCAACTTCAGCATTGGGCGCCATGGGCCTCATGAGTGGCTGCGCAACCACGGGCGGTGCCAATGGCCCCAAGGTGGTGGTCGTGGGCGGTGGCTATGGCGGTGCCACCGCTGCCAAATATGTCCGCATGTGGTCTGACTACGGCATTCAAGTCACCTTGATTGAACCCAATGCCAGCTTCATCTCCTGCCCTATTTCCAACTTGGTCATTGGTGGCAGCAAAACCATGGCCGACATCACCACGTCTTACGACAATTTGGTCAAACGTCATGGCGTGAATTTGGTCAAAGATTACGTTACACAAATCGATCCCGACAAACGCATCGTCAAATTGGCGGGTGGCTCTGAAGTGCCCTACGACCGATTGATTCTGTCGCCTGGCGTTGACTTCATGTTTGATGCAATCCCTGGCCTGAACAAAGCGGGTGCGCAAGACAAAGTGTTGCACGCTTGGAAAGCAGGCGCTCAAACGGTGGCATTGCGCAAACAATTGGAAGCCATGCCCGATGGCGGTGTCTACGCCTTGTCCATTCCCTTGGCACCCTACCGCTGCCCGCCTGGCCCTTACGAGCGTGCCTGCCAAGTGGCCGAGTACTTCAGCAAAGCCAAGCCTAAAAGCAAGGTCCTCATTTTGGATGCCAACGAAGATGTCACGTCCAAAGGCCCGTTGTTCAAAAAAGCTTGGGCTGAACGTTACAAAGGTATTGTGGAGTACCGCGGCAAGCACAACGCCATCGATGTTGATGCCGCTACCAATACTTTGAAATTTGAATTCAACGACGACGTCAAAGCCAATGTGCTGAACGTGATTCCGCCCATGCGCGCCGGCGAAATTGCAGTCAAATCCGGCTTGGCCACGGCCAACAAACGCTGGTGCGAAGTCGACTTCCTCACCTTTGAATCGAAGGCTGCCAAAAACATTCACGTGTTGGGCGACTCTATTCAAATTGCACCCGCCATGCCCAAATCAGGCCACATGGCCAACCAACACGGCAAAACTTGTGCAGCAGCAGTGGTTGCCTTGTTGAGCGGCAAAACGCCCAACAACATGCCCATCTACAACAACACCTGCTACAGCTTTGTCAGCTCTGAAGATGTGGTTCACGTGGCCAGCGTACATGCTTACGACGCAGACAAGAAAACCATGTTGGCAGTCCCAGGTTCCGGTGGTGTGTCTAGCGCGGCCAACGAATTGGAAGGCCGCTATGCCATGGCCTGGGCTCGCAACATTTGGGCAGACACATTGGCGTAAGCATTGGGCATGAAGAAGACTGCACTGACAAAAGCGCTGGCCATTGCATGGTTGGCGTTGGGCGCCTGCTCAATTGCATGGGGACAAGCTGACGAAGCACGCGCCAAAAAAATCATTTCTGGCTCATGCTTTTTGTGCCATGGTGCACAGGGTGACTCGTCCAGCGAGGTCTTTCCTCGACTGGCGGGACAACACTCTGAATACATTGCCAAACAACTGTCTAACTTTAAAAGCGGTGCACGTAAAAGCACTGCCATGCGCGACATGGTGGCCAAGCTCACACCAGATGAAATGTTGGCCATTGGCAAGTTTTTTGAAAAACAAAGTGTGCCCGTAGAAGCGCCCAAAGATGCAGGCTTGGCTGCAGTTGGCAACTATGTTTTTCACAATGGCAACAAGTTCAGTGGTGTGCCAGCATGCGCCAGCTGTCACGGCGCTGAAGCCAATGGCACGGCGACATTGCCACGCTTGGCCAGTCAATATGCTGTTTACATTGAAACGCAATTGAAGCAATTCAACACGCGTGAGCGCAACAACGACAACGCTGTGATGCACGCCATCGTGGCCAAAATGACGCCACTTGAAATGGCCGCGGTTGCGGAATACCTCAGCGGCAAATAAGCCAATCGCCTAAGGGTGCCGGTGGTTGGCGGGAGAATCCAACCACCGATCGGTGAGGCCAGCACCCAACCACATGCCCACCAAGGTGACCCATGCGGTCAGCGCAAAAATGGCACCGCCTGTTACGCCTGCCCCAATGGCACAACCGCCGGCCAACATCGACCCAAATCCCATCAAGACGGCACCCGCAATGTAGCGACGCATGCTGTAACCATCTTTGAAGCCTTCCAGTTTGAATTCGCTGCCTGCCATGGCACCCAAAAAAGAACCCAAGAAAACACCCGGCAACAAGCCAAATTCAAAGCCAATTTTGGGCGCAGGCGATTGCAACACCCGCATCAACCATTCAGCGGAGGGGCCACTGAAGGTCAGTCCTTGAATTTGAATCGGTTCAAATGAATTTTTGGCCACCCATTGCGTGAAGCCCCATGCAGCAGCCACTGACAAACCTGTGCCAATGCCGCCCACCCATAACATCACAGGCTTGCTGGTGCTGCGGCTGACAAAATATATGGCCATGACCAAACACAAAACGCCAATGGCCAAGCCAGTGGCATGACCTACGCCTGCCATGGCCAACAGGTCACGGCCTGGTCCGCCGTCCAAGGTTGACCATTCACTGATGGCTAGCCTTGCGGGCATGAGTGCCCCCGACAAACTCGACTGCGCAACCACGGCAAAAATCAATCCAGAGAGTAAGGCGCGTAAATTGCCATTGGCCGACAAAATGAGCAAGCGACTGGCACAACCCCTTGTCAAGATCATGCCCACGCCAAACATCAAGCCCCCCACCATGGCACCCGACAAACTGCCACGCGCTGCAATTTGACGCGCACCACTGCTGTCCAAGCCACCCCACAACACCAAAGCTTGTGTGCCGATGACGGCAGCAGAAAATGCCAGCAACCAAATGGACAGTTTGTCTTTGAAATGCCCATGCCAAAAATCAATGACGGCAGCGCGCAAACAAAACTTGGACCGTTGTGCAAAGAATCCGAAGAGCATACCGATGACGGCGCCGCCGATGGCTAGGACGGTACCTTCGCCATAAATTTCAATCACTTCATTCAGTGCAAAGCTCACGGGCAACCCTCTTCAAATCAGCATGGACTGATCAAGATGCTATCAACAAGTTGCCAGTTTGAATTGACATGCGTCAATGGCCCAACTGACTTTGCAGGGCGTGTTTATGTCGGTGCACCAATCGACTTGAGAAAGCGATAGGTCAAGGCGGCACCCGCCATGATGGACAGCAGTGTCAACCATGCCGTGTTTGAAAACACCACGCCACCTGACATACCTGCACCCACCGTACACCCGCCGGCCAACACAGCGCCAAAGCCCATCAACACAGCACCCGTGAGGTAGTGACCCAATTTGTTTTCGGTTTGAAAGCCTTCAAATTTGAACTCGCCAAACAAGAAAGCAGCAATGAAAGAGCCCACAAAAACACTGGGCAACAGGCCTGCGTCAAAGCCAAATCGTGGGGCTGTGTCTGTGTAAAGCACACGGGTTAACCACTCGGCTGAAGCGCTGCTGAAGGAAAGACTTTGAAGCGGAATCGGTTCAAAAGACGCACTGGCAATCCATTGCGTGAAAAACCAACCCAGTGCAATGGCCACGCCAACAAATACGTTACCCCATACCAAGGGTTTGGTCCCGCCCGAAACACGGAAACGCCAAATGGCGGTGCCCAAAAAGAGCAAGCCAATGGCCAACCCCATCCAAGAGTTTGTGCCCAATGCATTGAGCATATTGCGCTGGGGTCCCCCATCAACCGTCCACCAAGACGCCATGAATTGGCGAGCTGGTGCCAAGGCCCCAGAGATGGTGGCTTGGACAGTTACTGCAAACACCAATCCTGAAAGCAACGCACGTAAATTGCCGTTGCCCGAAAGAATGATCAACCGGCTTGCACAACCGCGCGTCATGATCATGCCCATGCCAAACATGAGGCCGCCCAACACCGCGCCAGAGATGCTGCCTTGTGAACCCAAGTGTCTGGAACTTTCAGGTTTCAATAAACCCAATGTGATGGCCAATTGAACCATCAGCATGGCCACAGCAAATGCCAACAGCCATCCTGCAAATTTTTGCCGCCACTGCCCCTCACAGCATTCAATAACTGCAGCCCTAGCGCAGAATTTAGAGCGTTGTGCACTGAAGCCAAACAACAGTCCAATTACAGCGCCACCCATGGCCAAGATCCAATGATCACCGTAGGTTTCCAAAAGACTTGCGAGATTCACAAAGTTCCCCAATAATTCATCACTTACTGATATATCTAAAGACGCACTCTCCAACACAAGTGACACCTGGTTCCGCTTCCTGCAGCGAAAAACCACCGATTGTCCCTTTTTTTCACGCTCATTGCCCATGTCCCAACTCAACGCCGTTACTCAAGACCTGATGACACGCAGAACGTATGTGTCACGCCTTGGTTTGAGCCTGACCGGCGCCCTTGTTGGCCTTCCCCTCCTAAGCCAAGCTGCACCGGCCATACTGCCTGCTGCCACGTCCCTGCCGGATGAACTTGAAAAGGCCCTGAAAGCCAAAGAGCCCTTGATCGTGATGGTCAGCTTAGCGGGTTGCCCGTTTTGCAAAATGGCCAGAGAAAGCCACCTCAGCCCCATGCAAAAACAAGGATTTCCCATTGTTCAAGTGGACATGAGAAGTGAGCTTCCAGTCAAAGGCTTCAACGGTCAAATGCAAACGCATGACCAATGTGTCAAGCAATGGCGTGTCAGCATTGCCCCTACCCTGATCTTCCTAGGTCCAAAAGGACAAGAGTTGGTTGAGCGCATGGAAGGTGGTTACTTGCCAGACTTTTATGGTGCCTATTTGGATGAACGCATCGCATTGGCCAGAAAATCCTTGCGCAGCTAAACCCCAGGCTTCAAACAAAGAATTCTTCTTTGCACGAGGGAAAGCACCTAGCAAAGTGTGGCCATCTGACAGCTTATGCCTCAGCCATCATCCGTTAAATTAGTCACGGGTTATCTATTTCACAAGCAAAGATTGACATGAAACTTCAAACATTCGCATTGGCCGCATTTCTGTTGAGCAACGTTGCCATGGCTCAGCCTGTCCTCTTCAAAGATGCCGACTTGAAATTGGGTGCACAGCTCATCGCCCAGAACAACTGCGACAGCTGCCATCAAAAACGTGTAGGCGGTAATGGCAGCGCCATCTACAAGCCACAAGGCCGAATCAACACTCCAGGATTTTTAAGGGGCATGGTGGAGCAGTGCAACACCGAACTCAACTTGGGATTTTTCCCCGAAGAAGTCACCGCAGTTGCCGCTGTACTGAACCGTGATCATTACAAATTCAAATAAAGGCTGACGCCTGGCTTACCTTACCCCCTAGGGTATATTCCAATACCCCCCTGGGTTATTTTCCAAGATGATCGCTGCATCACTGAAGATTTGCGAATACACGCAAATCTTGACAGTTCGATGTGATCAAACAGGAGAACCCCCATGCGCTTTGGATTAAAGTCAGCCACTTTGGCGACGGCACTAACAGCAACCCTGATGCTGACGGGCTGCGGCACGATCAGTACCATGGCAAAACTTGAAAGTGGCGCAGGCGCTGAAGCCAGCCGCATGTGGGATCGTTGGGTTGAAGGCAATGGCGACATTGCCATTGCAACAACCTGGGAACGCAAAGTTGCCAAGGGCGTGACCCCCAACGACATCGAACAAATCCTGAAGCAGGTCGCCACTGAGCGCAACATGAAAGACGTCGGCACCTTGCCCTTGTCAAAAGAACTTGAAGCACGAACAGGCCAAAAGCAGAAGTTACTCACCGTCTATTCTTTCTGCACCCCCACAACTGCCCGCCGCATGGTGGACTTCAGCCCCCACATGGCGGCCTACCTGCCCTGCCGCGTCACCGTGGTTGAAAAAGAAGATGGCCTGTGGCTCTACACCCTCAACATGGACATGATGGTCAAGATGGGCCGCAAATTGCCCTCCCCCTTGAAAGAAGAAGCCAATGCCGTCAGAGACACCATCTGGGAAATGATGGAACGTGCCTCTAAAGGCGAAATTTAATATTCAGGAGGAGACAACATGCACATTCAATTTAAAAAACAAACCACTGCCATTGCTGCCGCCATCTTGATGACGGGCTCGTCTGCTTGGGCCACCAACGGCATGATTTTGGAAGGCTATGGCCCTGTGGCGCTGGCCATGGGCGGCGCAGCAACTGCCATTGAAAATGGTACTGCTGCCATGATGAACAACCCAGCCACCTTGCAAATGGGTCCTGATGGCACCCGCTTCGATTTGGCCGTAGGTGTTTTAGGCCCCAAAGTGAGCACAGCCATTCCCGGCTTTCCCACGGCCAACTCTGGCGGAACTTCTTATGTCATGCCCGCCTTTGGCTGGGTTCGCAAAGCGGGTACCCTAAGCTATGGCGTTGGCATGTTTGGTCAAGGCGGCATGGGCACAGAATACGCCGCAAACTCTGCCTTGGCCATGGGCTCTGGCGCTGATGTTCGCTCGGAACTCAGCGTGGGACGTGTGCTGTTTCCTGTTGCCATGCAAGTCAACGACAAGTTGAATGTGGGTGCGACACTGGATTTTGCTTGGTCCAATCTGGACATGAAAATGGCGGCCACAGGTGCACAACTGGGTGGCATGGTCAATGGCATGCCCTCTGGCAATCTAGGCATGGCTTTGCCCCAACTTGCACAGTCACCTTGGGCACGGATTGATTTTTCAAACAACAGCGATTTCAGCGGCGCAGCAAAGGCAACGGGCTGGACTGGCAAATTGGGCATGACATACCAAGCAACGCCTGACTTGACTGTGGGTGCAAGTTACCACCTTAAAACGGCTCAAGGCGACATGAAAACTTCTGCCAAAGGCGCAAGCATGAGCGCACCAGGCGGCTTTGCCGATGTGGGGCAACTCAAGGTCTTGAACTTCCAAATGCCCGCCACACTGGCCATCGGCATGGCTTTCAAATCAAGCCCTGCATTGACCCTGGCAGCAGATGTCAAACGGGTTGAATGGTCCAAGGTGATGAAGCAGTTCTCCATGAACTACACCAGTGCAGGCATGGGTGGCAGCGTCAGCTTTGCAATGCCACAAAACTGGGCGGATCAAACAGTTGTTTCTTTGGGCGCAGCCTATCGCATGAACGATGTTCTGACATTGCGCGGCGGTTTGAATTTGGCCAGCAACCCCATTCCGAAAGATATGACCAACCCCTTGTTCCCAGCCATTGTGGAAAACCACGTGACATTGGGTGCAGCCTATCAGCTCAGCAAGCAATGGCAGTTAGATGCCGCCATGTCGCATGCAGGCAAAGTGACCGTGGCAACACCTGGCGCCAGCATCTCACACAACCAAAACAATTGGCAACTGTTGGCAAGCTATCGTTATTGAGCACTTTTTACGTTGCACAGAGGAATTGATTTAAATCAATTCCTCTGTGCGCATGTCAATCACAATCAGACACAAACTTTTTGTAATTTTGAGTTCAGCCACACAGCTGAGAATCACGCCGTATAAATAAGCATTGGCTTATATAAACCAACAATGTGATTGCCAATGCTGACCAAGGAGATAACGTGACAGAGCGATTCAATTCCTCAGGACGGGTCCAAAAAGCCCCTGAAAATTTCTTAACCCCAGCTGGTGTCAAAACGGTTTTTGCTGAAGGCAAACAAGGTCGACGTGACTTCATTCGTCGTGCTTTTGCAGCAGCCTCTACAGCAACAGCGGCAGGTGTTGCAGCAGTTGCAGCGCCCGCCAATGCCTGGGCCCAAGGCAACCCCATCCCTACTGAGGGTGGTGACCCCAACATTTTGAATTTGCCCGCACACGCCACTGGACTTGGCCAGGGTGTTGCCACAGAGGGTTACGGCAAACCCTCCAAGTACGAATCCAATTTGCAACGACGCCAAAGCCCTGGTTTGACACAAACCACACAGGCATCCGTTTCTTTTGCACCCTTGCAATCTTTGTTTGGCATCGTCACGCCCAGCGGCCTGCACTTTGAGCGTCACCATCAAGGCTGGTGGGACATCGACCCCTCCAAACATCGCTTCATGATCAACGGCATGGTGAAAAACCCCAAGGTTTTTACCATGGACGAAATCATGCGCTTGCCATCCGTATCACGTTTTCACTTCATTGAATGCGGCGCCAATACGGCGGTTGATTGGGGCAATGTGGCGGTGCCCACAGTGCAATACACACACGGCATGTTGTCTTGCAGTGAATTCACAGGCGTTCCGCTCATCACCCTGCTTGAATTGGCGGGTGCCGATTTGAAAAATGGCAAGTTCGTATTGGCCGAAGGCGGCGACGGCTCAGCCATGACTCGTACCATTCCCATGAGCCTGATCACATCAGGTGAAGTGTTGGTGGCCTATGGCCAAAACGGCGAAATGCTGCGTCCAGAAAACGGCTACCCCTTGCGCTTGGTTGTGCCGGGTGTTCAAGGTGTCAGTTGGGTCAAATACCTGCGACGCGTTGAAGTGGGTGATCAGCCATACGCAGCCAAAGACGAAGCCATTCATTACATCGATTTACAACCCAGTGGACTGCACCGTCAATACACCAACATTCAAGAATGCAAGAGCGTGGTCACCACACCCTCCGGCGGTCAAGTTTTGTTGGACAAAGGTTTTTACAACATCACCGGCTTGGCTTGGTCAGGTAAAGGCAAGATCAAACGCGTCGACGTGTCAACTGATGGCGGCCGCAATTGGCGTCAAGCAAGGCTCGAAACACCCGTACTGTCAAAAGCGCTCACCCGCTTCAATTTGGATTGGGTCTGGGATGGCAAACCCGCCATCATCCAAAGCCGCGCACAAGACGAAACTGGGTACGTTCAACCCATGTACAAGCAACTGCGCGATGTTCGCGGTACACGTTCTATTTATCACAACAATGCCATTCAGTCATGGTTGGTGCAAGAAAATGGCGAGGTGAAAAATGTTCAAGTTTCCTAAGATTGTTCTGGCCATCGCCATCGGCCTGTCCTTTGCATCTGCCTTTGCACAAAGCACCAAATATCCAGGCGTAGGACGAGACGCCACCCCCAAAGAAGTGGCAGCTTGGGACATTGATGTTCGTCCCGACTTTAAAGGCTTGCCTGTAGGCTCTGGTTCTGTGGCCAAAGGCCAAGATGTTTGGGAAGCCAAATGTGCGCAATGTCACGGTATTTTTGGTGAATCCAATGAGGTCTTCAGCCCATTGATTGGTGGCACCACTGCCGAAGACATCAAAACCGGCCGTGTGGCCAACCTCACGCGCACAGACTTCCCCGGACGCACCACCATCATGAAGGTGGCCACGGTGTCAACCTTGTGGGACTACATCAACCGTGCCATGCCTTGGACCAATCCCAAGACACTCACCACAGAAGAAGTCTACGCAGTGACAGGTTTCTTATTGAACTTGGCTGGCGTGGTGCCCGATGACTATGTGCTGTCAAACAAAAATATTGCCGAGGTGCAAAAACGGATGCCCAACCGCAATGGCATGACCACCGCACACGCCATGTGGCCAGGCAAAGAATTTGGTGGTACCAGCAAACCCGATACGCAAAACACGATTTGCATGAAGGATTGCAAACCCGAAGCCAAAGTGGCCTCTTTCTTGCCCGACTTTGCACGCAATGCCCATGGCAACTTGAGTGAACAAAATCGCATGGTCGGTCAGCAAAAAGGCGTCGACACCACCAAGCCAGAAGGCAGTACTGGCAAAACAAGTACAAGCGCTCCTGCGACCAGTACAGCGCCAGCCACACCCGCCAAAGCGGCAGATGGCAAAGCTGACAACAAAGCTGTCATGGCCCTGTTGAGCAAAAACGTCTGTACGGCATGCCACGGTATCGACAAGAAAATAGTGGGTCCAGGCTTTAACGACATTGCGAAAAAATATCCAGGCAAAGTTGATTACATTGCAGGCAAAATCAAGTCAGGCGGTTCAGGTGTGTGGGGTGCCATCCCCATGCCTGCACAAAACTTAAGCGATGCAGACGCGAAGCTCATTGCTGAGTGGATTGCCAACGGCAGCCAAAAGTAAAAAAAAGGTCAAAGTTCATCAGGTTTAACTGAATTGACTTTGACGCAGATTTCAATAGCATCAACTTATTCACAAGGAGAATCAGATGCAAACTCGTCGCGAGACAATCAAACAGAGCATGGTGGTTGCAGGCTTGCTGGCTTCTGCTGGCTTCCCTCAATTTGCTCACGCAGCCTTTAACAAAACCGGCTTCGATGCCAAGTCGGTTCAAGACGCAGTGAAGGCCTACGGCGGTGGCGCCATTGCTGAAAGCAAAGATGTTTCCATCACAGGTCCTGACATTGCAGAAAATGGCGCTGTGGTTCCTTTGGGTGCCAGCACCACATTGCCAGGTGTCAAGCAAATGTTGGTCTTGGTCGAAAAGAACCCCGCAGCATTGGTGGCCATGTTCCACGTAAGCGATGCTGTCGAAGCCAATTTCTCTACACGTGCCAAGATGGGCCAATCATCTGATGTCTACGCTGTGGCCATCATGGCTGACGGCAAGGCTTTGTTCGCCAAGAAAGAAGTCAAAGTCACTTTGGGTGGGTGCGGCGGTTAAGCCCTTCACACCTTAGTTCATTTACATATATCAGGAGAAAAAAATGGCAGATCCAATGCGCATTCGCGCCCAAGCCTCTGGTGATAAAGCAACTGTTCGTGTTCTGATGAGTCACGAAATGGAATCCGGTCAGCGCAAAGATGCGGCTGGCAAAACAGTACCTGCATGGTTCATTCAAGAAGTTACTGCGACACACAACGGCAAACCCGTTTTGGCCGCTGAATGGGGACCCGCTGTATCCAAAAATCCATTTTTGCAATTTGCAGTCAAAGGCGCTAAAGCCGGTGACAAAATTGCAGTCACATGGAAAGACAGCAAGGGTGACACCCGCACCGACGAAGCCACGGTGTCCTAAGTCACCAAGTTGCACATCAAGGGTGAAGCGCAATCTTCACCCTTTTTCAGTTTTTGAAGTTGACACATTGAGGCGCACATGAAGCAAAAACTCTCCTTCTTTTTGGCTGCAGGTTTAATGGCCCTCAGTCTCAGCAGCTTGGCTCAAAAAACCGCCAGTCAAGGCATTGACGAATACCGCGCCATGTTGCAAGACGGCAACCCCGCCGACTTGTTCGAAGCCAAAGGCGAAGGTTTGTGGACTCAAAAACGCGGCCCCAAAAATGCCTCGCTTGAAAAATGTGATTTAGGCAAAGGCCCCGGTGTCTACAAAGGCGTCTTTGTCGAGTTGCCCAAATATTTTGCGGACACTGGGCGTGTGCAAGATATGGAGTCGAGGCTGCTCACCTGCATGGAAACCTTGCAGGGCTTCAATGCCGCCGAAATTGCCAAGACGCCCTTTGGCAAAGGCGAACAAGTCAATGTCACGGCCTTGGCCACTTGGTTGGCAGCCGAATCCAAAGGCATGAAATTCAACCTGTCGCAAGCCCATGCGTCAGAGAAAACTTTTTACGAAGTCGGTAAGCGCTTGTTCTTCCAACGCGGTGGACCGCATGACTTCGCCTGTGCCTCTTGCCATGCAGAAGATGGCAAACGCATTCGCCTGCAGGACCTGCCCAACCTCACCAAAAATCCGGGTGATGGCATTGGCTTTGCCGCATGGCCGGCCTATCGTGTCTCGAATGGACAGATGTGGGGCATGCAGCAACGCCTCAACGATTGCTACCGTCAGCAGCGCTTCCCCTACCCTGGTTTTGGCAGTGATGCCACCATTGCCTTGGGCGTTTACTTGGGCGTGAATTCTCAAGGCTCTGCGTCCATTGCCCCCGCCATCAAGCGCTAAATCGGAGTCCATGCCATGAAAAAAATGAATTCAAAACTTCGTACCAGCCTGGCCCTCGCAGCTGTAGCGTTGCTGGCTGTTGGTTGCGCATCTGTGCCCAGTGCCTCTGACCTGAAGGCGCTCACACAGCAGATAATGAAAGCCTCATTCCGCGATCAAGGCATTGTCAAAGCCAGCATCTTGTCCAACATCGATGAAACCAATCAGGCTTGCAGCGAAGCCGATGCCAGCGGCAAACCTCTGGATGAGAAAACGGCTCAAGCCCTAGAAGCGGCCAACTTAAAAACCATCAAGTGGCCCAGTAACGGCAAGTTCCTGGGCGATTGGAAAGAAGGCGAAAAAATCGCTCAAAACGGTCGCGGCCTCACCTTCACGGATGATGCCAAAACGGTCAGTGGTGGCAACTGCTACAACTGCCACAAAATGGACCCCAAAGAAATTTCCTACGGCACCATTGGCCCCAGCCTCTACAACTACGGAAAAATTCGCAGCGTCAGCAATCCCGATAGCCCAGATGTCAAACTGATTGTGGAATACACCTGGGGCAAAATTTGGAATTCCAAAGCCTACAACGCTTGCTCCAACATGCCACGTGCGGGTCACAACGGCATCTTGTCCGAAGATCAAGTGCGTCACTTGGTGGCATTGCTGCTGGACCCTCAATCTCCCGTCAACAAATAAAGCCGTTTTAAAACCCGGTCGATCCGGGTTTTAAAAGCCCATATATATTAGCAAAGACAGAAGTATGAACCTCTCTAAACGTGAATTTATGCAGGTCATGGGCGCAGGCACCATGGCCGGTTTGGGCATGGGCACCTATGCTAACGCCGATGCAGCCACAGCGGCCAATGGTTTGTACGACATTCCCAAGTTTGGCAATGTGTCCTTCTTGCACATGACCGATTGCCACGCACAGCTCAAGCCCATTTATTTCCGCGAACCCAGCATCAATCTGGGTTTGGGCAGCATGAAGGGCAACTTGCCCCACTTGGTGGGCGAGCATTTGCTCAAGTTTGCCAACATCCGGCCTGGCACTTCCGAAGCCCATGCCCTCACCTATCTGAACTACGAAAAAGCGGCAGCACGCTATGGCAAGGTCGGTGGCTTTGCACACTTGGCCACCTTGGTCAAGCGCATGAAAGCCAGCCGACCAGGCGCCCTGTTGCTCGATGGCGGTGACACATGGCAAGGTTCAGGCACATGCCTTTGGACCAACGGCCAAGACATGGTGGACGCCTGCAAATTATTGGGCGTAGACGTGATGACGGGCCACTGGGAATTCACACTGGGCATGGACCGCGTGAAAGAAATTGTTGAAAAAGATTTTGCCGGCAAAGTTGAGTTTGTGGCGCAAAACATCAAGACCCAAGACTTTGGCGACCCCGTCTTCAAGCCCTACGTCATCAAAGAAATCAATGGTGTGCAGTGCGCCATCATTGGCCAAGCCTTCCCCTACACCCCCATTGCCAACCCACGCTACATGGTGGCCGATTGGGCCTTTGGCATTCAAGACGAAAACATGCAAGCCATGGTGAACGAAGCCCGTGGCAAAGGTGCGCAGGTGGTGGTAGTGCTCAGCCACAACGGCATGGACGTTGACCTCAAGATGGCCAGCCGCGTAAGTGGCATCGACGCCATCATGGGCGGCCACACACACGACGGCATGCCCGTGGCCACCTTGGTCAGCAACAAAGGCGGCAAAACCATCGTCACCAACGCGGGCTCCAACGGCAAGTTCTTGGGCGTGCTCGACTTTGAAGTCAAAGAAAAACGCGTCACCGATTTTCGTTACAAATTGCTGCCAGTGTTTTCCAACATGCTGCCCGCCGACAAAGAGATGGATGCGCTGATTACCAAAATTCGCGCGCCCTACGAGAGCAAACTGAACGAAAAACTGGGCATCTCTGAAGGCCTCTTGTATCGACGCGGCAACTTCAATGGCACGGGCGACCAACTGTTGGTCGATGCTTTGATGGATGTTCAAGGTGCCGAAATCGCCTTCTCGCCAGGTTTCCGTTGGGGCACCACTCTTTTGCCTGGCCAAGCCATCACGAGGGAATGGTTGTTGGACATGACAGCCACCACTTACTCTTACGCCACGGTCACTGAAATGACCGGGGAAACCATCAAGACGGTGCTTGAAGACGTTTGCGACAACCTGTTCAACCCAGACCCCTACTACCAACAAGGTGGCGACATGGTGCGTGTGGGCGGCTTGCAATACCACTGCAACCCCACCGCAGGCATGGGCAAGCGCATCGAAGAAATGCGCCTGAACGGCAAGCTCATTGAGTCTGGCAAAAAATACAAAGTGGCTGGATGGGCTCCCGTTGCCGAAGAAGCCCGCACGCAAGGCAACAAGCAAGTGTGGGAAGTGGTGGAGCAATGGCTCAAAACCCAACCCAACGGCCGCATCAAGCCCCGTCAACTGAATGCACCCAAGATCACGGGCGGCTTGCCCAACCCAGGGTACGTGGCCTAACAGGAGTCTTCTCATGACCCACTTCAAAACGAAACAGCACGCAACGCCGGTCTTACCACGTCGCACTTTTTTGGGGGCATCCGCCATCGGCGCGGGGCTGGTGGGCATGTGGCCAGAGCTGCAAACTTTTGCAGCTGATGTGCAAGACTTTTTGGTGGGCCCACCTGTTAAAGACATTCCGCCCATCCAACTGTCCAAACATGTGTGGATGATCTTTGCACCCGATGGATTTCCCACGCCCGAAAATCGCGGCATGATGTCCAACGTCACCTTTGTGGTCACCACTGCGGGCGTCATCATTTTGGATTCCGGCAGCTCTTTACAAATTGGCCAGATGGCCATTCGCATGATCAAAAAAGTGACGCCTTTGCCTGTGGTAGCCGTGTTCAACAGCCACTTCCATGGCGACCATTGGTTGGGCAATCATGCCTTTGCTGAAGAGTACGGCACACAGTTGCCCATCTACGCTTTGGCCAAGACACAAGAAACCATCAAGGGCATCGAAGGCAATACTTGGCGTGTTTTGATGGAGCGTTGGACCAATCAGTCTTCGGCTGGCACCAAGGCTGTGCCGCCCAACAAGGTGGTCACCCACGGCCAAAAGTTCAAATTTGGCGACGTCGATTTGGTCATGCATCACTATGGCCGCGCCCACACCGACGCCGACTTGTGTGTTGAAGTGGTTCAAGACAAAGTCACCAGCGTGGGCGACATTGCCATGGCCAACCGCATTGCCAACATCGATGACGGCTCTTACCCTGGCACCTTCAAGTATTTCAAAGCGCTCAGCGACAACGCAGGCCAGCAATTATGGCTGCCGGGTCATGGTCAACCTGCTAAAAATTTACTCGAGACCTATGGCCAGTTTTTGGCGGGCATTTGGGAGCCCTGCTTACAGGCCGTCAAAGATGGCAAGTCAGAGGCTGAAGCCAAACAGATGGTTCTCAATGACCCGCGCGTGAAAAAACGTGCCACAGACATGCAGGGCTTTGAGAACAACATTGGCAAGTACACCAGCCTTGCATATTTAGAAGCTGAAAAAGAAGCTTTCTAAACAGAATGGTCACATATCGGCTGCTGACAGATTGAATGAGTCACAACGGATTGCGAATAAGTTAGAAAGTAATCGATGCAACAATTGATCAAAGAGTATTGGCCGTTTGTACTCTTAATTCTGTGGTGGACTTACAAATGGTGGCGCGCCAAACAAGTGAAGTCAGAGCTTCCAGTTCTGAAGAGTGCAGGCGCCACACTTGTCGATGTTCGCTCCGTAGGCGAGTTTGCCAATGCCAATGCAGCGGGCACTGTCAACATCCCTCTGTCTGAATTAAGCAGCCGATTGAACGAAATACCCAAAGACAAGCCAGTGGTGGTGTGCTGTGCCAGCGGCACCCGCAGCGGCATGGCTAAACTTCTGCTGCTCAAAAACGGATACCGCCAAGTTCACAACATAGGCAATTGGAGCAACCTGGCATGACTCAATTTTCTAACCCATTGGCGCGTTGGAATGAACGCTTCTCCACGGACGATTACCTTTTTGGTGAAAAACCCAATCAATACTTGGCTGACAAAACACCCTTGCTTCAAAGAGGCAAGGCCTTGTGCATTGCCGATGGTGAAGGCCGTAACAGCGTTTGGCTTGCATCGCAAGGTTATGACGTTGATGCATTCGACTTCTCACCCATTGCCATTGCAAAAGCTAAGCAATTGGCTGCCAAACATCAGGTAGCGGTCAACTTTCATTGCAGCGACTGGCAAAGTTTTGATTGGCAAGCCAACCAGTACGACACCATTGCAGGTATCTTTTTTCAATTTGCCGATCCAGAAGCACGTACAGAAATATTTACAAAATTAAACTCTGCACTTAAGCCTGGCGGCACTCTGATCATTCAAGGATATGGCAAAGACCAGATGCAATACAAAACAGGTGGGCCTGGCATTCTCGAAAACCTGTACGACGAAGACTTGCTGCTGAGCGCTTTCAAAGGCTACAAGGTCCTGGACATCAAAACCTATCTGGAAGAAGTCGATGAAGGTCCGGGGCACAGTGGTATGTCGGCACTGGTGGGCTACATCGGGCAAAAACCTAACCCATAGGTTTAAGCAGAAAAGGTTTCCCAAGCTTTGAGCGCTTCTGCAGCGTACATCAATGCAGGGCCACCGCCCATGTAGACGCACACGGCCAGCATCTCTTCAAGCTCTTGGCGTGTACAACCCAACTTCAATAGTGCTTTCACATGAAAGCCGATGCAGCCAGAGCAATGCTGCGTGATACCAATGGCCAAAGCAATCAATTCCTTGTGCTTGGTACTGACTTCACCTTCCGCCATGGCGCTGCGTGCCAATTGCCCAAAACCTTGCATGACATCGGGCTGAGATTGACGAAAAGGTGTGAGGCTTGCATTGATGTTTTGAATCAGCTCAGCATGCTCAAAGGTACTCATGAGATCAGTCTTTCTATCAAGTCTTAGTCAAAGGATGGGGCAACTGGTTTTTCAACATGAAAGCCTGCTGCTTGCCATGCATCAAAACCACCTGCGATAGAACTCACATGTGAATAGCCCATTTCTTTCAATGACTGAGCACACAGTGCAGCCCTGCCACTGGTTTTGCAATACAGAGTGATTTTGAGATCGCGCGATTGATATTGCGGATTGGCTGCAAGCTTGAACTCCAACATGCCGCGTGACATGTGAATAGCACCAGGTAGATGACCAGACTGAAACTCCTCAGCCTCACGAACGTCAATTAACACGTCATTTTGAGCAATCACAGCAGGCGCTTTGTCAATTGGAATTTCAAGAACCGTTTGTTTTGCGGCCAATACCAAGTCGTGAGGTGTTTTCATTTTTCACTTCGCTTTAATCAATTCAAGTGCTTTCAAATATACCCCCTTAGGTATTTGCGTGTCCAGCATTTTTGCGAATTAAATGTCTACAAAACTTAACGCAGATCAAAGAGGACTGATGACCGTCCTAGCAAGATGGACACATTGACATTGCTATTTCAAAACACTCTGAAGGAGAAAAAAATGAAATTGTTACACGACTTGTTTTTCACAGACTACGGCCTGATGAGCTTCATCGGCATCGTGTTTATGATGGGCATGGCGGTATTTTTTCTAAGGCTGTTTTTGTCAGGAACACCCCCCAAATCCTGATCACTTTTGCAATCAGGCAGTTTGAAGTGCTTGTTCGTTTTGGATGCGATACAGCCGTCCCGATTTGTCCAATGGTTCTATCACTTGCTCGCGAACAAGACCACTCACTTCACGGCTGACGGTTTCTAATTTGAGGTCCATCATGGCGCCCATGTCTTCACGAGAGAACATGCTGCTTTGGTTTGGCAAATCATCATGGCGCATTTTCAGAATGAATTTTGAAACCCTTTGGCGCGCAGTTCCAAAGTTCAAATCGGCCAACCAATCGTCTGCCCCTTTTAACGCTTGCTGCCATTTCTGCATCAATCGGTTGTGAAGTCTGGGTGACTGCGTGCTAAGTTTGTGCATCACGCCCAACGGAATTCGACAGACTTTGACATCATTGAGTGCCACGGCCTCTGAATCGTATTGCCCCGTGGCCAATGCCTCAATGCCCACCACATCACCCGCACGCAACACGCGAATGATGCGCTCTCTGCCATCGGCTGTGGAGCGAACCAACTTGACCATGCCTTGGCGCAGCGTGAACACGCCCAAGGCTTTGTCGCCTTCTGAATAAAGCAGCCCTCCAACCGGATAGGCCATGTCATCAATGGGCGCGTGAATGAGCCCAAAATCATCCTCATTCAAATCGGCAAACAAAACCAGATCGCGAATGCCGCATGAACGGCAATCGGAAGTACCTTTCCAAGCTGATTCAACATGAATGGGGATCATTTGATTTTCTCAATTCACAAGTCATGAATATAACCCTCGCAAAGCCCTGGCGCACAGCACAAAGCCACTCAAGCACAAGAAGCCATAAATAAAGGGTCGAAGCACAGCCGCAGAAATTCGCTTAGAAACCCAATGTCCAAGTCCAACACCCAACAATGCAAACGGCATCAAACTTGCCAACACTGTCCAGAGCGATACCTCCGCCAAGCCGCCTGTTGCGCCTACCATGCCAAGCGCGATGGAGGACAAACCAATGATGGTCATGGGCATGGTCGCGCGGATTAGAAACGGATCGGCCACGCGCTGCGACAACCACGACATGACCACAGGCCCTGCCGTTCCAAACATGGTTTCCACCAAACCCATGGCAAATCCTGCAAAGTGCAAGCCAGATGAACTCACGCGAACAGCTGTTGCCGCGCCGCTCAAGCCTTTCCAACCGATAAAGATGACATAGCCGCCCAAGATCAACAAAAGCCACTCACCCTGAGTCCAGCGAATTAACCCAATGCCCGCCAAGGCACCGACCACCACCGAAGGCAGCAAAGGCGGCAACTCACGCCACATCACCTGCTTGAAATTCAGACCCGTGTGCAAAACCGCTGCAGGCACATCGATCAACAATACCAAGGGCACCACAAATGCCAGCGGCCAATGCCATGCCAACAAAGGCACAATGATCAATGCTGAACCGAAGCCAGCCGTGCCCAGAACAAAATAGCCTGCAAAAATCACGGCCACGGAATAGAGGCTGATGTCCATGACTTTAGCTTTAAGAAAATTTGCGTTGACGCTCAAGCATGCGCAATTGCGTGCAACACCGCATGCGCAATCACGCAAGACGCATCGACGGTCATGCTTTTGGAAGCGATGGCCTGAACCACTTGCTGCGGTGCCAGTAAATTGAACTCCGCCACTTCACCATCTTGGTTAACCGGCTGAACATCGGCAGGCACCACCAAGTTGTAGACCCACAATGTTTCGTGATGCCAACCCCTGGCCACCGAGCGGCAGGTGGTCACCTGGCCATTGGCAACAGCCGTCGAGGCTAGCGCCTCCGACAAACCAGCCTCTTCTGCCATTTCTCGAACACAGCACAGCTGCAAGGACTCGCCCACGGGCAAACCGCCTGCCGCAATGTTGTCAAGCATGCCGGGATCCGTTGGTTTGGTGAGAGAGCGCCGACCACACCACACAAAACCGTCTTCGGTGAATCCATTGACATGCACCGCATGGCTGCGCAAACCAAAGAACCGATAGGCTGCGCGCTCCATTTCGAATGCAGCTTGGTGTGCATTTGTTGGCTCGATACATTGGCCATTGAACATGATTTCTGAATCGGGCCAGAAACTGAATTTTTCATTGCGCCAGCCGGTAACATGTCCGAGGTCACGCAACTCAATCGCCAAACTTTGCAAAGCTGCGCTTCGAGTAGCATGCGTATGCTCTGGCGTATCCCACACCAAGCCATGCGGCACACTTGTCCAGTCTTTGCGAATGGACAGAATCACTTTGGCATGGGCCGGTGTGAGATAACCCGCAGGAGAATGTGCGCTGCCCAAATACCAAGGCATGGCATCCTCTGGCAAGGGCTGTTTGGCCTGCTGCAGACATTGCTGCAGCACCTGCCGATCAGCATCTCCCAAAGCTTGCAGAAATTTTTGAATGCAGCTTTTCATCAGTGCGCTTGATCCCAATTCAGGCCCACACCCACTTCAGCGAGCAATGGCACCTTGAGAACGGCTACATCCGCCATCCATTTCGGCACGGCCACTTTGAGCCATTCCACCTCGTCCTCTGGCACTTCAAACACCAATTCATCGTGCACTTGCATGATCACTTTGGTTTTGCGTTGCTCACGGTCTATGCCCTCTTGTACAGCGATCATCGATAGCTTGATCAAGTCAGCGGCCGTGCCTTGCATGGGCGCATTGATGGCTGCGCGCTCGGCACCCGCACGCCTTGGACCGTTGGGCGAATTGATTTCAGGCAAATACAAGCGACGGCCAAACACCGTTTCAACGTAGCCTTGGGATTTGGCCTGCTCGCGCGTCTCGTCCATGTAGCGCTTTACGCCTGCAAAGCGCTGGAAGTAACGTTCGATGTAATTTTTGGCAGCCCCATTGTCGATGCCCAGCGCCTTGGCCAAGCCAAATGCACTCATGCCGTAAATCAATCCGAAGTTGATGGTTTTGGCATAGCGGCGTTGCTCGCTCGATACTTGGTCGGGCGTTAAACCGAACACTTCTGCTGCAGTGGCTTTGTGCACGTCCAAGCCTTGATGAAACGCTCTCAGCAAGGCTTCATCGCCACTGAGGTGCGCCATGATGCGCAATTCAATTTGCGAGTAATCGGCACTGGCGATCAAGCTGCCGGCGGGTGCCACAAATGCTTCGCGCACTTTGCGGCCTTCGGCTGTGCGAATGGGAATGTTTTGCAAGTTGGGATCGTTGCTAGACAAACGTCCTGTGACCGCAACGGCTTGCGCATAGTGCGTGTGGACCCTGCCCGTTCTAGGTAAGGCCATCTGCGCCAGCTTGTCGGTGTAAGTGCCTTTGAGTTTGGACAGGCTGCGGTGTTCCAAGATGCGTGCAGGCAAGGGATAGTCCTCGGCCAATTTCTCCAGCACTTCTTCATCGGTGCTGCGGGCACCAGTGGCCGTTTTTTTGATCACTGGCAAACCCAGCTTGTCAAAAAAGATTTCACCCAACTGCTTAGGGCTGCTCAAGTTGAAGGGTTGCCCTGCAATTTCGTACGCCTCTGTTTCGAGTTGCAGAATGCGCTGGCCCAAAGCTTGGCTTTGCGCAGCCAGCGTGGGGCCATCAATCAACACGCCATTGCGTTCAATGCGAAACAAAGCTTCGCTGGTGGCAATTTCAATGTCGTAGATGGCGCGTAATTTGGCATCGGCTTGAATACGCGGCCAAAGCACACCATGCACATCCAAACACTGGTCTGAATCTTCACAAGAATACTCAGAAGCTTTTTCCACATCGACTTGTGCAAATGAAATTTGGTGCGCGCCTTTGCCGCACAAATCTTCGTAAGTGATGCCCGTTCTGCCAACATGTCGCAACGCCAAACTGGTCAAGCTGTGAGGCTTGTGCACTTCAAGCACATAACTTTGCAACATGGTGTCATGGGCATAGCCATGCACTTCAATGCCCACGTTGGCAAACACATGGCGGTCGTATTTGATGTGCTGACCCACCTTGAGTTTGAGGGGATTTTCTAGCCAGGGCTTGAGCTTGGCCAGTACGTCGTTCAGAGGCAATTGCACGGGTGCATCTGGGCCGTCATGGCGCAAGGGCAAGTACGCAGCTTCGCCAGGCTTCACGCTCCAACTGATGCCCACCAAGTCTGCACGCATGGCATCTAGGGACGTGGTTTCCGTGTCAATGGCCACCACCTCTGCCGCCTCTAACTTCGGTAGCCATGCGTTGAATTGGTCCCAAGTCAAAATAGTTTCGTATTGTTTTTCACCCGTCACTGTCACCACTGGCTCGGGCTCTGCGAACAAATCATCCTGTGGCACAAATGCAGCCTTGATTGGCTTGCTTGCACCGGAGGATTCAGGTGCGCCTGCACCCCGGCTTCTAACCAAACCTTTGAATCCATACTTTTCATAGAAAGCCAACAAATCCGCTTCGTTGGGCTCCCCCAAACGAATGGTTTCCAGCGATGGCAACTCGGGCACATAGCCGTTCAAATCGCAATCGGTGCGAATTTTCAAAAGCTGACGACCGGTCGGCAACCAATCGACGGCCTTGCGCAGGTTCTCACCCACCACACCCTTCACTTCATCGGCATGCGCCATCAAGTTGTCGAGCGAACCGTATTCCAGCAACAATTTGGCGGCTGTTTTAGGACCCACCTTTTGCACACCCGGCACGTTGTCCACGGTGTCTCCTACCAAAATTTGATAGTCCAGCATGAGGCTAGCAGGGACACCAAACTCTTCTTGCACCCCAGCCAGGTCTCGGCGCTTGCCGTTCATGGTGTCGATGATGGTGATGTGCTCGTTGACCAACTGGGCCAAGTCTTTGTCACCGCTGGACACAATCACTTCGATGCCGTGTGAAGCACCTACAGCGGCCAAAGTACCAATCACGTCATCGGCTTCAACGCCCGGTACATCCAGCACTTTCCAACCCATCAAGCGAACCAATTCATGGATGGGTTCAATTTGCGAGCGCAAATCGTCTGGCATGGGGCTGCGGTTTTGCTTGTACTCGGGGTAAATCTCGTCGCGAAAGGTGGGGCCCTTGGCATCGAACACACACACCGCATACTCGGCAGGGATGTCTTTGCGCAAACGCTCCATCATGTTGATCATGCCGCGAATGGCGCCGGTGGCAGGACTGGCAGGGTCGCCAGGAACTGCACGCAAATCGGGCATGGCATGGAAGGCACGGTACAGATAGCTGGAGCCATCGACCAACAGCAGGGTTTTCTTGTCGCTCATGCCCCAATTGTGCCTGTCCTCGGTGGGTTTTGCCGAGGCCTTTGGGGTCAAATTTGGGGTCAACAGCCCCTACAATCTGAGCATGCGTTTCGCAATGCCTTCGGGCCCCTGTTTCACCCTTTTGACCCACCCATAAGCCATGGCTGTTTTTACGCCCGTTACTGAAGAACAAGCCGCCGAGCTCATGTCCCAACTGGGACTTGGCACACTGACCGAGTTAAGAGGCATTGAGGGTGGCATTGAAAACACCAATTACTTCGCCACCACCGACCTCGGTGACTACGTGCTCACGCTTTTCGAGCGCCTGAACCACGAGCAGCTGCCCTTCTATTTGTTTCTGATGAAACACCTGGCCGAAAAAGGCATCCCTGTGCCCAATCCTGCAGCCAACAGCGATGGCGACATTTTGCATACCGTTTGCGACAAACCCGCCGCAGTGGTCAATCGCTTGGAAGGCAAAAGTCAGTTGGCGCCCGAAGCCATTCATTGCGCTGCCGTCGGCGACATGCTGGCCCGCATGCACTTGGCAGGCGAAGATTACAACCGCAGCCAACCCAACCTGCGAGGTTTGACTTGGTGGAATGAAACGGTGCCAGTGGTCTTGCCGTATTTGGACAAGGCTCAAGCTGGCTTGTTGCAAAGCGAGCTGGCCTACCAAAATCACATCGCCCAGAGCGCAGCCTACCAAGCTTTGCCCAAAGGCCCTGTGCACGCCGATCTGTTTCGCGACAACGTGATGTTTGACGGCGAGAAGCTCACCGGCTTTTTTGATTTCTATTTTGCGGGCGTAGACACTTGGCTGTTTGATTTGTCGGTTTGCCTGAACGATTGGTGCATCGACTTGCCCACCGGTGAGCATCATGCCGAGCGCGCACAAGCCATGTTGAATGCCTACCAAGCGGTGCGCCCTTTGCGGGCCGCAGAGCGACAGTTGCTTCCCGCCATGCTCCGCGCGGGTGCTCTGCGTTTCTGGATTTCTCGCCTCTGGGATTTCCATTTGCCCCGCGATGCCGCCATGCTCAAACCGCATGATCCCACCCATTTCGAACGGGTATTGCGTGCCCGTTTGGCATCACCGCTTAAGCTCTGGGCATGAAGCTTCACATCGTTCCAGCCAAACAAGGCTTGGCTTGGGTTCAACAAGGCATTCGCACTTTTTGGCGTCAGCCCTTGGCCTTCACGGGCTTGTTCTTTTTGTTCATGGCTTGGGTCTCTGTGCTGTCCATGATCCCGGTCATTGGCGCTGCCCTGGCCTTGGTCATCCTGCCAGCTGCCACATTGGGTCTGATGGTGGCCACCGAGCAAGCGGCTTCTGGCAAATTCCCCATGCCCATGGTGCTCATGATTGCCTTTCGCGCAGGTCAACAACGACTCAAGGCCATGCTCATTTTGGGGCTGCTTTATGCAGCAAGTTTTTTAGCGGTCATGCTCATTTCGGCCATGGTCGATGGCGGTGGTTTTGCCAAGGTCTATTTGGCCAATTCACCCATCACACCCGAAGTTGTCAATGCTTCTGATTTTCAAATGGCCATGTGGTTGGCCACCGTGCTCTACATCCCTTTGTCCATGATGTTTTGGCACGCCCCTGCCCTGGTGCATTGGCACGGCGTTCCGCCGGTTAAAAGCATGTTCTTCAGTGCTGTTGCCTGCTGGCGCAACTTGGGTGCATTTGCCGTTTACCTGTTGGCATGGATTGTGGTTTTCGTGGCAGGTGCAACCGTCATCTTGATGGTGAGCAGTGCCTTAGGGGGCAACGATCTATCGGGCGCTGTCTTAATGCCTGGCGCTTTGCTCATGGCCGCCATGTTTTTCACATCGGTCTACTTCAGTGTCAAAGATTGCTTTGATCTGCCATCCCCCGGCAGCGAAACACAAGCCTAAAAAAAGCCTGCAACAGCAGGCTTTTTTAATGCGAAGCATTCAATCAATGGTGGTGTCCATGCGCACCATGGACGTGACGGTGTTCAATCTCTTCTTGAATGGCCGCGCGCACGTCAATCACGTTCAATTGGAATCGCAGAGTTTGGCCAGCCCATGGGTGATTGCCATCGAGCATGACCGTATCGCCTTTGATTTTGACGACATTGAAAATGGCTTCACGGCCATCAGGCGTGCGCCCGCGCAATTGACCGCCCACTTTCACGCCAGGTGGAAAATCTTTTTTGGGCATGGTTTGCAGCAGGCTTTCGTCGCGCTCACCAAATGAATCGGCCGCCGACAAAACCAAGGTGGTTTGGTAACCCTTTTCTTGGCCATCCAAAGCTTCTTCAATTTTGGGCAAGGTGTTTTCGTAGCCGCCATGCAAATAGGCCATAGGCTCTTCGGCGGCTTCTAACAATTTACCTTGTGCATCGGACACTTTGTATTTCAAGGTCACGACGGTGTCTTTTTCAATTTTCATGTTGTCTTCTTCCTAAAATTCAATTCATTCAACGGGCGTCAACTTGGCCACCGACAAGGCCAACCACTTGACCCCATGACGTGGGAAATTCACTTGGGCCCGCGCATCAGCGCCAGCGCCCTCCACGGCCAACACCTTGCCTTCACCAAACTTGGTGTGAAACACTTTCATGTTCGCTTTGATGCCATGCGAAGGCTCTGATTTTTGCACAGGCACGGGCGGGCTTTTGTAAGTCTCGGCCGAGCCCAAACTGCTGTGGCCCCAAGCAGGTTTAGCCTGGAAGGCCTGGGCAGGCGAAGCCCAGCCCCCTCCCAAACCCGTTGCAAAGCCTGGATTCTTGGGCGTGATCCACTTCAAGCAGTCTTCTGGCAGTTCGTCTAAAAAGCGGCTTTTCAGGTTGTAACGCGTTTGGCCATGCAGCATGCGCGTTTGCGAATGGCTGAGGTACAAGCGTTTGCGGGCACGTGTAATGGCCACGTACATCAGCCTTCGCTCTTCCTCCAAACCGTCGTAATCGTTCATCGAATTTTCATGAGGGAACAAGCCCTCTTCCAAACCGCTGATGAACACCGCATCAAATTCCAGGCCCTTGCTGGCATGAACAGTCATGAGTTGGATGGCATCTTCGCCCGCTTGCGCTTGGTTGTCACCGGCTTCCAGGGCTGCATGCGTTAAGAAGGCCGCCAAGGGTGACATCACTTCGCCATCTTCCGCGTTGGGCGCCATGTCTTGGGCCGTGGCTTCGGCATCGCGGCCAAAGCCTTCTTGTGTCACAAAACTCTCTGCCGCATTGACCAACTCTTCCAAGTTTTCTACGCGGTCGGCACCTTCTTTTTCTGTCTTGTAATGCTCAATCAAGCCCGTTTTGTCCAACACCAATTCAATGATCTCTCGCAATGTCATGCCAGGCGTTTGCTCCCGCATCACATCGATCATGGCCACAAAACTGGCCAACTTGGCACCAGCTTTGCCTGCAGTGGTACTGACCGCGTCGTGCAGGGAGCAGCCCAAGCCTTTGGCCGCATCTTGCAATTGCTCCACACTGCGCGCGCCAATGCCGCGCGGCGGAAAATTCACGATGCGCAAGAAACTGGTGTCGTCGTTGGGGTTCTCCAAAATGCGCAAGTAGGCCAAAGCATGTTTGATTTCGGCACGTTCAAAGAAGCGCAGACCGCCATAAACTTTGTAGGGCACACCCGCATTGAACAAGGCCGTTTCCATCACGCGGCTTTGGGCATTGCTGCGATACAAAACCGCCACTTCTTTGCGCGTAAAGCCATCGCCTTTGACCAGTTGTCTGATCTCATCGACCAACCACTGCGCTTCTGCAAAGTCGCTGGTGGACTCGTACACCCGCACTGGCTCGCCGGCGCCTTGATCGGTGCGCAAGTTTTTGCCCAAGCGATTTTTGTTGTTGCCAATGAGCGCATTGGCTGAATCCAAAATATTGCTGTAGCTGCGATAGTTTTGTTCCAGCTTGATTTGATGCTGCACACCAAATTCACGCACAAAGTCGGCCATGTTGCCCACACGCGCACCGCGGAAAGCGTAAATGCTTTGGTCATCGTCACCCACTGCCAGCACCGCGCTGCCATGCTCTGCGGGCAAGCCTGCAATCATTTTGATCCAGGCGTATTGCAACTTGTTAGTGTCTTGAAACTCATCAATCAACACGTGTTTGAAGCGCGCACGATAATGCATGCGTATAGCTTCGTTGTCGCGCAGGAGCTCGTACGACCGCAGCATCAATTCGCCAAAATCCACCACGCCTTCTCGCTGGCACTGGTCTTCGTAGAGTTGGTAGATCTCGACTTTGCGGCGGGTTTCATCGTCTCGTACATCCACATCTTTGGGGCGCAGTCCATCCTCTTTGCAGCCTGCAATGAACCACTGCAATTGCTTGGGCGGAAAACGTTCATCGTCGACGCCATGCTGTTTGCACAAACGTTTGATGGCCGACAACTGGTCTTGCGTGTCCAAAATTTGGAAGGTTTGCGGCAAGTTGGCCATTTTGTAATGGGCCCGCAAAAACCGATTGCACAGGCCGTGGAATGTGCCAATCCACATGCCCCGAACGTTGACGGGCAGCATGGCTTGCAAGCGGAGCATCATCTCTTTGGCGGCCTTGTTGGTAAAGGTCACGGCCAAAATGCCGCCCGAGCCCACCTGCGAGGTCTGCAATAACCAAGCGATTCGAGTGGTCAATACCCGGGTTTTGCCTGAACCGGCCCCCGCCAGAATGAGGGCCGACTCCGAAGGCAGGGTGACAGCCCGCAATTGCTCGGGGTTCAGGTTGTTCAACAGGGGCGTTTGGTCATACATCCCCCAATTGTAGAAACTCTTGAAGCCTTGTTGGCAAAAAGCAAAACAAAACGAGTAGAATCAGACACCGGGCCCAAGATTCTTGCGCCCGGTTTTTTTTGTTCAAAAAAGGGACAGACCAAACCGGCCAAGCCAAGCGCTCACTCGTTCTTTCAACGATCCTTTTGGAGCTTGGTTAAATGGAAATTTTTGATTACGACAATATCTTGTTGCTTCCTCGCAAATGCCGCGTGGAAAGCCGTTCTGAGTGCGACGCAGGCGTAGAGCTGGGTGGCCGCAAATTCCGTCTGCCGGTGGTACCGGCCAACATGAAGACGGTGGTGAACGAAGAGATTTGCGCATGGATGGCGCAAAACGGTTACTTTTATGTCATGCACCGCTTCGACTTGGACAATGTCAAATTTGTTCGCGACATGCATGCCAAGGGTCTTTTCGCCTCCATTTCTTTAGGCGTGAAAGCACCCGACTACGACACCGTGAATCAATTGGTGGCCGAAGGTCTCACGCCCGAGTACATCACCATCGACATTGCACACGGCCATGCCGACAGCGTGCAAAAGATGATTCACACCCTGAAAGAAAAGCTGCCCAAGTCTTTCATCATTGCTGGCAACGTGGGCACGCCCGAAGCCATCATTGATTTGGAAAACTGGGGTGCAGATGCCACCAAAGTGGGCATTGGCCCTGGCAAGGTTTGCATCACCAAACTCAAAACAGGTTTTGGTACAGGCGGTTGGCAGCTGTCAGCCCTCAAATGGTGTGCTCGCGTGGCCACCAAGCCCATCATTGCTGACGGCGGCATTCGTGAGCACGGCGACATTGCCAAGAGCATTCGCTTTGGCGCCACCATGATCATGATCGGCTCCATGTTGGCAGGCCACGAAGAGTCGCCTGGCGCCACCGTGGAAGTGGACGGCAAGCTGTACAAAGAGTACTACGGCTCGGCTTCCGACTTCAACAAGGGCGAGTACAAGCACGTGGAAGGCAAGCGCATTTTGGAGCCCATCAAGGGCAAACTGGCCAACACCCTGATCGAGATGGAACAAGACACCCAAAGCTCCATCAGCTATTCAGGCGGCACCAAGCTCATGGACATTCGCAAAGTGAACTACGTGATTTTGGGCGGCGACAACGCAGGCGAACACCTGCTGATGTAAGTGCAAGCCTGGGGATGTCCAATCCCACATTGCAAAAGGGGCTTAGGCCCCTTATTTCATTGAGGAGAACACCTAGTTGAATCTCAGCGCAATCAAGGCACAATCCAGATTCTTATCTTCTTTACAACCATAGGTGTCATTCATGAAACGTCGTGAACTCCTGCAAGCGGCTGGCAGTGCTGCTTTGCTTCCAAGCTTGGCCCAGGCCCAAGATAAATACCCCAGCAAACCCATCACATGGATTTGTCCTTATGCAGCAGGCGGCAATGCCGACTCTCGATCACGTCAAGTGGCCAAAGCCATGGGCGCCATCTTGAATCAAACCATCATCATCGACAACAAAGCCGGTGCGGGTGGCAACATTGGTACAGAGGCCATCGCACGTGGCAAGCCTGATGGCTACACCATTGGCATGGGCAACTTTGCCCCCTTGGCGGTGAATCATGCGTTGTTCAAAAAACTCAACTTCGACCCTTTCAATGACATCGTGCCAATTGGCTTGATCGAAAAAGGCCCCCTGATTTTGATGGTGCGCAACGACTCACCCTACAAATCTGTCAAAGACATCGTTGCTGCAGCCAAAGCCAATCCAGGCAAGCTCAGCTACGCCTCAGGTGGCATTGGTGGCTCTCACCACCTCAGCGGTGCCTTGCTCGAACACGCCGCTGGCATCGACATGATTCATGCGCCCTACAAGAGCGGTTCCGCCGGCGCCACCGATTTGATGGGCGGCCAGGTCAACATGATGTTTGAGCAGATGTACTCTGCCATGCCCGCCATCAAAGGCGGCCGTCTGCGCGCATTGGCCATTACCAGCAAAAACCGCTCTCCCCTGTTACCCGATCTGCCCACCATGGCGGAGCAGGGTTACGCAGAAGTGGAAGTGCAAAACTGGCAAGGTTTGGTTGGCCCCAAAGGCATGCCTGCCGATTTGGTCAAGTTGCTCAACGCCACATTGAACAAAGCCCTGCAAGACCCCGAAGTGAAAGAGAAGATCTTGAGCCAAGGCAATGAAATGGGCGGCGGTACCCCCGAGCAATTCGCAGCTTTGATCAAAGCCGAAGCGCCACGTTGGGGCAAAGTGGTTCGTGACGCCAAAATCGAACCCGAATAAAGCCTGTTGTCTTCAGGCCCTGTGTTTGAACACTCAGGCCTGAAGCAGCTGCTTCATCAAGGCACTCAGTCGAGTGCCTTTTTTTGTGAGGTCCGTCACGATGCTGAAGTGATTCAAGCCGGCCAAGTCCTCACATACCGGCACAGTTTTGGGACCCCAGGTTTGATGGATCAAACGGTTGTGTCGCAAAAACTCAGCACTCTCGTCACCGCCTGCTACGGTATACAACACGCCTTCCTTGGGTCGTGGCCACAAGGCTGGACTGGCCATTCGAGCATGTTTGGTGGTGAGCTTCAAAGAATCTTGCAAAAAGGGTGTTTTGCGAAGTGGCGTCAGGTCGTACAAACCTGAAATAGACAATGCTTTTTGAATCCAATGCTCAGGGATGCTTTTGTCCACCTGCTTCCAATTGCAAGCAAGCACCATGGCTGCTAAATGTCCGCCAGCAGAATGGCCTGCCACCACAACGTGATGTGGATTGCCACCGTGTTTGGCAATGTTGTGCCAAGTCCAAGCCAAAGCTTTGACCATTTGTTGCGCAATGTCGGGAATGGTGACCGGTGCCTCTGGCGTGCCTGGGCACAGCGCATAGTTCACCACCACGACACAGGCGCCCATGGCGTGCAATGGCGGCGCGACAAACGAGTGATCGGCTTTGTCGAGGCTGCGCCAATAGCCACCGTGAATGAACACCACCACAGGCGCGTTAGCTTGCTTGGCTGGAAAGATGTCGAGCGTTTCATTGGGACCATCGCCATACGCAATGTCCAAAGTGCGTTGGAGGGAGGCACGCGCATCGGCTGAGGTCTGAGCCCAATTCGCAAAGTGTGCCGCATGGTCGGGCACCAGCGCACGGTTGTTGTACATGCTGTCATACCAAGCGGCTGTTGGGGTACTCATGAGATTCCTGGTTTAAATTTTCATTTCCATGCGCACTTGAACATTCTGCCAATTGCGCGTGTTGGTATTGGCTGTCTCAGAGAAGCCACTGCCGATGTAGGTGGTGCCCGTCAAATAATCGCGAGGCGTCAAGTTGCTGATCGTGACACGCAGGGCTGTGGCTGGATTGAATTTCCAGAGGCCATACACATCAACCACACGTTTAGAGCCTTGATAAACCCATTGCTCTTGCGTGCGACGGGTGGTGTAGTCAGGGTTGATGTTGATGTTGCCGCCCACGGTCAGAGGGAAGGCTCGAATGCGGTAGTCACTGCCCAAATTGGCGGTCATCTTAGGTTGCTGGTCCAAACGGTTGTTGGGGCCTAAAACATCCAACACACGGGAGTTAAAGAAACTCAAATTGCTTCGAATGTCCACAGGGGGCACAGCGGTCCACACTTGGTCCAAGCGAAACTTGGCTTCTAACTCGATGCCCTGTGTGATGGCATCTCCCACGTTTTGCGGACTCGACACAAAGCGCCTCTGTCCGGGCGCCCAAACCGTGTCGTAGCGCTCGCTGGTGACATATCGAATCAGGTCACTGATGTTGCGTCTGAACACATTGGCACTCAAGACACCACCATCTGCCAAATAGCGCTCAACGGCCACATCAATGCCGGTTGCCAGCTCGGGCTTTAGGCCAGGATTGCCAATGCGGTCTGGTCGTGTGGGGCTGTTGGTCTCGCGAGACAAAGCCGTGCGCGCCACCAAATTGAACAAGGTGGGCGTTTTGTAACTGCGCGTGAGACTCATTCGAACCTGATCGCGACTTTCGGGCACAGGCTTCCAAACCGCATGCAACAAGGGCGTCAGCACGCCACTCTTGTTGCGCTTCTCCCCTTCTTCATTCACACCTTCAGTCAAGATGCTTTCGTAGCGCAGACCTGCATGTGCGCTCCAATTAGAGTTGATTGACCACTCGTCTTGCGTATAGAGCGCCCATCGCTGGGTTCGTGCGCGCATGTTGCCTGCATCGTCGGCAACTTCAGCCACAGCATCTTCACTTCGACGCACACCTTCCAACTCAACACCACTCACAAGTTGATGACCATTGCTCAAAACTTGTGTGAGTTTGCCATTCCAAGACTGCGACAAATCTTTGAAACTTTGCGTCTCTTGCATCGTGTTCAGCAAGCCCGTAGAACCCAACTCAAATTGATTGAATTGCGATTTGTAATGCGACTCACCTAAACCAAATTTGAATTCAAAACGCGTGTCTGCAGAAAAGCGCTGATTCCATTGACCGTTTAAGCGGGTCATCACAAATCGATTGTTGTTGGAGGTGTTGGCACTGTCATATGCAACAGGCTGAACCATTCCGCCGATCGTTTTGTTTTCCAACAAATCGACACGGCCCAAACTGTTGAACTCCGAATAAACCATGAAAGGCATCAGCACCAACGTTTTGCCCTGCTCGCCACGCCACATCAAACGCGCATTGGCATTCAGACTTTGTCGTTGGCCTAAGCTTTCTGCGTTGCGCTCCCGGTGAGAAGACCATGCAGGCATTCTGCCCAAAGCATCGACATCGGTGTCGGTCAGGGTGGTGCTCTGTTCCGGGCGCCAATTGTTGAGGGCCGATACCGTGAAAGTACCATTCAAGGCTTCTGATTTGATGTTGTGAACCCAGTTCAAACCTTCTGAGCGATGTCCATTTTCAAAACCCGCACCCACTTTCAAATCATCCGGATTGGCACGCAGACCTTCACGCAAAACGATGTTGATGGTGCCCGCAATGGCGCGTGCACCGGTTTCGGCGGTCGGTGCGCGAAGGATTTCAACTTTTTCAATCATCTCGGGCGTGAGCGAGTCAATTGAAAAGCCGGGCGGAACCCGCTGACCATCCATCAAAATTTGGGTATAGCCACCGCCCAAACCCCGCATGCGAATGGCGCCGCCGCGTCCAGGTGCACCTTGAATGGTGACACCCGGTAAGCGTTTGAGTACCTCGCCCAACGTGCCATCGCCTTGCTTGTCGAGCTCCTCGCGCCCAATCACAATCTTGGCCGCAGTCGATTGACGGCGCTCTTCGGTATCGTTGTCGCGGTTGCTTTTGATCTCAACGCGGCCCATGTCTTGGACAGGCGTGTTGGGTGGGGGCGTTTGCTGCGCCCAGCCCCAAGAAGACGTTAAAGAAACGAGGGCCAGGACGGCAGGTTGTTTGAAATTCATCCCCCCATTTTGACAGGGGAATGTAAAGGATTTATTTCGGGAAAACCTCACCCAAGGCTTGTGGGGTGAATGGCGCGATTAGATGACGAGATTACTCGCCAGACTTGAACAAAGCAGCAACTTTGCGCTTGGGTTTGATGTTGGCAGACAAGCCGGGGCGTGCTGCCACTGATTTGGGTGTGGCTTCCCAAGAGGCAGGGCCACTTTGCGCCAAAGCAGGCTCTTGCGCCTCATAGGGCTTTTCAAAGAACGGGTCTCTGGAAACCTGAGCGGGACGGAAGCTGCTACGGCGATCGCCCTCTTCTTCACGACGACGCTCGAACCCGCGTTCTGGGCGGCGATCTTCTCGGCGCTCATCTCGGCGCTCGCCACGACCTTCGGGTCGGCGCTCATCACGGCGGCCTTCACCGAAGTGGTTGCGAGAACCCTCATTTTCCAAGGGGTAGGTTTCAACTTCCAACTTGTTCTTGATCAGCTTCTCGATGTCGGCCACCAAACGCATGTCGGACGGCGACACCAAGGTGACGGCCAAACCGGATGCACCTGCACGGCCCGTACGGCCAATGCGGTGGACGTAATCTTCTGCATTGAACGGCACATCAAAGTTGAACACAGCGGGCACATCTTTGATGTCCAAACCACGCGCAGCCACATCGGTACAGACCAATAAATCAACTTCGCCTTTTTTGAAAGCCTCGAGGGCTTTCAATCGCTCGTCCTGTGATTTGTCACCGTGCAATGCAGCGGTTTTGAGACCCTCACGTTCGAGTGATCGCGCCAAGCGACCACAACCCAATTTGCTGTTCACAAAAATGAAGGCTTGCTTGATGCCGCGCTGATTCAAAACTGCTTTAACGACACGACGTTTGTCATCGTCTTGGGCTGCGTAAAAACGCTGCTCGACGGTCGATGCTGTTTCGTTGGGACGGGCGACCTCAATGGTGATGGGGTCCTGCAGGTAGCTGCCGGCCAAGCGCTTGATTTCGGGCGAGAACGTGGCCGAGAACAACAGCGTGGTGCGCTGCTTGGGCAAGAAACTCAAGATGCGTTGCAGGTCTGGCAAGAAGCCAATGTCGAGCATACGGTCGGCTTCATCGAGCACCACATATTCAACTTGATTGAGCACCGCGTTTTTGGCTTCGATGTGATCGAGCAATCGGCCTGGTGTGGCCACCAAAATCTCAACGCCTTTTTTAAGCTCGAGGGTTTGGGGCTTCATGTCCATGCCGCCGAACACCACAGCGCTGCGCATCTGTGTGTACTTGGCGTACATCTTAATTTGTTGCGCCACCTGATCGGCCAATTCGCGCGTGGGCAAGAGTACCAAGGCGCGCACAGGGTGACGTGCGGGCGAGGTGGATGTGTTTTCGTGCTTGAGCAAACGCTGAAGCAGCGGCAGCGAAAAAGCAGCGGTTTTACCGGTACCTGTTTGCGCAGCGCCCATCACGTCTTTCCCAGTCAAAACCACAGGAATGGCCTGAGCTTGAATGGGGGTCATGGATTCGTAGCCCATTTCGGCTACGGCACGTGCCAGCGGTTCAGCCAGCGATAGATTTGAAAAAGATGCGGTCATTAACCCGCTATTGTCGCACTTTAAGTCTTGGGCAGGGTGACGCCCACTTGACCTTGGTATTTTCCGCCCCGATCTTTGTAGCTGGTCTCGCAAACCTCGTCGCTTTCAAAGAACAAAACCTGGGCACAGCCCTCTCCCGCGTAGATCTTGGCTGGCAGGGGGGTGGTGTTGCTGAATTCAAGGGTCACATAGCCTTCCCACTCGGGCTCAAAAGGGGTGACATTGACGATGATGCCGCAACGCGCATAAGTGCTTTTGCCCAAACAGATGGTCAGCACGTTGCGAGGAATACGAAAGTACTCCATTGTGCGAGCCAAAGCAAAACTGTTGGGCGGAATGACGCAAACATCGGAATGGATGTCGACAAAGCTTTTTTCGTCAAAGTTTTTGGGGTCGACCACCGTGCTGTAGATGTTGGTGAAAACCTTGAACTCGGGCGCGCATCGAATGTCATAGCCATAACTGCTGGTGCCATAGCTCACGATTTTTTCGCCAGCGGCGTTTTTTCTCACTTGGCCCGGCTCGAAAGGCTCGATCATGCCGTGCTCTTCAGCCATGCGGCGAATCCATTTGTCGCTTTTGATGCTCATCGCTCAGTCTTTCCAACAGTCTTTGAATGCAAGTTCGCATTGTAAAGTGCTATGGCCGTGCAGTGTAGACCCGTTGAAACGTGAGCAGATTTCAGACCCTGTGTGCCCTGAAATCGAGAAGGGATACAGGGGGTGGGATAAACTTTGGAGTTCACATTGAGCAATATCTCACCACCGAGAGCACCCCATGAAAAGACGCACCCTCCTCCAAGCCAGTCCATTTTTGCTGGGCTTGCCCGCCGCAAGCGAAGCGCAAACGGCCTACCCCAACAAGCCCATTCGCTACATCGTGCCCGTGGCCGCTGGCGGTGGCTCTGACATGGTGGGACGCGCTCTTTGCGAGCGTTGGGCCAAAGTTTTGGGGCAGTCTGTGGTGGTGGACAACATCGGCGGCGGCGGCGGCGTCATTGCCTCGCAAAACACAGCTCGCTCTGCCGCCGACGGCTACACTTTGATGCAAGGCTACGTGGCAACTCATGGCACCTCCCCCGCCACCCGTAAACTGCCCTACGACGCAGAAAAAGATTTCACGCCCATTGGCATGATCGGCTCTACGCCCAATGTCCTGTGTGTCAATACCAATTTGCCACCGCAAAACATCAAGGCTTTTTTAGAATACGTCAAACAAAACCCCGGTCGCCTTTCTTATGGTTCTGCAGGCGCGGGCTCTTTGACGCACTTGACGGCTGAGTTGTTCAAACTGCAAACCAACAGCTTCATGGTGCACATTCCTTATCGCGGCATTGCACCGGCCATCACCGACCTCTTTGGTGGCCAAACACAAATGATGTTCCCAGGTTTGGCAGCAGCCTTGCCGCATATTCGCAGTGGCCGCATCCGTGCACTTGCCGTCACAGGCACCAAGCGTCACCCTCAAGTCAAAGACATTCCCACGCTGGAAGAGGCGGGTCTCAAAGGCTTTGATGCCCAGCAATGGTATGGCGTGGTAGGCCCTGCCAACATGCCAGCGCCCATAGTTAAAGTACTCAACGATGCCATGTTGAATGTGCTGTCACAACCAGACTTCAAAGAGAAATTAAGTTCAGAGGCCGTTGAATTGATGCCCATGAAGCCAGCCGAGTTTGCAGCCTACATGAAGGCCGACTTGGCCCGTTGGACGCAACTGGCCAAAGCTCGCAACATTCAATTGGACAGTTAAGTGTCCCTTACGGCGTGACCTTGCCCACCACGCCTTCAACCAAATAATTCATGTTCAGAATTTGCACTGGTGTCAAAGCTTGACCTGCGGCCACCACGGGCTTGCCTTCGTTGTCCTTGATGGGTCCTTGGAAAATCTGACGCTTCCCCATCACGATGTCTTTTTGAATTTGCTGAATTTCATTGCGCACTGAGTTGGACATCTTGGGGCCAAAATCGCCGACGCGAATCATGCCCTCCTTCAAGCCACCACTCGCATTGCCCGTGCGCCATTGCCCACTCTGGACATCTTGCACACGCTGCGTGTAGTAGTTGCCCCACTCATGCATCACAGCCATCAGTTGCGCATCGGGCGCCACTTTGCGCATGTCGGAGTGGTAGGCAATCGCCATCTTGCCGCGTTCTTGCGCGGCCACCATCACTGCGTTGGTAGCGGTGTGAAATGTGATCACGTCGACCGACTGATTGAACAAGGTCATGGCCGCATCTCGCTCTTTGGCAGGATCAAACCAGGCATTCAGCCAAACCACTTTGACTTGCGCTTGGGGGTTCACAGAGCGCATGCCCAAAGTGAAGGCATTCAAACCTTGCAGCACTTCAGGAATGGGGAAACCTGCCACATAACCCGCCACATTGGACTTGGTCAGGCGACCGGCCGCCACACCCGCTAGATAACGACCCTCGTAGTAACGAGCGTTGGCCACGGCCACATTCACGTCAGTTTTGTATCCCGTGATTGATTCAAACTTCACATTGGGAAATTCTTTCGCCACTTTCAGCGTTGGTTCCATGTAGCCAAAGCTGGTGGTGAAAATGATGTCATGGCCTTGCTGTGCCAAGTCGCGCACCACACGCTCCGAGTCCGCGCCTTCGGCGACGTTTTCGACCACGGTGGTTTTGACTGAGTTGCCCAATGACTGTTCAACCGCCTTGCGGCCTTCGTCATGTTGGTGAGTCCAACCGGCCTCAAAGACAGGTGTCACGTAAACAAAGGCTGCTTTGACAGGCTTGTTGCCAGACGAGGCTGAGGCCTGTGCAGGCTGTGCCGCAGTGGCAGTTAAAGGGAAAAAGGGGGATAAAAAGCAGGCGGCCGCGATCACGGCAGCGAGGTTTTTGTACATGGTAGTCCTCTACATGGCTTCGGTTGAACAACATCAATGGCCGCCGAAGCGCAGACATTGAAACATCAAAAACACTTGCAAACCCTTGCAAATGCAGGCTGTATTCTAATGCAGGTGTATAAAGTTCAATTTTGTTTTGCAAAGTGTGGGTTCGACATGCATGTTCGTTTGATTCCTAGCGCCTTCCTCGCCGCTTGCCTTGTTTCACCCGCTGCCACATGGGCGCAAACGCCCGCCAGCACCTCTAGCACCGCCGTCACTCCCATCAGCGCACTGAAAGCAACAGCTCAGGTTGAAGGCATTACCGAATACCGACTGCCCAACGGCTTGCGCGTGTTGTTGGCCCCCGATGCTTCCAAGCCCACCACCACCGTCAATGTCACCTACTTGGTGGGCAGCCGTCACGAAAACTATGGCGAGACGGGCATGGCCCATTTGCTTGAACACATGGTGTTCAAAGGCACGCCCAAGTTTGGCAATCTGTTGCAAGAGCTCGCCAAGCGCGGCATGGATTTCAATGGCAGCACTTATTTCGACCGCACCAATTACTACCAAACGTTTTCTGCCAACCCAGACAATTTGAAATGGGCCATCGAAATGGAAGCCGACCGCATGGTCAACTGCTTCATTGCCCGCAAAGACTTGGACTCCGAGTTTTCTGTGGTCCGCAACGAAATGGAAAGCGGCGAGAACAGCCCCTTCATGTCGCTCTGGCGAAGCATGGCGGCCACTGCCTTCGATTGGCACAACTACGGCAAAGCCACCATTGGCGCGCGCTCTGACGTTGAAAACGTCAAGATTGAAAACCTGCAAAACTTTTACCGCAAGTACTACCAGCCCGACAATGCCGTGTTGTTGGTCGCCGGCAAATTTGACCCTGACGCCACCTTGGCACTCATTCAAAAAGAATTCGGCGCCATCCCCAAACCCACGCGCATCTTAGAGCCCACCTACACCCAAGACCCCGTTCAAGATGGCGAGCGCGAAGTCACGGTTCGGCGTACGGGCGACACCCAACTTTCTGCCGTGCTTTATCACACCGCACCCGGAAGTCACATCGATTCAGCGGCGCTCGCGGCACTCTTTGAGGTGCTGGCCGACACGCCCAATGGTCGACTGCACAAATCTCTGGTTGAGAAAAAACTGGCAGTCAGCGTCAACGCCATGAACTTTGATTTGGCCGAACGTGGCTACGTGGTTTTGATGGCAGAGCTCAGCAAAACGCAAAGTTTGAACAATGCCCGAAAAGCATTGCTCAGTGAACTCGAGGGCATTGCCCAAAAGCCGATCACCGAAGCGGAATTGAAACGCGCCAAGGCCAGCCTGCTGAGTGCCATCGACAAAACCATCAATGATCCCCAAATGTTGGCTGTGCAACTCTCCGAGTCCATTGCCAATGGCGATTGGCGCTTGTTCTTTTTGCAACGAGACCGCATAGAAAACTTGACAGTGCCCCAGCTTCAAGCCGCGGCGCTCAATTATTTCAAAGCCAGCAATCGCACCTTAGGCCAATTCATTCCCACCAACGCCCCTGATCGCGTCAAAGTTCCCGAGACAGTAGACGTGGCCAAACTGGTCGCTGACTACAAAGGCAAAACAGCCGCCAGTGAAGGTGAAGTGTTTGATGTTGCCCCCGCCAACATTGAAAAACGCACACAGCGCTTGGCACTTGCCAACGGCATGAAACTCATCCTCACACCCAAGAAAACCCGAGGCGAAACAGTCAGCGGCTATTTCACTTTGCGTTTTGGTGACGAGAAGTCTTTGTTCAATCAAGCCACCACCGCCAACCTCACAGCCCACATGCTGACGCGCGGTACGGCACAACTGCAACGCGCAGAGATTGCAGCCAAATTGGATGAACTCAAAACACAATTGGAAGTGACGGGTGGCGGTCAAACAGTCAGCGTTCGGTTCGACACCCTTCGCAAGAACTTGCCGGCCGTTTTGAGTTTGGTCAAAGACATCCTTCGTGCACCCAGCTTTCCCGCCAAAGAGTTTGAATTGTTGGTGGACGAAAGCACGGCCAGCTTAGAAAGCCAACGCAGTCAACCCAATGCCAAAGGTTCACTGGCCATGGCATTGGCCTTGGAGGTCTATCCTCAAGGCGACATCCGTGCCACACGCAGTTTGGACGAATCCATTGCCGCACTCAAAGCCGCAAAGCTGGCGCAAGTGAAGCAATTTCACAGTCAGTTTTACGGCGCTAACAACAGCGAATTTGCGCTGGTAGGCGACTTTGACAGCGAAGCCGTCAAAGCCCAACTCCAGCAATACTTTGGCAATTGGAAAAGCGCCAAAAGCTACACCCGCTTAAAAGCCTTACCTAAGCCCGTCAAAGCGCAAACCATCCAACTTGAAGCACCCGATAAAGCCAATGCTTTTTTCATTGCAGGCCTGCCCTTGTTGTTGCAAGACACCGACCCCGACTTTATCCCCCTGCAATTAGCAAATCGAATTTTGGGCGGTGGCACCAAGTCTCGACTCATGGACCGTCTGCGACAAAAAGACGGCATCAGCTACGGCGCCGCCAGCCAACTCAGTGTCAGCGCGTTTGAACGCTCTGCGATGTGGGTGCTTTACGCTATCTATGCCCCCCAAAACTTGGGCAAACTCAAAAGCAGTGTTCAAGAAGAATTGACCCAATTTGCCAAAGAGGGTGTGACGGCTGAAGAGCTGGTCGATGCTAAAAAAGCTTGGCTAGAGGAACGCAAAATTGGCCGCGCACAAGACGCTTCATTGGCAGCAGGTCATGTGGCGCAAACTGCCGCTAAACGCACCATGGCCTTTGTTGAAAAGAACGATGCGCGCATCGAATCAAGCACCTTGGACGAGGTCAACTCGGCCATTCGCAAACACCTTGAGCCCAACAAGTTCTTGAATGTTTATGCGGGTGATTTTGTCAAGCAAGGCAACAAATAAAACAGTTTTTAAACAAAAAAACCGCTGCTACAGCAGCGGTTTTGGCAAAGCCAGGCTTCATTACAAAACCAAGTCCGTCATACTGAGTTGGATCAGGCCGACCAACTCAATTTGAAATTCAGCAGCTGTGTCACGATCAGTGCTACCGTACAAAATGCCATTTTCAAACCAGAGTGCGCCGTTTGCGTTGGCAGATGTCACATTGGACGCAGCGCCCACATAGGTAAATGCGTCATTGCTCCAATTGCCAGAGCGTGCATCGATGCCAGACAAATCAATTTTGTCGCCGGCCGAAAAATCATGAATACGATCTCGAGTGGTACTGGTTAAACCCGACTCAAGCACGTTGGAATACTTGAATGTATCGTTACCCAAACCACCATACAAATCGTCAGAGCCAGCACCGCCAACCAAGACATCCTCACCGTCTCCGCCATACAAAACGTCTGCACCTTGATCGCCATTCAAACGATCGTTACCCGCACCACCCCTCAAATCATCGTTGCCATTACCGCCGCTCAATTGATCATTGCCTTGCCCACCGTCGTAGTGATCGTCGTAGGAGCTGCCACGCCACAGATCATCGCTGTCGGAACCTGAAGTCGAATGAGTGGATGAGTTGACTGTTGTATTAGAAGTGACAGCAGCAGTGCCATAAGTCTTGGACATTTTGGCAAAAATACCATCACCATCGATGTCGCTGAAAATTGTAGTTTCAATACGGCCATGTTCTGTTTCAGTTTTAACGATGTTATTGCCATCGACTGACCAGCTTTCATCGTGGTCTATTTTTTCAAATTTTGCGCGGCCGTTTTTAATTTCGTATACGGCCGTAACTGCGCCGTTGACAACTGTAAATTGATAACCCTTGTTTGCGTCGTTGCTCATATTGTTCCCTTTGATTGCAATGAAATTGCGTTGCTGAGAACTGAAATTTAACGAGGCCAGATGAAGCCAAGCTTAAGAGACAACTTTGCAATCTTTGGGCCAAACCATGACCACCTGCAATCCGCCAAAATTGGGACTGGTACCCAATTGAACTTTGATTCGGTTCAATTGTGCAATTCTGCGAACAATCGACCAGCCTAGGCCACTGCCTGTGGCCTCGGTGCCAAGCACTCTGAAAAAGCGATCACCCAACCGCACGCGATCAGACGCCGACATGCCAGGGCCACTGTCTTCCACCGTCAGCATGGGTTCGGGGCCGTCCTGCCAAGTGACTTGTAATTGGGCACCCTCGGGGCTGTAACGGCTTGCATTGTCAACCAAGTTGCGAACCACAATCGACAACCATTCGGGTTTGACATTCAGTAATAACTTATCTGGCGCTTCAAAATTCAAGCTTTGGTGCTTGGCAATCCAAGCGTGTCCCGACTCGGCCAATTGCTGGCGTGTTAGTGCAATCGCATCGACGGCCTGCAGACTGAGCGAATCCTCATATCGTTCTGCAGCATCTAAACGAGAAAGCTCTAACAGTTGTGAAATGAGTCGGGTCGCACGGTCACAGCCATCCATGAGTGCTTGCAATGCTTGCTTTTGAGCGTCTGCTTCTGTAGCGCCCATGGCCACTTGCGCTTGCATGCGAATTGCAGCTACAGGCGTTCGCAATTCATGGGCTGCATCTGAAGTGAACTGACGTTCGTTGGCCATTTGAACCTCAACCCGCTTGAACAATTGGTTCAAAGCTTGCACCAAGGGTTGGACCTCTTTGACCGCCTTTTTTTCTTCAAGTGCTTGCAAGGAAGAAGCTTTGCGCAAGCTAATTTCTTGACCCAAATGCCGAAGGGGGCCTAGCGAAACGCGAATAGACCACCAGATGAACAAAGCCATTAAGGGAAAGACCAAGAGCAAGGGCACGATGGCACTTTCTAAGCCGGCATACAAAATATCTTGACGGTATTTGCCAAGCTCGGCAACATGGATCCACACGTCTTTTTCTTGCCCCTGCGTACTGAAAATTCGCCAGACTTCGCCATCGACCTTGCGATCAATGAGGCCACTCTCGCCCGCTTGTCGAAAAGGAGCTGTGGGGGCTTTTTCCGAACGCGCCACAAGCTGACCTTCATGCCAAACTTGATAGGCCACACGAGGCTGGTATTTGTGCAGGGTGGGACTGGTGGTGAAGTCCCTGTCATTTTCGTGGCCATCACCCGACTGAACAACGAGAAAAGAAGCTGTTTGAGCCAGATGGGCATCGAGCAATTCATTGAGTTCGTGATCGGTTTCATACCAAGTCAGGCCCAAGACCAATAACCATGCAGCAGCCGAGACCAACAACAAAGATGCCAGGAGACGAGATTGCAGCGAAGGACGCATGTCAGTTGAGTGCATGACCTATTTTGGCATGACGTAACCCACGCCACGAATGGTTTGAATGAGGTCATTGCCCAACTTGCGCCGCAAATGATAGATGTGCACCTCAACCGTATTGCTGCTAACTTCGGTGCCCCAACTGTAGAGGTGTTTTTCCAATTGCTCACGGGTTAAGACATGACCGGCGTGCATCATGAAGGTGAACAACAGGTCAAACTCTCGAGCGGACACATCAACTGGCTGGCCCTTTAGACTGACGACCCGCGCTGTCGAATTGAGTTGGACATCCTTGACACTGATGGTGCTTTGAATTTCACCATGGGAACGTCTGACCAATGCACGCAATCTTGCAGCCAACTCTAACAAGTCGACAGGCTTGATCAAATAATCGTCAGCGCCAGCGTCCAGCGCTTCAATGCGATAAGACACCGCATCTTGCGCCGTCAAGATCAGGACGGGTGTTTTGATTTTCTTTTGACGAACTTTTTGGAGGCACATCAAGCCATCTTGGCGCGGCATACCCATGTCCAAAATAACCGCCTCGTGCACCTGTGTCATCATTTCTCGCTCGGCAGCCACACCATCACGCACCCAGTCCACCTGAAAGCCGTGCTGCCCCAGGCCCGTTTTGAGGCCTGAACCCAGTGTTTCATCGTCTTCTGCCAACAATACACGCATGGTGTGGATTTGCCTCAGGTCAATTGAAAAAACAAGAACGACACGACTGCCATGCCAAGCAAGACGGCCACCCACACATGATTGCCTTGGGCCACATCGGGACCCGCGCCTTCGCGGCGGCCCGACCACATGGGGCGCAATCCTTGTGATTTTTTGCAAAGCACCAAGAGCATGACCAAAGCGATGTGCAAGAGTACAGCCATTAGTAAAAAATTGCCAAAAAACTCGTGGATTTCAGACATCCAATCGCCAGTGATTTCATTGTAGATCGCATAACCCGAAAGCGTGATGAAAATAGAAATCAGGAATGTACTGAAAGCGGCAAGCGTTAACACAAGGGAAGACCACTTGCGAAAAGTTTGGGCGTTCCACTTCAACACGGCCTCTGGCAAATTCTGAAAGTCATTTTTGAGTTCCTTCAGTGCTTCCAGCTTTCGCCAAGCAACGCTGAGCCTAGATTGACGGGGACCGAACATTCCCCACAGCAAACGAAACACAACCAAGCCAAACAAGGTGTAGCCCAAGCTCACGTGGAGTAATCGGAAACGCTCGCTTTCAGCCGTGAGGTAAGCCCCCAAAAAAGAGAGTGCCATCAAGGTATGAAACAAACGCATGGGCATTTCAACAATGCGCCTACTGGGTGTGCAGGTCTTGGCAGATGGCGCCAACGAATTCAAGGCGTGATGAGTCATGGTGATTACTTGTTCTGAGAAATTGGGAGGTCATTCAAAGCGGAATGCGGACACGGTCGTCTTCAAAGTCGCCCATGTCTGCGCCTTGGTGGCATGCTTGACATTGCGCTTTGCCATTGATTGACTTGCGCGTCCAAACGGCTTTGTCGATCTTGCGGTGCTTCTTTTCAAACCATGTGGTGGTGGTCAACCTGTCGCCGGGTGATGAAGCCTCAACTCGCTTGTAGGTACCGCCTTGCGCTTGCAGCCAAGCGCCAATTTGACGTTCTGTTGCTTTGTCTAAGGATGCATCGGTGCCGTAATGCTTGTCTAAACCGCCCATGATGCGTTGCCATGACGGTTTAGACAGCATTGCTGGGGGATAAGCCATGTGACAAGATGCGCATTCAGTTTTGTAGGCTGGCAACACGTAGGCGGGCATGAGGGGTTTGTCAGCCATGGCCAAAGGCAACCCGCCAAACACCAAGGCGGCACAAAGGCAGACTCGCTGGGTCCAATTGTGAAAAGTCATTTCAAGTCCTTCAGGTAAGCCACAACATCTGCCTTTTCCAACGGCGTGCATTCTCGGCTCAGCACGTCCTTGCAGTTTCTGCGGAACCACTTTTCAACTTTGGCCGAATCAGATAATCGCTCAGCGTTGACCATGGGCGCCAACGGCAAAATGGGTTTGCCTGTGCTGGCATGTCGACCAGGCAACAAGGGCGACGCGCCGTGGCAAGAAGCACAGCTCAATTCATTGACCGACTTGGCATTGAAAAAATGTTGCCCACGCAGGCGGTCAGCCTTTTGTCCAGCCGCTTGCTGATACTGCGTTAAGAGCGCATCAGGATTGGTATCGCCTGCAATTGCTGAACTGATCCAGAACACAGCAACGACAACAGCCCATAAGCTGCGACGTAGATACAAGGTAGGTGATGAAGTCATGACGTGATGTTGACCACGTCATCTGAAGCCATTCTTAAGAGCTCATCAGAATTGAAGGCTGCAGACCATGAAAAAAGCCGCGCTTCTTGCGAAACGCGGCTTTTTTGTTGAGGACTGATTGGATCAGTTTGGCACTTTGCCTTCCACGCCTTTGACGTAGAACTTGATACCGCCCAAGAACTTGTCGTCAGCCACAGCGTCTTTGGCCAACACTTCTTTGCCGTCCTGGCCCACGATAGGACCCTTCCAGATGGCGAAGCTGCCGTCTTTCAGACCGGCTTTGATTTCTTCCACTTTCTTCTTGGCATCTTCAGGCACGTCGGCTGCCACAGACACCATGTCGATGGCGCCTTCTTTCACGCCCCACCAGCTTTGGCCAGTAGCCCATTTGCCTTCAAGGGCTTCACCCACGGCCTTGATGTAGTAAGGTGCCCAGTTGATGACCGCAGAACCCAAGTGAGCCTTGGGGCCGTAGGCTGTCATGTCGGAATCCCAACCAAAAGCACGCTTGCCCATTTTTTCGGCAGTTTGCAACACAGCAGGTGAATCGGTGTTTTGCATCAACACGTCAGCGCCGCCGTTGATCAAAGCGGTTGCGGCTTCTGTTTCTTTTGGTGGATTGAACCAGTCGTTCACCCACACCACTTTGGTCTTCACTTTGGGATTGACTGACTGTGCACCCATTGTGAAGGAGTTGATGTTGCGAATCACTTCAGGAATTGGGATAGAGGCCACAACGCCCAAGGTGTTGGTCTTGGTCATCTTGCCTGCAATCACGCCAGCCATGTAAGCACCTTCGTAGGTGCGGCTGTCGTAGGTGCGCATGTTGTCGGCAGTTTTGTAGCCGGTGGCATGTTCAAACTTGATTTCTTTGTTGTCTGCGGCGACTTTCAACATGGGTTCCATGTAACCGAAAGTGGTACCGAAAATGAGTTTGTTGCCTTGACCGGCCAAGTCGCGGAAGACGCGCTCTGCGTCAGCGCTTTCTGGCACTTTCTCAACAAAGCTGGTGACGATTTTGTCGCCGAATTGTTTTTCAACGGCCTTGCGCGCGTTGTCGTGTGCAAATGTCCAACCACCGTCGCCCACAGGGCCAACGTAGGCAAACGCCACTTTCAGGGGTTCAGCCTTGGCTGCAGCGGCAGGCTTGGCCTCTTCTTTTTTGCCGCAAGCTACCAAAGCAGCTGCTGCAACGAGGGAGATCGCGGCGATTTTAAGAACCGATCGCTTGTTCAGTACTGTCATGAAATTTCCTTTATGGATGAACAGGGTTGCACGAGAAAAAACATTATGAACCGGGATGGAAGGGTTTGCCTAGTGAAGCTGGCATGTTGATGCGAATCCAAGCCGGATTTCGTGAGATCAGCGCCAGCACCACAATGGTGGCAATGTACGGCAAAGCCGTCAGCCACTGGCTGGGCACTTGCACGCCCAAACCTTGCAAGTGGAACTGAAGCATGGTGACCCCACCAAACAAATAAGCACCAAGCAAAATCCGAGCCGGTCGCCAGGTTGCAAAGGTGGTCAAGGCCAAAGCAATCCAGCCCTTGCCGGCCACCATGCCCTCAACCCAAAGAGGCGTATAGGCAATCGAGATGTAGGCACCTGACAAACCGCACAAAGCGCCACCAGCCACCACCGCATAAAAACGAATGCGACGCACCGAATAGCCCAGTGCATGCGCCGATTCGGGGGATTCGCCCACCGATCTGAGCACCAAACCTGTGCGGGTTTTGTAGAAGAACCACATCAACCCAAAGACGAAAGCAATCACGCCATAGACCAGGGGGTGCTGCTTGAAGAAGGCAGAACCCATGAGGGGAATGTCCGCCAAAAATGGGATTTCAAAGCTGGGGCGCTGAGGTAACTTTTCTTGGACATAGCCAATGCCCACAAACGCAGAAAAGCCCACACCAAACAAACTTAGCGCCAAGCCTGTGGCGTATTGGTTGGTGCTAAGGTAAATCACCAAGACACCAAAGACAGCGGCCAACACAGCCCCCGCACCCATGCCCGCCAAAAAACCTAGCCAATCACTTCCGGTGTGCACCACGGTTGCAAAGCCTGCAATGGCCGCACACAACATCATGCCCTCGGCACCCAGGTTGACCACCCCCGCTCTTTCGTTGATCAGCAAACCCAGGGCAGCAATGGCCAAGACCGTGCCTGCATTCAATGTGGCCGCCACCAACAATGCGTACGATTCCATCACACCCTCCTGCTCTGCCAACGCAGGCGATAGGCCACCAGCGTGTCACACGCCAACAGACTGAACAACAACAAGCCTTGGAACACGCCTGTGATGGACTTGGGCAATCCCATGCGCGACTGCGCCAGTTCACCGCCAATGTAGAACATGCTCATGAGCACTGCCGAAAACACCATGCCCACAGGATGCAAGCGCCCCACATAGGCCACGATGATGGCGGCAAAGCCATAGCCTGCTGGCACATAAGGCGTTAATTGGCCTAAAGGGCCCGCTACTTCAAGGGCACCGGCCAAACCGGCGGCACCGCCCGATACCAACAAGGCGGTCCACAACGCCCTGCGAGAAGAAAAGCCAGCATAGCGTGCAGCGGCTGGCGCCAACCCGCCCACTTGCTGCGCAAAACCTGCACGCGTTCTGAACAAAAAGATCCAGACGGCTGCCACACCGATCAGCGCCAAAATGAGGCCCACACTGACGCGAGAGCCCGACATCAGGCGAGGAATTTGGGTGACCGCTTCAAAGGTTTTGGTTTGCGGAAAGTTGTAACCCGCGGGGTCTTTCCAAGGACCATAGACCAAGTAACCCAACACCATGTCGGCCACATACACCAGCATCAAGCTGACCAAAATTTCGTTGGCGTGAAACTTGTCCTTGAGCCAAGCGGTGATCGAGGCCCAAAACATGCCGCCCGCAACACCTGCCAGAACAACGGCCACCACAATCCAACGGCCTGTTTCTTTGTCGGCCAGCATGGCCACACCACCAGCGGCCACAGCGCCCATGACAAACTGGCCTTCAGCGCCAATGTTCCAAACATTGGAGCGATAACAAACTGCCAAGCCCAAAGCAATGACCAACAAGGGCGTGGCTTTGACCATCAATTCGCCCAAGGCATAGGCCGACTTGAGGGGCTCCCAAAAAAACATTTGCAGGCCACGCACGGGATCTTTGCCCAGCAGCACGAACAAACCAATGCCCAAGGCCACTGTGATGGCCAAGGCCAACAAAGGGGAGGCATAACGCCACACCTTGGAGTCCTGAGGACGCAACTCAAGCTTGAGCATGGGCCTCCCACAAACCACTCATCCACTCACCAATTTGCGCAACGGTGGCATCTTTTCGGTCAATCGAGGGAGACAACTTGCCATTGGCCATGACATACAAGCGGTCAGAAATCTCAAACAGCTCATCCAACTCTTCACTGACCACCAACACCGCACAACCGGCATCGCGAAGCGCCAGCAACTCACCGCGAATTTGCGCAGCTGCGCCAACGTCCACACCCCAAGTGGGTTGCGACACCAACAGCACTTTGGGGTTGGCGTCGATCTCTCGGCCCACTATGAATTTTTGCAAATTACCGCCCGACAAAGACTGCGCGGCAGCTTGTGTGCCATTGGCTTTGACGTTGAACCGGTCGATGATATTTTGGGCTTGTGTTTGCAGCACTTGCGTGTGAATCCAGCCACTCTGGGCAATGGCCTCACCGCGTGTGAGCAGCATGTTTTGCGACAAACTCAGCGAAGGCACAGCACCGCGGCCGAGGCGCTCTTCTGGCACAAAATGCAAACCCGCTTGGCGGCGCTCGTCGGGTCCTGAATGGCCAACTGCTTGCCCTTGCAATTGAATCTCTTGGGCTTGTGCACGCGTATCCTCACCCGACAAGGCATACAACAATTCACGTTGACCATTGCCAGAGACGCCGGCAATGCCCACCACCTCACCGGCACGAACCTGCAAACTGACTTGCGACAAATCGACGCCGAATTGGTCCTCCTTGGGCAAAGACAAATTCTTCACTTCAAACAACACAGCGCCAGGCTGTCGGTCTTGGTAAGTAAGGGCTGGTGGTTCTGCGCCAATCATCAAGCGACTGAGCGACGCATTGGATTCTTCACGAGGATCGCAGACACCCGTCACTTGGCCGGCTCGAAGCACCGTACAGGCGGTGCACAGTTCTCGGATTTCATGCAATTTGTGGCTGATGTAGAGCAAGCTGCAGCCTTGGCTGACCAATTTTTTAAGCACCACAAACAGCTTGTCCACCGCTTGGGGCGTGAGTACCGAGGTGGGCTCATCCAAGATCAGCAACAGCGGCTCGGTGAGCAAGGCCCGAATGATTTCAACCCGCTGCATTTCGCCAACGCTTAAGGTGTGGACTGGACGGGAAGGGTCAATGTCCAATCCGTATTCGGCCGCTTTCAAACTGATGCGGGCCGTAACTTCTGAGAGCTTGAGCGACTTGTCCAAACCCAGCCAGACATTTTCAGCCACGCTGAGGGTGTCAAACAAACTGAAATGTTGAAACACCATGCTGATGCCCAAAGCACGGGCTTGCTGGGGATTGCGAATGTGAACGGACTGGCCGTTGTATTGAATTTCACCTTCATCCGGCTTGACAGAGCCGTAGATGATCTTCATGAGGGTCGATTTGCCAGCGCCGTTCTCGCCTAAAACGGCATGCGCTTCACCCGGTCTAACCGACAAGGACACCGAGCGATTGGCGACCACGCCGGGGTACCGCTTGGTGATGTTGGACAGTGACAGTCGCGCTGGCTCAGGGGAATGCATGGAATTCTCAAAGTTCGATAAATTCTATCGATCTTTGAGACCCCAACCCTAGCAACTGGGGTGAATCTTTTTAAATACCTGCCAAGGACTGCAAACCTGTGGGATCGAGCAAGTTCAGCACCCTGCCGCCGCCACTGATGAGCTTGCGCTCCCTCAAATGCTTGAGCAGCCGTGAGAAAGTTTCAGGGGCAATGCCCAGTTGTGCGGCAATGAGTCGTTTGCGATCTCGCAAGATGACCGCCATGCTGCCCTGTGCATCGGTAGGTTCGGCGTGCCGCAGCAGCCATTCGGCAAAACGGGCATCGGCATCCTTGGCCAAACGGCTCACAGCCACCTCGATCTGCTGCCTTTGGGCTTTGGCCAAATCCAGCATGAGGGTGTGCACCGGTTCGGGCAAGTTCTTCAAATAACTTTTGAATTGCCCCAAAGGCATGGCCTGGAGGGTCACAGGACTTTCGGCCAGCGCATCGACAGCGTGCGGCAGTCCCAACATAGTAGCCGCAGCCTCCAGCCAAAAGGGACCTTCCACCACGCCCAGTTGATGCACCATTTCACCGTTCTCAATCACCCCGAAGGCAACACGGCCACTGAGCAAATGCAAAGCCTTGCTGGCCGCTTGACCCCGTCGCAACAAGACCGTGCCAACTGGCAGGTCTTCAGCCGGAGTGGGGATGATGGTGAGAACGCGATTCAACATGCGCCGAATTTGCCAGAGCCTTGGCTCGGGCGTGTTGACGCACATCAATCATTTGTCACAACACCAAAATGGCGCGGAAGTCGTTCACATTGGTGTGCGTGGGCCCCGAAAACACCAAATCGTTTAGTGCCTGGAAATAACCGTAGGCGTCGTTGCAGCCCAAATGCTCGTCCAAATTGACGCCCGCCTGCTGCGCCCTAAGCAAGGTGTCTGGGGTCACCATGGCGCCAGCGTTGTCTTCAACCCCGTCAATGCCGTCGGTGTCTGCAGCCAAAGCCCACACACCAGCTTGCGCTTGCAGTCCCTGTGCCAAACCCATGCAAAACTCGCCAGCGCGTCCGCCGCGCCCTTCTCGTGGCTTGGCCCCGCCTTTGCTGGCGTTGTTGCGAACTGTGACAGTGGTTTCGCCACCGCTCAAAATGACACAGGGCTTGACGAAGGGACTTTTGCCATGTGCACTGGCGCGCGCCAAGGCTGCATGAACTTTGCCCACTTCACGCGATTCACCTTCAATTTCGTCGCTCAACACATAGGCCCGCAAACCTTTGGACTCTGCCAAGGCAGCGGCGGCCATCAAAGATTGTTGAGGCGTTGCAATGAGGTGAACCGAGGTGTTGGCAAACATGGCATCACCTGGCTTGGGAGATTCCCAGGCACCACTTTCCAAAGCCTGTTTCACCGCAACTGAAATCTCGATGTTGTAGCGCTGCAAAATGTCGAGGGCATCTTGACACGTGGTGACATCGGGCACCGTGGGGCCACTGGCAATCACGGAAGGATCGTCGCCTGGCACATCGCTGATGGCCAAGGTGACTACCTTGGCAGGTGCGCAGGCTGCAGCCAAACGCCCCCCTTTGATGCGGGACAAGTGTTTGCGGACACAGTTCATTTCGCCAATGTTGGCACCGCTTTTCAACAGCCCCTGATTGATGCTTTGTTTTTCAGCCAGGCTTAAGCCTTCGGCCGGCAAAGTGAGCAAAGCAGAGCCCCCGCCAGAGATCAAAAACAAGACCAAGTCATCCTTCGTCAAACCTTTTGTCAGCGCCAAAATTTCTTCGGCTGCAGCCAGTCCTGCGGCATCGGGCACGGGGTGTGAGGCTTCGACCACTTTCAAGCGGGGCGCCACGCCTTCAGGGCGTTGGGGGGAATGACCGTAACGGGTGACCACCATGCCCGACAAAGGCGCATCTTGGGGCCACAAGGCTTCGACGGCATGGGCCATGGCACCGGCCGCTTTGCCTGCGCCCAAAACCAGGGTACGACCTTTGGGTGCAGCAGGCAAGAACGCAGGCGTGTTTTCCAAAGGCAGCGCCCTGGTCACGGCGGCATCAAACAATTGGCGCAAAAAAGTGCGGGGACTTGACGCAATGTCGGGGTGAATTGAAATGGGATCACTCATGCAGCAGAGTGTAGTGTCTGAGTTGAGTCCGATCAATTTCTTCGTGCAAAATCATTGCCATGACCACCTTGCTCATCCACAACGCTCACACCATCGCCACGCTCAACGACGCGGGCGATGAACTTCGCAACGCCTCCCTCTTTGTCAGAGACAACTGCATCGAAGCGATTGGCCCTGCCGACAGCTTGCCCCAAACGGCTGACAAAGTGATCGATGCCCAGCACCATGTGGTGATTCCCGGCATGGTGAACACACACCACCACATGTGTCAAAGTTTGACGCGGGCCATTCCAGCGGTCCAAAACGCCGAGTTGTTCAGCTGGCTCACAGGCTTGTATCCCATTTGGGCAGGTCTGCAGCCCGAGATGATTTACGCCAGCACGCAAACTGCCATGGCCGAATTGCTGCTGTCGGGTTGCACCACCAGCAGTGATCATTTGTACATCTACCCCAATGGCGTGAAGTTGGACGATTGCATTGCCGCTGCCCAAGAAATTGGGATGCGTTTTGTCGCCACCCGCGGCAGCATGAGTGTGGGCCAATCCAAAGGCGGCCTGCCACCCGACCGTGTGGTGGAACAAGAAGACGCCATCTTGAAAGACACGCAACGCCTCATCGAAACTTATCACGATGCCTCACATGGCGCCATGACACAAGTCGCTGTGGCACCCTGCTCGCCTTTCAGCGTCAGCCAAGACCTCATGCGATTGTCGGCAGAGATGGCACGCCACTATGGCGTTCGCCTGCACACGCACTTGGCCGAAAACGACCATGACATTGCCTACAGCCTCGAGAAGTTCAATCGCACACCCACGCAATATGCCGAAGACCTCGGTTGGTTGGGCGACGATGTGTGGCATGCCCACTGCGTCAAACTCGACGACGAAGGCATCTCACTCTTTGCCGCTACGCGCACCGGTATTGCACACTGCCCATGCAGCAACATGCGCTTGGCCAGCGGCATTGCCCCTATTCGCAAAATGATCGAAGCCGGCGTACCCGTGGGCTTAGGCGTTGACGGTAGCGCCAGCAACGATGCGGCGCACATGGTGAATGAAGCACGACAAGCCATGTTGTTGGCCAGACTGCGCAAGTCGCTTGAAGCCCCGCAAGTCAATGCCGAAGGCAAAACCATTTTTGGCTGCGACACCGCCCCCATGGAAATGACGGCGCGCGACGCACTGCGCTTGGCCACGCGCGGTGGCGCCGAGGTCTTAGGCCGCAAGGACATTGGGCAGTTGACGGTGGGTTACTGTGCCGACATGGCCTTGTTTGATTTGCGCAGCCTCAGTTTTGCTGGAGGCGCCGTCCATGATGCCATTGGCAGTTTGATGTTGTGTGCCAGTGCGCCTGCCGCCTACACGGTGGTCAATGGCCAAGTGGTGGTGAGCGAGGGTCAACTCACGCGCGTTGAATTAGGTCGAGTGATTGAGCGGCACAACCAATTTGCTGTGCAATTGGCGGCAGGTCACTGACCTGCAATTGCCAGGCTTTCTCGTACAAGCTTTCGCTTCAGTCCAGTTTGGCGCCAGCCAAGTACCAAGACGCGATGGTGTCACGTTCTTCTTGCGTGATGCCCGTGGCATTGTTCATCGGCATTTGCTTGGTCACGCTCACCTGTTGGTAAACGTTTTGCGCGTTCAACTGAATGCCTTCAAGCGAATCTAAGCGCACATTTTTCATTTGCACTTGGGCGCCGTGGCAGCTGAGGCATCGCTGATCAATGACGGATTTGACTTGGGCAAATGTGGCGGGCTTGGCTTGCGCATTCGCAGGCGCGCTGGATGACGAGCCCCAAGGTGCCATGGCCAAGATCACAGCCACAATCAAAGCCACACCCACTGCCGCAAAGGGCCATGGATTTTTGGCACGGCCCAAATGGTAGCCGTGGCGCTGGACGAAGAACTGACGAATCAAAGCGCCTGCAAACATCAGCACAAACAAAATCAACCAACGCTGGGGGTGCGTGTACAAAAAGCTGTAGTGATTGCTCAACATGGCAAAGATCACGGGCAGCGTGAAATACGTGTTGTGCACACTGCGCTGCTTGCCGCGTTTGCCGTGAATGGCCAAGGCCATGGCGTCGTATTTTTCGCCGGAGGTCATGGCGGCCACCACTTTGCGCTGACCTGGAATGATCCACACAAACACATTGGCACTCATGGCCGTGGCAATCATGGCGCCCACCAACAAGAAGGCGGCGCGTCCCGCAAACAATTGACAGGCCAACCACGATGCAAAGGCCACCACGCAAAGCATCAAGCCGGCAACGATCAGTTCACCATTCTTTTTAAAACCGAACAGGCGGCAGACCGTGTCGTAAACAAACCAAAACGCCACCAAGAAACCCAGCGCGGCTGAAATGGCCATGGCGGGCGACCAGTCCATCAGGGACTTGTCGATCAAATAGGTGCTGGCGTTCCACAAATACAAAACCGTGAAAAGCGCAAAACCAGACAACCAAGACGAATAGCTTTCCCAATAAAACCAATGCAACTTGGTGTGAATTTTCTTGGGCGCCACCATGTACTTCTGCGGGTTGTAAAAACCGCCACCATGCACGGCCCACATGGCACCGTCCACGCCTTTTTCAAGCAAATCGGGTGAGTTGGGTTTCAGCAGATTGTTGTCGAGGAAGACGAAGTAAAACGACGACCCAATCCATGCGATCACGGTGATCACATGCACCCATCGCAACAGCAAATTAAGCCAGTCCAGTAAATAGGCGTCCATGTTCAATTTCCAAATTGTTTACCGAAGTGTATACAATTTTTCAGGCTTGCAACAGCTGTGCCGCCACCGCCACTGCAATCACTTCAGGTTCTTTGCCTGTGATACCGGGTACACCGATGGGGCAAGTGACCTGCTGGCACTCTTCTTCTGTAAAGCCTCGCTCGACCAAGCGGCGCTTGAAGGTTGCCCATTTGGTGGCGCTGCCAATGAGGCCAATGAAGGCCAAGTCCTTGTGCTGGCGCTGGCGCTGCAAACAGGCGGCCACCACATCCAAGTCTTCGGCGTGGCTGAAACTCATGATCAAGACACGGCTTTGCGGTGCCAATTCAGGCACGGCAGCCTGCACCGGATTGGAGTGCTCACAGACCACCTGTCCTGGCACATCCGCAGGAAAAATTTCATCGCGGCTGTCGATCCACCGAACATGAAATGGCAATGGCGCCAGCACCTGAACCAGTGCTTTGCCAACGTGTCCGCCACCAAACAAGGCCAGTGGCCGAAATCGCTCAGCAGCTTGCGCTTGCATGAGTGCTTGCAAACGCGGAGCGTCCTTGATTGTCACCCCTTCAAACTTCAAGACCAAAGCACCGCCGCAGCATTGGCCCAAACTGGGGCCTAAAGCAAAGCGTTTTTCAAACGGCAACAGACCCTGAGCATGGGACGCTTGCAGGCATCGACGAGCCTCTGCAATGGCTTCAAACTCCAAATGACCACCGCCAATGGTGCCCAAAAAATCATCTCCAAAAACGGCCATGACAGTGCCTGCACCGCGTGGCACAGAGCCTTGCGCTTGCAAGACCGTGATCCACACGGCAGGGGCATGTGCCAATTTCTCAAGAAGCGCGGGAATCCAATGCACGGGAAACGACTTTCAATTTGGGACTGTTCAAACCACACTGTACAGTGACAGAATGGGCAATTGCGATAGAGGGGACAAATTTCAAATGACATTCACCGAAGCGGCACGCCATTCTCTTTTTTACCGCGGCCTCGGCTGCGCATTCATTGCAGCTTGGTTGGTGGGTTGCAGCACCCCACCACCGCCGCCTCAAGATTCGGCACCGCCACCGGCCCCCGTCGTCATCAAGCCCATCGAGCCTGCCAAGCCACAATTACCCACCTCCAACGCGCGCAATGCCCATGAGTACCGCGTTGATGCGGCCAAGCATCTCTACCAACTCAATGGCGCACGCATCTTCAAAGGTCGCATGCCGCCCATGCTCTATGCCGTCGGTGTACTGGACGTCGAGGTCGACAAGCAAGGGCAAGTCACGCGCACCTATTGGGTGAGAGCGCCAGGCCATGCCCCCGAGGTCATGAAAGAAATTGAAAAGACGGTGCGTCAAGCAGCCCCCTACCCTGTTCCGGCGCACCTGAACAAGGTGGTCTATTCAGACGTTTGGCTCTGGCACAAAAGCGGTAAGTTTCAGCTTGACACGCTCACAGAGGGTCAAGACTGAAACGGTTTAAACAGCCGCTTTGGCTTTCTCGCAAGTCATCAAAATCTTCTCGGGTGTTGCAGGCGCGCTCATGTGAACCACGGTTTTGTGGTCGGCACTGGCGCTCACAGCATCACGCAAGGCAAAGAAAGTTGACAAGGCCAGCATCAAGGGTGGCTCACCTACAGCTTTCGAATTGAAAGGCGTAGGCTTCAAATTGCTGCCGTCAAACAAGGTCACATTGAAGTGCTCTGGAATGTCGCCAGCCACTGGGATTTTGTAAGTACTGGGGCCATGCGTCAGGAACTTGCCCTTCTTGTCCCAAATGCACTCTTCCATGGTAAGCCAGCCCATGCCTTGCACGTAGCCGCCTTCAATCTGGCCTTTGTCGATGGCGGGGTTGATGCTCTTGCCAGCGTCGTGCACGATGTCCACGGCTTTGATCCAATATTCACCTGTGCGGGTGTCAATTTCAACTTCACTGACAGAGGCGCCGTAGCAGTAGTAATAGAACGCGTGGCCTGTGAGGGTTGCAAAGTCGTATTTGATTTCGGGCGTCATGTAAAAACCAGTGACCGACAAGCCGACACGGTCTAACCATGCTTGCTTGGCCACAGCCGTCCACTCCACAGACTTGCCACCACCGTGTGCCATGCTGTTGGCAAAGCTCACATCGGATTCCTTGCAGCCCAACATGTTGGCGGCCACTGGCGCCAAGCGCGCGCGCATTTGCGCCGTGGCATTCATGATGGCTGCGCCATTGATGTCTGCGCCGCTGGAAGCAGATGTTGCAGAAGCGTTGGGCACCTTTTGTGTATCGGTGCCAGTGACTCGCACGTATTTGATGTCGATGCCCAAACCATCGGCGCACACTTGCGCCATCTTGGTGTTGAGGCCCTGGCCCATTTCAGTACCGCCATGGTTGCAGCTGACCGAGCCGTCCATGTAGATGTTGAGCAAGGCGCCGCCTTGGTTCAACATGGTGGCCGTGAAGCTGATGCCAAATTTCAAGGGCACCAAAGCCAAGCCACGTTTGCGGCGCTTGTTCACTTTGTTGAACGCATTGACGCTGTCGCGGCGTTCACGGTACTTGGCTTCTGTGGCCACTTGGTCAATCACCTTGTCGCCCACCCAATCGGCAATGGTCTGACCGTATTGCGTCACCATGGTGGCAGGGTTGCCCGAAACTGCGGGGTCTTTGTAGATGTTGAGCAAGCGCACATCTAAAGGATCTTTGCCGATGTCATTGGCAATTTGCTCAATGACAGTCTCAATGCCAAACATGCCCTGAGGACCACCGAAACCACGGAAAGCGGTGGCGCTTTGCGTGTTGGTTTTGCAGCGGTGGCTGATCAGTTTCAAATTGGGAATGTAGTAGCAATTGTCGATGTGCAAGCAAGCACGATCGTTGACAGGACCAGAATAGTCGGTGCTGTATCCGCAGCGTGACATGAGGGTGATGTCAGCACCCAAGATGCGGCCTTCGTCGTCATAACCCACTTCGTAGTCAATGCGGAAGTCGTGACGCTTGCCCGTGATCATCATGTCGTCGTCGCGGTTCACGCGCAACTTCACAGGACGCTGCAATTTGAACGCGGCCAAGGCGGCACTCTGGCTGAAAATGCTGGCATTGCCCTCTTTGCCGCCAAAGCCACCGCCCATGCGGCGGCAAATCACTTCCACGTCGTTGGTGCTGAGGTTCAAGGCCGATGCGGCTTCTCGCTGATTGCCATCAGGGTGCTGCGTAGAACAGTACAAGGTGAGTTGACCATCTTCACGCGGCACGGCGTATGTAATTTGGCCTTCCATGTAAAACTGTTCTTGCTGACCGGTTTCGGTGCTGCCCTTGACTTTCCGAGGTGCTTTGGCAATGGCTTCGGATGCATTGCCGCGCGTGATGCCTTTGGCGGGCATGACAAAACTTTGCGCTGCCATGGCTTCGTCAATGGTCAAAATGGGCTTGAGTTCTTTCACCAACACTTTGGCGTTGTGCGCAGCTTCGCGGGCATAGAGCATTTCTCGTGCGACCACCACGGCGACAGCTTGTCCGATGAACTCGACTTTGCCTACAGCCAGGAAAGGATCGTCGTGAATGATGGGGCCGCAATTGTTTTCACCAGGGATGTCTTTGGCGGTGTAAACAGCCACCACACCATGCGCTTTCAAAATGGCTTCGCGGTCAATGCCGTCGCCAATCAATTCGCCATGGGCCACCGGTGATTTGATGATGGCGGCATACAAGGTGCCAGCCAATTCAGGCATGTCATCGGTAAAGGTGGCACCACCCGTCACGTGCAAATGCGCAGACTCATGAATGACATCGGTGCCTTGTTGCAAACCAGACACGGGCAATAAATTGTGCAAAGAAATGGGCGCGTTCATTTAAGCCACCTCAGTCGTTTGTTGTTCAATGAAATCGATCACCAAGTTGCGGGCGACCAATGAGCGGTAAGCCCAGGTAGCGCGCAAACCATCGCGTGCCACAAAACTGGCAGCAATGGCCGCATCCAAGTCAGACTCTTTCACATCGGCAGGCGCTTTGCCTTCCAACACGGCTTCCAACTTGGGCGCACGGCAAGGTGATGGTGCCAAGCCGTTGTAGGCCAACTTCACGTTGCTCAACTTGCCACCCTTCAAGGTGTAAGTGATGGCAGCACAAGTGGCCGAGATGTCTTGCTCAAAACGCTTGCTGACTTTGTGGGCACGGAAGACTTGACCGGCTTGAGGCTTGGGCAAAACCACAGCTTCAATGAACTCGCCAGCTTGCAAAACCGTTTGTTTTTGGCCAGTGTAGAACTGGTCCAAAGACACTGTGCGAGTTTTGTCGCCACGGCGCAAGGTGAGCGTGGTGCCCAAGGCCATTAGGCAGGGCATGGAATCACCAATGGGTGAACCATTGGCAATGTTGCCTGCCAAGGTGGCTGTTGAGCGAATGGGGGGCGAGCCAAAACGGCGCAGCACTTCGGCAAAGTCTGGGTAAGCCTTGGCCACCAAGCCCTCCACTTCTGTGAGCGAGACCACCGCACCAATGTGCCAAGCTTGTGGCGTGTCTTTCACCTGCTTGAGTTCGGCCACGTTGCCCAAGTACACGATGTGATCTGGGCGTGAGAATTGTTTGTTCACTTGTAAGCCCACTTCGGTGCTGCCTGCAAGCAAGGTGGCGGTAGGGTGTTTGACCAAGTAGTCGGCCACTTCGGCCAATGTGGCAGGTGAGACAAACTCATTGCCTTTGCGTGTGCGAACCACGGGCTGAACAATGATGTCGCCCTCCAAACTCAAAGTAGGCGTGGAAGCACGTTGAATCTCTTTGAGCAACGGCAGGTCGGCTGAATCGTCTAGCTTCAATGCAGCCTTGTTACCACAGGCTTTGGAAGCCGCTTCCAAAATGGGCGCATAGCCAGTGCAACGGCACAAATTGCCGCTAAGCGCATCGCTCACTTCTTGACGCTTGGGCGAAGGGTTGACTTGCACCAAATTCACCAAGCTCATCACGATGCCTGGGGTGCAGAAACCGCATTGGGAGCCATGGCAATCGACCATGGCTTTTTGCACAGGATGCAAACTGCCGTCGGGTTTTTTGAGGCTCTCCACTGTTTTGATGGACTTGCCATCCAAGGAGGGCAGCAATTGGATGCAGCTGTTAACGGCTTTGTAGTTGACCGCATTGCCGCTGTCATTCAAATCACCCACCATCACCACACAGGCGCCGCAATCACCTTCTGCACATCCCTCCTTGGTGCCAGTGCGATGCAATTGTTCGCGCAGGTAATCTAAGACGGTGGTGGTGCGGCGCACGCCTTGGGCTTCGACGATTTGGCCGTCAAGCACGAAACGCACAGTGTTGGTCACTTGGCTCATGGTGGAAAAGTTTGGGGGTTGATTCAAAACAAGTTTGATTTTAGGGAGTTCACCCCGTTCTCGGGCGAAATCGACCAGAAATAATTGCGATTTAAGAGCCGCGGTAGGTCGAGTAACTCCAAGGGCTGACCAAAAGGGGCACGTGGTAGTGCTCAGCCACATGGGCCACCCCAAAATCGAGCGTCACCAGGTTCAAAAAGGACGGCTCAGGGAGCTGAACACCTTTGGCCTTGAAATAAGAGGCCACGTCAAACACCAAGCGGTAGGTGCCCTTTTGCAAACTGGCGTTGTCGTACAGCGGCCCGTCTGGATTGCGGCCATCGGCATTCAGGTGAAAGGTCTTGACCAAGGTGGCAAATTGGCCCTCGGTGGTGTAGAGGCTGACCTGCATGCCTGCTGCGGGGCAGCCGTGCATGGTGTCTAAAACGTGTGTACTCAAACCCATGATGTGTCTTTCCTAAAACTTGTCGACTGAAAGTGTATACACTTTTGGCTTTTGAAGCTATCATGACTTTCATGGAAACCTCATCGACCCACGCCATTGTCAGTGCGCTGACCAAAGCCATTGTCGAGCATCGCCTGATGCCAGGCTCCAAATTGGCGGAGCAAAAACTGGCCACCCATTTTGGGGTGTCCCGAACCTTGGTGCGCCAAGCCCTGTTCCAGCTGTCCCAAAATCGCCTCATTCGCATGGAGCCAGCGCGCGGCGCTTTTGTGGCCGCCCCGTCCGCCGACGAAGCCAAACAAGTGTTTGCGGTTCGCAGAATGCTGGAGATTCAAATGACGCGCGAATTTGTGCGCGACATCACGCCGGCCAAAATTCGCGCCCTGAAGGCCCACACCAAACAAGAGAAAGAAGCTGTGGCGCAAGAGGATGTGCACGGCCGCACCGAATTGCTGGGCGATTTTCACGTGCGCATTGCCGAACTCATGGGCAACCATGTGTTGGCGCAAATTCTGGGCGAACTCATTTCTCGCTGTGCGCTGATCACACTGATGTACCAAACGCTGAATGCCGCACAGCACTCCGCACACGAACACGAAGCCATAGTGGAAGCCATGGCCAAAAAAGATGTGGAGCTGTCTGCAAAGCTCATGGAAGAACATTTGATTTTTGTTGAGAACAGCCTCAGTTTCGACAAAAAAATTCCCACCCACGACATTTCGCTGGCCCTGTCATGACCTATTCCGCTTACGACTCTACGGCGCCCTACCCGCGCGATCTTCAAGGTTACGGCCGCACACCACCCCACGCACAGTGGCCTGGTCAAGCGCGCATTGCCGTGCAGTTCGTTTTGAATTACGAAGAAGGTGGCGAAAACTCTGTGTTGCACGGCGATGCAGGCTCCGAACAATTTTTGTCAGAAATGTTCAACCCTGCCAGTTTTCCAGAGCGCCACATCAGCATGGAAGGCATTTACGAATACGGCTCGCGAGCCGGTGTCTGGCGCTTGTTGCGTGAATTTGAAAAACGCAAACTACCTCTCACGGTTTTCGGTGTTGCCACTGCGCTGCAAAAACACCCCGACGTGTTGGCAGCTTTTCAAGAATTGGGCTACGACATTGCTTGTCATGGCTTGAAATGGATTCACTACCAAAACATTGACGAGGCCACTGAACGTGCGCACATGGCCGAGGCCATGGACATTTTGCAAAAGCTCAGCGGAGAGCGTCCGCTGGGTTGGTACACCGGCCGCGACAGCCCCCGCACGCGACGCTTGGTAGCCGACTACGGCGGCTTTGAATACGACAGCGATTACTACGGTGACGACCTGCCCTTTTGGATGAAGGTTGAAAAAAGCGATGGCCAAGTTGCACCGCAATTGATCGTGCCCTACACCTTGGACTGCAACGACATGCGCTTTGCATTGCCCCAAGGTTATTCACATGCAGACCCCTTCTTTCAGTACATGAAAGACACGTTTGATGCGCTCTACAAAGAAGGCGATCCTCAAGGTTTGAACCGCCCCAAGATGATGAGCATTGGCATGCATTGCAGGCTCTTGGGCCGCCCAGGTCGCATCACCGCTTTGCAACGATTTTTGGACCACATTCAAGCCCATGACCATGTGTGGGTATGCCGACGCCTGGACATTGCGCGTCATTGGAAAACAACCCACCCCTATACACCATGACGCTTCAATTAGAACAACTCAACAAAGCCTCCAACGAAGAAGCTTTGCAACTGCTTGACGGTTTGTACGAGCACTCGCCCTGGATTGCTGAAGGCGCGCTCAAAATGCGACCCTTCGCCTCTTGGGCTCATCTGAAACATTGCATGGCGCAAGTGCTCAGCGATGCCGGTCGCGAAGCCCAAATTGGGTTGATCCGCGCTCACCCCGAACTGGCTGGCAAGGCCATGGTGCGCAAAGAACTGACTGCGGAATCTACCAACGAACAAACCAAGGCCGGCTTGACGGAATGCACCGCAGAAGAGTTTGAAAAAATTCACGCACTGAATGCAGCCTACAAGCAAAAATTTGGCTGGCCTTTCATTCTGGCGGTGCGAGGCCCTCGTGGTGTCGGTTTGAACAAACATCAAATCATCGCAAGCTTTGAGCGACGCCTGCACGGCCATCCCGATTTTGAATTGGCCGAGTGCTTGCGCAACATTCACCGCATTGTTGAAATTCGCTTGAACGACAAAACCGGCTGTCACCCTGACCAAGGCGATGAAGTGTGGGACTGGCACGAAGCATTGGCACAGCACAGCGACCCAGGTTTCAAAGAGAACGGCCAACTGACCGTGACTTACCTCACCCAGGCCCACCTGGCTTGTAGCGCCAGCATTCAGAGCACCATGAAATCTGCGGGTTTTGATGAGGTGTATGTGGACGCAGTGGGCAACGTGGTGGGGCGTTATCACCCTGCACAAGATGGCGCCAAGTACTTGCTCACAGGCAGCCATTACGACACCGTGCGCAACGGCGGCAAATACGATGGCAGATTGGGCATTTATGTGCCGATTGCCTGCGTCAAGAAATTAGCTTCAACAAAATCTCGTCTGAAATTTGGCATTGAAGTGGTGGCCTTTGCAGAAGAAGAAGGCCAACGCTACAAGGCCACCTTCTTGGGCTCGGGCGCCTTGGTGGGTCAATTCAACCCCGCTTGGCTGGACCAAATGGACGTCGATGGCGTGTCCATGCGAGAGGCCATGAAGCAAGCAGGTTTGAATGAACACGACATTCCCAAAATTCAACGCAATCCAGCAGATTACCTAGGCTTCATCGAAGTTCACATTGAGCAAGGCCCTGTGCTGAACGAGATGAACTTGCCCTTGGGCGTGGTCAGCTCCATCAATGGCAGCGTGCGCTATTTGTGCGAAATGATAGGCACTGCCAGCCATGCAGGCACCACCCCCATGGACCGCCGCCGAGATGCGGCCGCAGCGGTTGCTGAACTGGCGCTGTTCATGGAAAAGCGCGCCGCTCAAGATGGTGACTCGGTTGCCACGATTGGCCAACTCCAAGTGCCCAATGGCTCGATCAACGTGGTGCCTGGCAAATGCCTTTTCTCGATGGACATGCGCGCGCCCACCGACCCACAACGGGACGCGCTTGAACGCGATGTCTTGCAAGCCTTGGACGACATTTGCGAACGTCGCGGTTTGGTCTGCAAACGCGAAGCAACCTTGCGTGCCCCGGCCGCACCTAGCGCACCCGAATGGCAAAAGCGTTGGGAGAATGCGCTGAAAGACTTGGGCGTGCCCTTGTTTGTGATGCCAAGCGGTGCCGGCCACGACGCCATGAAGTTGCATGAGGTGATGCCCCAAGCCATGTTGTTCGTGCGCGGCGAAAACAGCGGCATCAGCCACAACCCTCTGGAATCCACCACCACAGATGACATGCAGTTGTGCATCGATGCCTTTGCCCATGTCCTGCACCACCTCGCTTAACATTTTCAAAATCACATGACTGCCTCCACCCAACAATACGCTCAACTCGATCAATGGATCGATGCCCACTTTGATGAGCAAGTGAAATTTCTGCAAGCCTTGGTTCAAGTGCCCACAGACACACCGCCTGGCAACAATGCACCGCATGCAGCCAAGACCACCGAACTCTTGAAAAGCTTGGGTTATGTGGCTGAGCAATTTCCAGTCCCTGAAGCAGAGGTCAAAGCCTACGGCTTAACCTCACTCACCAATCTGATTGTTCGCAGACCCTTTGGTGCAGGCGGCAAAACCATTGCTCTGAATGCACACGGCGATGTGGTGCCTCCCGGTGAAGGATGGACCCATCCTCCCTACGGTGCTGAAATTGAAAATGGCCACATGTATGGCCGCGCCACAGCGGTCAGCAAATGCGACTTCTCTACCTTCACCTACGCACTTCGCGCGGTTGAAGCCTTGCGCGATCAACAGCAGTTGGCACTCAAGGGCAATGTGGAATTGCACTTCACTTACGACGAAGAATTTGGTGGTGAAAAAGGCCCGGGTTGGTTGCTAGACAAGGGCGTCACAAAACCTGATTTGATGATTGCGGCTGGGTTCAGCTATCAAGTGGTCACGGCCCACAATGGCTGCTTGCAAATGGAAGTGACGGTTCACGGCAAGATGGCTCACGCAGCCATTCCGGAAACAGGCGTGGATGCTTTGCAAGCGGCGGTTCACATTCTGAACAAGCTCTACGCGCAAAACAAACGCTACCAACAAATCACATCCAAAGTTGAAGGCATCAACCACCCCTACTTGAATGTGGGCCGCATTGAAGGCGGCACCAATACCAATGTGGTGCCCGGCACGGTCAGCTTCAAACTCGACCGCCGCATGATTCCAGAAGAAAACCCTCAAGAGGTGGAAGCCAACATTCGCGATGTGATTGCGCAAGCTGTAACGGAATTCAACCAAGGCCGCGCTCAAGATGCGCAAGTCCGCATCGACATCAAACGCTTGCTCATGGCGCACGCCATGAAGCCGCTGGCAGGCAATGCGCCTTTGGTCCAGGCCATCCAACAACATGGAAGCGACATCTTTGGCGAACCCATTCCTGCCATGGGTACCCCCCTCTACACCGACGTGCGCTTGTACGTGGAAAAAGGCATTCCTGGCGTGATCTACGGTGCAGGCCCCCGAACCGTGCTGGAATCCCACGCCAAACGCGCCGACGAGCGCCTGAATTTGGAAGATTTGCGCAAAGCAACCAAAGTGATCTCACGCACCCTTTTGGACTTGCTTCAGGGCTGAAGAACCAACTTAGGGCGTTTGCGACAACTTTTTAACCGATCTACGTCAAAAATCGTATACATTTTGGAACACAAACGCCCTTCGAACCCCCCTCATAATGGCATTGATATTGCTTGTTGTTTTGCAATCTTTTGTCATACCCTTTTGGAGCTTTCATGAAAAAACGTTTCTTGCTTAAAACTACTGCAGCCTTGTTGGCTGCCTGCACATTGGGCTTGGCCCAAGCTCAAACAACGCCCATCAAGTTCCAATTGGACTGGCGCTTCGAAGGTCCTGCGGCCTTTTTCTTGACACCCGTCGCCAAGGGTTATTTCAAAGATGCGAAATTGGATGTCACAGTTGACGCAGGCAACGGTTCTGGCGGTGCGGTGACACGTGTGGCCTCTGGTAGCTACGACATTGGCTTTGCCGACTTGGCCGCGCTGATGGAATTCCACGCCAACAACCCCGACGTGCCCAACAAGCCTGTGGCCATCATGATGGTCTACAACAACACGCCTGCTTCTGTCATGGCGCTGAAAAAATCTGGCATCAAAACACCCGCCGATTTGGCTGGCAAGAAATTGGGCGCACCTGTGTTTGATGCAGGACGCCGTGCATTCCCCATCTTCCAAAAAGCCAACAACATTGGCAACGTGGCATGGACAGCCATGGACCCCCCATTGCGTGAAACCATGTTGGTTCGCGGCGATGTCGATGCCATCACAGGCTTCACCTTCACCTCTTTGCTCAACATTGAAGCACGCGGTGTGAAGGCCGATGATGTGGTGGTCATGCAATACCCCGATTTCGGCGTGAAGCTCTACGGCAACGTGATCATTGCCTCACCCAAAATCATGAAAGAAAATCCAGCCGCTGTGAAGGCCTTCCTGTCTGCTTTCACCAAAGGTGCGAAAGACGTGATTGCCAACCCTGCAGCCGCCATTGCGGATGTCAAAGCACGTGACGGCATCATCAACGTGGAATTGGAAACTCGCCGTTTGCAATTGGCCATCGACACCGTGATCAACAGCCCCTCTGCGCGCGAAGAAGGCTTTGGTCAAGTCAAGGGCCCTCGTTTGGCTTTGATGGCATCCCAAGTTTCAGATGCCTTCAATACCAAAACCCGCATCAAGCCAGACGATGTCTGGAACGGTTCTTTCTTGCCTAGCACCAAAGAACTCGACATCTTGCCTAAGCCCAAGAAATAAATTCTGATTTCCTGATTGAACAAGGCGGCCTGTTTTGAGCACTCCCAATTTCGTTGATTTTCAAAATGTTTGGTTGGCCTACAACGACGAGTTGTTGGCCCAAAATCACTTTGCAGTTGAAGACATCAATTTGCAAGTCAAACAAGGCGAATTCATTGCCATTGTGGGTCCATCGGGCTGCGGCAAGTCCACCTTCATGAAGCTCACCACGGGTTTGAAAAAACCCAGCAAGGGGCAAATCATGGTGGACGGCCAGCCCGTCACAGGCCCCTTGAAAATCAGCGGCATGGCTTTTCAGGCACCTTCTTTGTTGCCTTGGCGAACCACCCTCGACAACGTCTTGTTGCCTCTGGAAATTGTGGAGCCTTATCGCTCGCAATTCAAACAACGCAAGCCAGAGTTTGTCGAGCGCGCTCGCAAGTTGCTGCAAACCGTTGGCTTAGCGGGTTACGAAGACAAGTTTCCTTGGCAACTGTCGGGCGGCATGCAACAACGCGCCAGCATTTGCCGCGCTTTGATTCATGAGCCCAAGATGCTGCTGCTCGACGAGCCCTTTGGCGCCCTCGACGCCTTCACACGCGAAGAGCTGTGGTGCATCTTGCGCGATCTGTGGACCGAACAAAAATTCAACGTCATTTTGGTCACCCACGATTTGCGCGAGTCGGTCTTCTTGGCTGACACCGTTTACGTGATGAGCAAAAGTCCAGGGCGTTTTGTGGTCAAGCGAGAAATTGATTTGCCACGTCCACGCGATTTAGAAGTGACGTACACCCCTGAATTCACCAGCATCGTTCACGATTTGCGCGGCCACATTGGTGCCATTCGCAAAGCCGGTGCGGTCATCAACCAATAAGCAGGTGATTTGTGAACAAGAAAACGCTCGAAACATCTGCACCTTGGATTTTGTTGGTGCTCACGCTGCTCATTTGGCAAGGCCTCTGCAGTTTCTTCAACGTCTCGGAATTCATTTTCCCCAGCCCCTACCGCATTGCGCAGCAAACCATCGAGTTCCGTGATGTGATTGCCGCCCATGCATGGCGCACCTATTGGGTCACCATGGCGGGCTTTGGCATTGCCATCGTGGTGGGCGTCTTGTTGGGCTTTGTCATTGGCAGCTCGCGTTTGGCCTATGCTGCGGTCTACCCGCTCATGACCGCCTTCAATGCATTGCCCAAGGCAGCCTTCGTGCCCATCTTGGTGGTTTGGTTTGGCATTGGCATTGGTCCCGCCATCCTCACAGCCTTCTTGATCAGCTTCTTCCCCATCATGGTCAACATCGCCACCGGCTTGGCCACTCTTGAGCCTGAACTCGAAGACGTGCTCCGCGTGTTGGGCGCCAAACGTTGGGACGTCTTGGTCAAAGTAGGCCTGCCCCGCTCCATGCCTTACTTCTATGGCTCCTTGAAGGTGGCCATCACATTGGCCTTTGTGGGCACCACGGTTTCCGAAATGACAGCGGCCAACGAAGGCATCGGGTATCTACTGATCTCAGCAGGTTCTGCCATGCAAATGGGCTTGGCCTTCTCGGGTTTGGTGGTGGTGGGCGCCATGGCCATGGTGATGTACGAGCTTTTTAGTTACATTGAGAAGCACACCACCGGATGGGCCCACCGCGGCTCACACAACGAATAAAGCCAAAGCTTTCGGCCTTATTTTCAGATCGGCTCTAAAGGCTTGACCTTTCGAGCCGATTCCCTACGATGCACCGTTAAATCGCCAAGCCAGTTCGGCTTGGTCTTAACGCATCCTTGCAGCAGGGAGTTTCTTTCATGAGCCAAACAGACGCGCCGACAGATCAGGCCAAGCCGGCACCCGCAGTCTCGGGTTACCCGAACTTTTGGGACATTTTGTTTCTGATTTTTCTAACTTTCGCCTTGGTTTGCGTTGCCTGGGTGGGTGTGTTGTCCCATGAAGAAGGCAACAAGAATGAAGTCACGAAACAAAATGGCGAAGCTTGGGTGAAATGGCTCAAGGACAACAGCGAACCCCGCATGCAAGAAGACTTTGCCATCGAAAGTTGCGCCTCTAGCGCCATGGAACGCAGACGTTGGGGTGATTGTTACAACGACGTCCTTGAGAATGTCAAAGAACTGAAAGGCTTGACCAACGCTTTTACAGGCGAGCCCTTGACCTTCATTGCCAAATGCGACCCCAAAGACAAAACAACCGTTGGCAACATCATCTTAGAAAAGATCGTGCCTACACCGCCGGGTTCTGCCATCCCAACTGTTGCGTCCCAATTGGTCGAAATGGATGCCATCGATACCAAAATCGCACTGAAAGTCACAGTTTGCGACAAAGGTGGCTATCCCATCAAAGTTGATGAGTTTGAGTTTTAAGGGGTTTCAACATGGCAACCAAAAACATTGAAGCCCAACTGCTGTCTCACGAAGCAGAGATTTCGAGCGACCTGCCATTCCGCAAATGGCTATACGCATGGCTCTTAGACCCTCACATTGAGGGCAACTATCACAAGACCATTGAGCATTGGATCGGCTTACTGATCGTAGCCAACTTGTTTGCATTGGTGTTCGAGCATCTGCCTGCCGTTTATGAACCCAATCAAATTTGGTTTCATTACTTCGATGTGGCTTCCGTCATCATCTTTTCCATCGAATACGTCCTGCGACTTTATTTAGCACCAGAAGACGACGAATTTAAAAAACACCGTTTCTCACGCTTGCGATATGTCAGCAGTCCCTTCGCGGTGATTGACCTGATTGCCATCTTGCCTTTCTTTTTGCAAGCCTTCATCTCGATTGATTTGCGCTTCTTACGGTTCTTGCGTTTGCTGCGTATTTTGAAACTCTTCCGAGTTTTGATTCCGGCTGTGAAAGAATTTGTCGCGATCAACAAAGGCAGAACCTTCCGCCAAAAAGTACACGCCTTGGTTTTCCCCAGCGAGTACGGTGGCGAACTTCACCACATGTTCGACACCTTCATTGTCATTTGGGTGGTGATTTCGGTCATCGCTGTGGTGTTGGAGTCAGTTCAAAGCATTCACTATTTGTTGAATCTTGAATTTCTGATTCTGGATGCCATTGCGGTCAGTGTCTTCACGCTCGAATACTGCCTGCGCTTGTATTGTTGTGTGGAAGAACCGGGCTATCAAAAAGCCATTACTGGCCGACTGAAGCTGGCCAAGTCGACCTCCTCTGTCATTGACCTGTTGGCCATCGCCCCCTTCTTCCTAGAAGTCTTTTTGCATCACTTGTTTGACTTGCGCTTCATGCGGGTATTCCGTTTGCTGCGCTTGCTCAAATTGACGAGATACACAGGTGCAACGCAATCGCTCTCCAAAGTGATTGCACGTGAATGGCCTGTCATGGCAGCTTCAGCCTTCATCATGTTGCTGCTGGTGGTGATGACCGCCAGCTTAGGTTATTTGTTTGAACACGAGGCTCAGCCTGATAAGTTTGAAAACATTCCTCAATCTATTTACTGGGCTGTTGTGACTTTGGCATCGGTGGGTTATGGTGACATTTCCCCCATCACACCAGCTGGTCGCGCCATGACCATCGTTTTGGCCTTGATTGGCATCGGTATTTTTGCCATCCCTGCTGCCTTGTTGTCTGCAGCGTTTGCCGACCAACTGAAATCCGATCGCGAAGCCTTGGTCAACACCATCTACGAAATGCTGGCAGACGGCGTCATTGACGATGATGAAGCACACTTTATCAAAACAGAAAGCAAACGCCTTCACCTGACCGATGACGATTTGCGGCGCTTGGTCGATAAAGCTAAAAAAGAGCGTGAGTTGATGGACGACGTGTCGATCTTGCCTTTGCATAAAATAGCATCGAATCCCGAACACACCATTGAGCACTTCAAATATCTGCTGGGTCAAATCAGGCAACTGAATTTGCTGGCCGACCAAGAACAACTCAACGAAACCTTGGACAAGCCTGACCGCTTGACCTCTTCCGATAAACAACTGTGGCGCTTGATCAACCGTCAAGAAGCGCCACCCACCTGAAGACAAGCATGTATGGCATGGCGCGCTGAACTCCAATTGGATTACACACTCGAGTCTCAGCGCACCGTTGCCAGACATTCGCATCAGGGTCCGCTGCGCATCCTCAAAAGCCTTTACCCCGAAGGCGACGCCATTTGCCACAACGTCTTGGTACACCCACCCGGGGGTTTGGTTGGCGGCGACACCATTGACATTCAAATCTCAGTTGCTTCTGGTGCCCATGGTTTGGTCAGTACGCCAGGCGCCACGCGGTTTTACAAATCAGGCGGCCATCCGGCCTTGCAACAAGTGGTTGCCCATGTTGCCGATCAAGCCCGGCTTGAATGGTTGCCCTTAGAGGCCATTGCCTACAACGACTGCGAAGGCACCAACCGAGCTGTATTCAACTTGGCGCCAGGCGCTGAATTAATCACATGGGATGTGACCGCACTGGGTCTGCCCACCTCGGACCAAGCTTTCAAGCAAGGCCATTTTCAACAGCACCTGGAAATTCCAGGGGTTTGGTTGGAACGTGGCGACATTCAAGGCACCGATGCGCGATGGCTCAACAGCCCACTGGGTTTGGCCGGACAAAAATGTTTGGCCAACTTGGTCTTTACGTGTGGATCGCCCATTGCCGCTGAACGCGCAGAACGCGCCTTAGAGGCCGCACGGCTGGTGATAGAGGCTCACCCCTTGAAACTGCAGGCAGGCATCACCTGTGCTCACCCGCAGGTCATTGTGCTGCGTGTCATGTCGCCTTTGGTAGAACCCACCATGGATTTGCTGAAGCAAGTCTGGGCAATTTGGCGCCACACCCTGTGGAAACTGCCCAGCGTGCCGCCCAGAATTTGGAGCGTTTAAATGGCCACCAACTGTCGAATGCCCTTGGCCTGCATTTCATGGCCCGGGCCTTTGGCAATCACTTCGCCGCGTTCCATGACCAAGTAAGCATCGGCCAGTTCTTCGGCAAAGTCGTAGTACTGCTCGCACAGCAACACGGCCATGCGTTGGCCTTGCATGCCTTCATCCGCCAGCTTTCGTATCACTCGGCCAATGTCCTTGATGATGCTGGGCTGAATGCCTTCTGTGGGCTCATCCAAAATCAGCAACTTGGGCTTGGCGGCCAAAGCGCGTGCAATGGCCAGCTGCTGTTGCTGTCCGCCCGACAGGTCACCGCCACGGCGGTGCAGCATTTGTTTCAAGACAGGAAATAGTTCAAACAATTCCGCGGGAATGGGCGTGCCGCCAGGCTGAGTGGCCAGACCCATCATGAGGTTTTCTTCAACCGTCAGCCGTGCAAAGATCTCGCGACCTTGCGGCACATACCCCACACCCGCACGAGCGCGCTCGTAGGGCGTCGCCTTGGTGAGGTCTTGCCCACCTAAAACCACCGCGCCACTTTTGATGGGCACCACACCCATCAAGGACTTGAGCAAAGTGGTTTTACCAACGCCATTGCGCCCTAATAGCACTGTCACTTCGCCCTGCTTGGCTTCCAAACTCACATCGCGCAAGATGTGCGAACCACCGTAGTACTGCTGAATGTTGTTGACCGTTAAATTCATATCACCTCGCCTCAACGGCCCAAATAAACTTCAATCACACGCTCGTCCGCTTGCACTTGGTCCAGGGTGCCTTGTGCCAGCACAGAACCATCGCACAACACAGTGACGATGTCAGAGATCGTTTTGATAAAGCCCATGTCGTGCTCCACCACCATCAAAGAATGCTTGCCTTTCAAGGTCAAGAACAACTCGGCTGTTCTTTCGGTTTCGTGATCGGTCATGCCGGCCACGGGTTCGTCCAACAACAAGAGCTTGGGGTCTTGCATCAGCAACATGCCAATCTCGAGCCATTGTTTCTGACCGTGACTTAGATTGCCCGCTTGCGTCAACACACTGTCGGCCAAATGAATGGTGTGCAAGACCTCCGCCAATCGGTCGGATTGCATCGAGTCCAACTTGAAGAACATGGACGCTTTCACACCCTTGGGTGTTTTGAGCGCCAGCTCCAAGTTTTCGAAAACGCTGAGTTGCTCAAACACGGTGGGCTTTTGAAACTTGCGGCCAATGCCTAACTGCGCAATCTCGGGTTCGTTGTGGCGCAGCAAGTCGATGGTGCTGCCAAAGAACACTTGGCCTTCATCAGGACGGGTTTTACCCGTGATGATGTCCATCATGGTGGTTTTGCCAGCGCCATTGGGGCCAATGATGCAGCGCAACTCACCAGGGGCAATGTCCAAGGACAATTTGTTGATGGCTTTGAAACCATCGAAGCTGACGCTGACGTCTTCCAAATACAAAATGCGGCCGTGGGATACATCTACCTCGCCAGGCGTGTGGATGCGGCCATAGCTGGCATCACGTCCGCCCGATTCAGTGGCTGTTGAAGAATAGGCTTCTGGGGCATGCGCAGCGGCACGCTGCGCGCCTTGTTTCATGAGGTCAGGGTTCATGAACGGCCTCCTTTCAATCGCTGCACCAAGCCCACCACACCCTGTGGTAAGAACAAGGTCACGGCAATGAACAGAGCGCCTAAGAAATACAACCAAAACTCTGGTGCAGTGACTGTCAGCCAACTTTTGGCACCGTTGACCAAGAACGCACCCACCACAGGGCCAATCAGACTGCCACGGCCACCCACTGCAGCCCACACGGCAATTTCGATCGAATTGGCAGGGCTCATCTCACCCGGATTGATGATGCCCACTTGGGGCACATACAAGGCACCCGCGACACCGCACATGACAGCAGAGATCACCCAGATGCTGAGCTTGTAGGGCAAGGGTGAATAGCCAGAGAACATGACACGGGACTCCGCATCACGAATGGCTTGCAAAACGCGTCCAAATTTGCTGCGAATGAGCCACCGGGCCATCAAGAAAAAGCCCAGCAAGGTGATGCCGGTCAACACAAACAAAATCATGCGCATGTTGGGTGTGGCCAAAGGCAAATCCAAAATCCGTTTGAAATCGGTAAAGCCATTGTTGCCACCAAAACCGGTTTCATTGCGGAAGAACAACAGCATGGCGGCAAAGGTCATGGCCTGCGTGATGATGGAGAAGTACACGCCCTTGATGCGGGAGCGGAAGGCAAAGTAACCAAAGACGCCAGACACCACCGCTGGCACCAAGACGATCAACAAGAGTGTGGCCACAAAGCTGTCCGACAGCGCCCAGTGCCACGGCAACTCTTTCCAATCTAAGAACACCATGAAGTCGGGCAAGTTGCTTTTGTAATTGCCATCGGTGCCAATCTGGCGCATGAGGTACATGCCCATGGCATAGCCGCCAATGGCGAAAAACAAACCGTGGCCCAAAGACAAAATACCGGTGTAACCCCAGATCAAATCCATGGCCAAAGCGCAAATGGCGTAGCACATGATTTTGCCAACCAAGCTCACGGCGTAATCGCTGAAATGCAACCAGTGGCCTTGTGGCACCACCAGGTTCATCAAGGGAACGCACAGGCAAACAAACAACAATGCCACCCAGAAGGCTGTCCAGCCTTTGCCCGTGAACAAAGGTTCACGACCCGGCAATTCCATTTTTGAAATATTCAAGTTTGTCATCTCAAGCCTCCGCACTCCGACCCTTCATGGCAAAAATACCTTGCGGGCGTTTTTGGATGAAGATGATGATGAACACGAGGACACAAATTTTGGCCAACACGGCACCTGTCACACCTTCCAAGAGCTTGTTGACCAAGCCCAAACCAAGGGCAGCATACACAGTGCCAGCCAGTTGACCCACACCGCCCAACACAACCACCATGAAGGCATCGACGATGTAGTTCTGTCCTAAGTCAGGCCCCACATTGCCCACTTGACTGAGGGCACAGCCCGCCAGGCCAGCAATACCCGATCCCAAGGCAAACGCATACGTGTCTATGCGCGCCGTGTTCACGCCCATGCAGGACGCCATGGGACGGTTTTGCGTGACACCGCGAACAAACAGACCTAAACGTGTTTTGCCAATCACCAAAGACATGGCCAGCAGCACAGCCGCAGCAAAAGCAATGATCACCAAGCGGTTGTAAGGCAAGGTCAAATTGGACAAGACTTGAATGCCGCCACTCATCCAAGCGGGGTTTTCGACACCCACGTTTTGTGCGCCGAACAAAGAGCGGACCGCCTGCATCAAAATCAAACTGATGCCCCATGTGGCCAATAGAGACTCCAAAGGACGGCCATACAGATGACGCAAAACAGTGCGCTCTAAAAATGCACCCACCAAAGCAGATGCCAAGAAAGACAAAGGCACAGCCAGTAACAGGTAGGCATCAAAGTAACCTGGCAAATACTGACGGAAAAGCACTTGCACCACATAGGTGGCGTAGGCCCCAATCATCATCAGCTCGCCGTGGGCCATGTTGATCACACCCATCAAACCATAGGTGATGGCCAAGCCCAAAGCCACCAGCAACAATATAGATCCCAAGCTAGCGCCAGTGAAAAGCGCACCCAGGCGTTCACCATTTTTCAGGGCAGCCTCAATGGCTGTGAGAGATTTGCGCAGCTGTGCTTTCACTTGTGCATCGGTTTCTTCTGCCAAGCGCTGATTCAACAGGAGTTGCGTGTCAGGTGTTTGACTCTCAGCCAATCGCTGCGCTGAGGCCAAGCGAACGGCCGCGTCGGCATCGCCCAATTGGGCTGCCGCTTTGGCCAGCTGCAAAAGGTTTTTGAGGGCAGCGTGTTGTTCTTGTCCCAAGGCTTTGTTCAGCATAGGCAACTTGCTGGCATCAGGTTCTTTGAGCAAGGCCTTGATAGCCTGCTGACGCATGGCGGTGTCTGCACTGAACAATTTCAGCGCAGCCAATGCCGTTTCAATTTCGCCGCGAAAGCGGTTGTTGCTCACCACATCTTGTGCATCGGCGGGCAAGTCTTGTTTTTGCCCTGTGAGCGGATCAAGTGCTTTGCCAGCGCCAAAGCTGTCACGCACAATCCAAATTTTGTCGCCTGCCAATTTGACCGCATCGTCAGCCAACGCTTGCAGGAACACCAAGGTGTTCTCATCGCCCTGCGCCACCACTTTGTTCAGGGTTTCAATTCTTTGATCGGTCTCTCCGTCAACCAATCCTTTCATCTCTGCCAGGCTCATGGCCTTTACGGGGCTGGCCATGAAGGTCATTGCCAAAGATGAAACCAGGATAAAAATCACTGGCCAAGTTCTAAATCGAATCATGTTTCGTCTTTGCGAAATTCAAAAAAAAGAGGAAGGACGGCGTCGTCCTTCCTCTAGGACGAGCTTCAAAAATTACTTCTTGACAGGTTCGTCAGGCTTCACGTCGTTGCCAGGAATGTAGGGGCTCCATGGCTTGGCTTTCACAGGACCTGGTGTTTTCCAAACCACATTGAACTGGCCGTCGGCTTTGATTTCGCCAATGAACACAGACTTGTGCAAGTGGTGGTTTTTCTCATCCATCTTGGATGTGATGCCACTTGGCGCTGTGAAAGTTTGACCTGCCATGGCAGCAATCACTTTGTCTGTTTCAGTTGACTTGGCCTTCTCAACAGCTTGCTTCCACATGTTGATACCAATGTAGGTGGCTTCCATCGGGTCATTGGTCAAAGGCTTGTCTTTGTGACCAGCGATGTTTTTAGCCTTGGCGTATGCAGCCCACTTTTTGGTGAACTCGTCGTTGGCTGGGTTCTTGATGCTCATGAAATAGTTCCATGCAGCCAAGTGACCGACCAAAGGCTTGGTGTCCACACCACGCAGTTCTTCTTCACCCACAGAGAACGCAACCACAGGCACGTCTTTGGCCTTCAAGCCTGCATTGCCCAATTCTTTGTAGAAAGGCACGTTGGAGTCACCGTTGATGGTGGACACCACAGCTGTTTTACCGCCAGCTGAGAATTTCTTGATATCAGCCACGATGGTTTGGTAGTCAGAGTGACCGAAGGGCGTGTATTTTTCGTCGATGTCAGACTCTTTCACGCCTTTGCTCTTCAAGTAAGCGCGCAAAATTTTGTTGGTGGTACGGGGGTACACATAGTCAGTGCCAAGCAAGACCCAACGCTTGGCAGCGCCGCCGTCTTTGCTCATCAAATAGTCAACAGCTGGAATGGCTTGCTGGTTGGGTGCAGCGCCTGTATAGAACACATTCTTTGACAACTCTTCACCTTCGTACTGCACGGGGTAGAACAGCAAGCCGTTCATTTCTTCAACCACGGGCAACACAGATTTACGTGACACAGAAGTCCAGCAACCAAAGATCACGGACACTTTGTCTTGACCCAAGAGCTGCTTTGTTTTTTCTGCAAACAAAGGCCAGTTAGAAGCAGGGTCAACCACCACGGGTTCCAATTTCTTACCCAACACACCGCCTTTGGCGTTGATTTCATCGATGGCCATCAACACGGTGTCTTTCAACACGGTTTCAGAAATGGCCATGGTGCCAGACAAGCTGTGCAAGATGCCCACTTTGATGGTGTTAGAGGTTTGAGCCTGAACTGAGAAAGACAAGCCACCAGCCACAAGCGCAGAAGCCAGGGCCAAGGCTTTGAGATTGCCACGACGATTCAACATAAGAGCACTCCAATCAGAAAAAGAAGGTTGGTAAACAAGCGAAGAACTGCAACGCTGTGTCACCTTCTGCAAGGGCTGTGCCAACCCATTGGTTTTCCCTTGGTTTCAGAGGGAACAAAAATGAATCATGTGAAATTTCTTAAACTTAATGCCTAGAGGTCATGCAGCGACATGCACGCGACATCGGGCCGAATGAACCAATTTTGTGCATCACAAACAAAATCGCACCAAAAACAACTCGCACAGTTGCGGTGCAAGACTTGGATTCAGAATTTCTTGGGGCATGCTAGTTGCTTGAGTTAAGCTTGAATCTGATTTTCTTAAGAGTGCACCATGGAACTCACACCTCGCGAAAAAGACAAACTCCTGATATTCACGGCCGGCCTTCTGGCTGAAAGGCGAAAAGCCCGTGGCCTCAAACTCAACTACCCCGAAGCTGTGGCCTACATCAGCGCAGCCGTCATGGAAGGCGCCCGCGATGGCAAAACTGTGGCGCAGTTGATGAGTGAGGGCCGCACCCTGCTCACCCGCGCAGACGTGATGGACGGCATTGCCGAGATGATCCCCGACATCCAGGTGGAAGCCACCTTCCCCGACGGCACCAAACTGGTGACGGTGCATCAACCCATTGTTTAAGGACGACACCATGATTCCCGGTGAACTGATCACAGACGACGGCGTGCACACCCTCAATCCAGGCCGCAGAACCCTCACGCTGGTGGTGCAAAACGGTGGCGATCGCCCCATTCAAGTGGGATCGCACTACCACTTTGCTGAAACCAATGGTGCCTTGGTCTTCGATCGCACGGCCGCCCAAGGCATGCGCTTGAACATTGCAGCAGGTACAGCGGTCCGGTTTGAACCCGGCCAGCAACGCACGGTTGAATTGGTGGACTACAGCGGACATCGCGAGGTCTATGGCTTTAGAGCATTGGTAAACGGCGCATTGCCTGCCGCAAAAGGAAATTGATCATGGCGACCATTGGCAAACGCGCTTACGCAGAAATGTTTGGCCCCACCGTGGGTGACCGAGTTCGCTTGGCCGACACAGACTTGTTGATCGAAGTTGAAAAAGACTTCACCTTGTTGGCGGGCGGTTACGGTGAAGAAGCCAAATTTGGCGGCGGCAAAACCATCCGCGACGGCATGTCGCAATCACAACGAACACGCGATGGCACGGGCACAGGCCCGCAAGCGGGCGGCGCTGTCGACACCGTCATGACCAATGCCTTGATCATCGATCACTGGGGCATTGTGAAGGCCGACATTGGTCTCAAAGGCGGCCGCATTGTGGCCATTGGCAAAGCAGGCAACCCCGATACGCAACCCGGCATTGACATCATCATTGGCCCCGGCACCGAGGTCATCAGCTGCGAAGGCAACATCGTCACGGCTGGCGGTATCGACACGCACATTCACTTCATTGCCCCTCAGCAAATTGAAGAGGCCTTGGCCAGCGGCGTCACCACCATGATCGGTGGCGGCACGGGCCCAGCCACTGGCACCTTTGCCACAACCTGCACACCCGGCGCATGGAACATCGAGCGCATGATGCAAGCGGCTGATGCCTTTCCCATGAATTTGGGATTTCTCGGCAAAGGCAATGCGGCATTGCCCGGCTCACTGCATGAACAAATCAATGCAGGCGCCATTGGCCTGAAACTTCACGAAGACTGGGGCACCACACCTGCCGCCATCGACAACTGTTTGAACGTGGCCGAAGAAACCGACACACAGGTTGCCATTCACACAGACACCCTGAACGAATCTGGTTTTGTGGAAGACACCGTGGCAGCCTTTAAAGGGCGCACCATTCACACCTTCCACACTGAAGGTGCAGGCGGCGGTCATGCCCCCGACATTTTGAAAGTGGTGGGCGAAGCCAATGTGCTGCCTTCCTCTACCAACCCAACGCGACCCTACACCATCAACACCCTCGATGAACACGTGGACATGCTGATGGTTTGCCATCACTTGGACCCGTCCATTGCCGAGGACTTGGCGTTTGCCGAAAGCCGCATCCGCAAAGAAACCATTGCTGCCGAAGACATCTTGCATGACTTGGGTGCCATCAGCATGTTCAGCTCCGACAGCCAGGCCATGGGCCGCGTGGGTGAGGTGATTTTGCGTTGCTGGCAAACGGCTCACAAAATGAAAATGCAGCGCGGCAAGTTGCCGGGCGACACGGATCGCAACGACAACTCGCGCGTCAAGCGCTACATCGCCAAGCTTTGCATCAACCCCGCCATTGCGCACGGCATCAGCCACGAAGTGGGCAGCATTGAAGTGGGCAAGTGGGCCGATTTGGTGGTCTGGAGACCTGCATTCTTTGGCGTCAAGCCTGCGCTCATTCTGAAAGGCGGCTTCATTGCCATGGCGGCCATGGGCGACCCCAATGCCTCCATCCCAACGCCTCAGCCTGTGCACTACCGCCCCATGTTTGGCAGCTATGGGGGTGCGTTGGCTCGCGGGTCACTCACTTTCGTTTCGCAGGCCGGTCTTGCTGCTGGCGTGGATCAAAAGTATGGTTTGCAAAAAACCTTGTCTGCCGTGAAAGGTATTCGCGGTGTGGGCAAGCGCCACATGATTAACAACGACTACGCCCCCAAAATGGAAGTGGATGCGCAAACCTATGCGGTGCGCGCCGATGGTTTGTTGCTCACGTGTGACCCAGCCGTGAGCTTGCCCATGACGCAGCGTTACTTCTTGTTCTGATCAGGCGCCCTGTCTTTCCATGCTCACCTGCTCAAAAGTAATTGCACAAGGTCAAGGCTTGGCGCAGGCGCTGATCAAGCGCGCGCCAACGGTGTCTTTAGATTGGGACGTTCGACAAAAGAGCCGTTTTCAAACAGAAGACTCCACGGGTCGCGTGCTGTCGGTGTTTTTGCAACGCGGCCATGTGGTGCGCGGCGGTGATGTGTTGGTGGCAGACGATGGCAGTTTGATCAAGGTGGAAGCAGCGCCGCAAACTTTGATGCGCATCACGGCCTGCACGGCACATGGCTCTCCCTTTGATCTCACACGCGCGGCCTATCACTTGGGCAATCGCCATGTGCCCATTGAACTTCAACCCAATCACCTCCAAATTGAACCCGACAACGTGTTGGCAGAAATGCTTCGCGCCATGCATTTGATTGTGAACACTGTAGAAGAAGCATTTGAGCCCGAAGGCGGCGCTTACGGTTCGCATCATGGCGGGTCAGGTCACAGCCACAGTGACGAAGCAGCGCACGGTCATGGACATGACCACGCTCACGGCCATTCACATCACGACCATGGCCACTGAACTTCTCCAACTCATTTGGTTGGCTTCGCCTGCTTTGCCGGTGGGCGGCTTCTCTTATTCTGAAGCCTTAGAAGCTGCCATCGATCACGAGCACGTCCATGACGAAGCCTCCTGTGCAGATTGGCTGGCCGATCAACTGCATCTGTCGCAGGCCCGAGGTGACATGGCCCTGATGGCGCAAGCCATTCCCGCTTGGCAAGCCATGAACACCGATCGATTGAAAGATTTAAGCCAGTGGGTTCACACCACTCGCGAAACGCACGAAATGCGTTTGCAAACCGAGCAAATGGGCAGGTCCCTGTTGGACTGGCTGCGTATTCAAAACAAAGCCACAGAGACCGCATTAAAGCTGTGCAGCGAAATGCGCCCCACCTACCCCATGGCCATGTCTTTGGCCTTGTCGCTGGCCAATGCCCCGCTAGATCAAGCGCTTCAAGCCTATGCCTTTGGCTGGGCCGAAAACATGACGCAAGCCGCACTCAAAGCAGTTCCCTTGGGCCAGGTATCTGGCCAAAAAATACTGGCCCGACTGGCCCAAGAAATTCCCGATGCTGTGCAACACGCCATCGCTTTAAGCGATGACCAACGCCAAGCTTTTTGTCCCATGCTGGCCGTGATGTCGGCCAGACACGAAACCCAATACTCCAGACTCTTTCGATCATGACCGCACTGCACCACATTCCCAACCGCACCAAAAAACTGCCACCGCTTCGCGTGGGCATTGGTGGCCCCGTGGGTTCCGGCAAAACCACCCTCTTGGAAATGCTCTGCAAAAGCATGCGCCAAAAATGGGACTTGGTGGCCATCACCAACGACATTTACACCAAAGAAGACCAACGCTTGCTCACCGTCAGTGGCGCGCTGGATGCCGATCGCATCATGGGCGTTGAAACTGGCGGCTGCCCGCACACCGCCATTCGCGAAGACGCGTCCATCAACCTTGAAGCCATCGACCGCATGCTGAAAAAATTTCCGAACGCCGACGTGGTGTTCGTGGAAAGCGGTGGCGACAACTTGGCCGCCACATTCAGCCCCGAACTGTCCGACCTCACCATCTACGTGATTGACGTGGCCGCCGGCGAAAAAATCCCCCGCAAAGGCGGCCCTGGTATTACCAAGAGCGACCTCTTCGTCATCAACAAAACCGACCTGGCCCCCTACGTCGGCGCCGACCTCGACGTGATGCATGCCGACACCACCCGCATGCGCACCACTGCCAAAGGCCTCAAACCCTTCGTCATGACCAACCTCAAAACCCAAACCGGCCTGGCCGACGTCATCGCTTACATCGAAACCCAAGGCATGCTCGTTTAATTTAAATGGGGTCAGATCAACATTAATTTTCGCCCTTCCTGCCTGAAACGCCCCAATTTGAGCCTAGAACAAGGTTACAATTCCCCCCGCTGGAAGTGTGGCAGAGTGGTCGATTGCACCGGTCTTGAAAACCGGCGGCTCGAAAGGGTCCGTGAGTTCGAATCTCACCGCTTCCGCCAGTTACAAACCCTAAGCAATTGATTTGCTTAGGGTTTTTTTGTATCTGTGCGATTTGTGCACAATGCAGTTCAAGGAGAAACACATGCTGAAACGACACCTGAACCAAATCACTGTGGCGCTCGCCTTGGCCGCCACCTTGCCGCTGAGCTTTGCGCAAAGCGCAGCGCCTTCTTGGCCCTCCAAACCCATCAAGTTGATAGTGCCCTACGCTGCTGGCGGTCCAGCCGATGTGGTTGCACGTGAGTTGGCATTGGTCCTCACCGCAGATTTGAAACAACCCGTCACCGTCGAAAACCAAGGCGGCGGCATGGGCGTGCCGGCCTTGGGCGTTGTGACACGTGCAGAACCCGATGGACACACCTTGCTGTTGGCCGCGTTTGGCAACATGGTGCTGCAACCTATGTTGAGCAAAAAAGGCGGCGCAGATTTGGTCGCCAAACTCAAACCTGTGTCGACCATCTCTACAGGCCCTCACGTGTTGGTGGTCTCAGCCAAGCTGCCCGTTAAAAACATGCCCGAATTGATCGACTACGCGCGCGCCAACCCAGGCAAAGTGAGTTTTGCATCGGCGGGCACTGGTGGCACCGCGCACTTGGGCATGGAAATGTTCAAAGCACTTTCCAAAACGGATGTGATCCATGTGCCCTATAAAGGCAGCGCAGGCGCCGTGAACGATTTGATTTCCGGCGAAGTCAGCGCCATGTTCAGCAGCTTGCCTTCTCTTCAAGGTTTGGCCGACAAAGGCTTGGTCAAAGTGTTGGCAGCCACGGCACCCAGCAAATCCAACGCCACCAAATCCTTGCCCCTCATTGGTTCGGCATTGCCTGGCTTTGACTACACCACGTGGTACGCCATGTACGCACCACTGGCCACCTCCAAGCCTGTGGTCGATGCCATCAACAGCGCCCTTACCAAGGCTTTGAAAACGCCCGCCTTGGTGGCCAAAATTGAAGCTGCCGGCACTGAACTGCAAGCAGGCTCACCCGAAGAAGTGCAAGCCTGGACTCAGCGGGACACCGAGAAGTGGTCGCGCGTCATTCGCGATGCCAAGATCGCCATTGAATAAAGTGCAAGGGCATTGATCCAGGAGATCAAGGAATCTGATCCTTGATTTCCAGCTTCAAGCCTTTAGAGCCCACTTTCACTGGACCTAAAGTACCCGCCAAATCGCCCGACTGTGGCATGGCGTTGCCCGACTTAGAGACACGCACCTTGACCAACACTTCACCAGCGCCCGAGAGTTTTCGCTCGGGTGTCATGGCGGTGGAATCGTCTAATGTGAATGCCAAAGGCAGTTGGGCTACTGTGGTTTTGAAGATGGCCAAAGGCATGCGCTCACCATTGGCTGGTGTGGCATAAATGAATACCACATCCGAAGGCTTCACCTTGCCCTTGAGTGCTTCCGCTATGGCAACTTGACCCGACACAGTCAAGCCAGTGCTTGCGGCACCGGAAGTGTTAGCAGAAGGTGATGCGGCAGGCGTCTGCGCGGCATTCATCTGAGCCGAAGGGCCCTTGGCAACTTGAGCGGGCATGCCCAGTTTTTTCTGCACTGAGGCAATGGCCTCGTCTAAGCCAGGCACATCAGGGTTGTCGGCTGCCAAGGGCTTGCGGGCTTGTTGCCAATACTTCAAAGCATCGGCATATTTTTCGTGCGAGTAAGAGGCACTTCCCGCCATCAACAAGGCACCATAGTTTTGCGGGTCGCGTTGCAAAATATCACGAATCACAGTCCAAGGCTCACCTTCAAAGTTGCCTTGTGATTTCATGGCCAATACTTCCACGCGCTCGAGCTTCAAATCGTCATCAGCAGACAACTTCAAAGCGCGGTCGTAGGCTTGCACAGAAGCATCAAACTTCTCGAGAGTGCGGTAGGTTCGGCCCAACATCACCCAACCCTGAAGGTTGTCGGGCTTGTCGTTTAATTTTTGGGCCAAGCTTTCGGCCATTTGGAGCAATTGGGTGGGATCAACCTTGTCGTTGGATTGAACGGCCATGGGATTGAGTGCATCGGGCTCACCTACCCACATGTACATGCCCACCGCTGACAAAGGCAAGGCCACGGCCACCAACACAGCAGTCCACAAGGCCGGCTTTTCTTGTTTTGCGACAGGATCGTCTTGTGCGGAAGTGTCCTCCAACAAGCGCATGCTTAATTCATCGCGTGACTGTTGCCACTCGGCATCGCTGATGTGGCCACTCTCATGCTCGCGGTCAAGGTCCGCAATTTGATCTCGGTACACCTTTGCATTGGCTTTGGCCTGACTGGCATGCGTCACCACGGGACGTTGACGCAGCAAGACCCACATCAAAACGCCAGCCACACACAACACCATGCCCAGCGCCAACACAACAAACAACACATTGGCACTCATGATGCGTCTCCAGACTTCAGAATTTCTTGAACCTTGCGTCGATCTTCTTCGCTCAGTTCTTGTTGAAGGGGCTTCTCCGTTTGGCGTTGACGCAAGTAAAGGGCCATGCCCACAACACCGAGGACCAATAGCAGAAAGGGGCCAAACCACAAGACCCATGTGAGGGGTTTCACTTCTGGGCGATACAGGACAAAGTCACCGTAGCGCGTCACCAGATATTCTTTGATTTGCGTATCGCTTTTGTTGTCCCGAATGAGTTTCCTCACCTCTTCGCGCAAATCGTTGGCCAACTCAGCACGTGAGGATGCCAAGGACTCGTTTTGACACACCAGGCAACGCAACTCTTCAGAAATGTGAATCAAACGTTTTTCAACCAGTGGATCTTCTGCCAAGGGCGCGGCTTCTTTGGCTTGCACAGCGGAAAACGCAGTGACCATGGCAAAGGCCATGACTGCCAACAGCTTGAAACAGGGGGCATTCAATGTCATGAGAGCTTTCACAATGCTTTAGGAAGCATTCAATTTCTGCACCAAGGGCATGATGGTGGATTGCAGTAAATCCGGTGTGACTACGCCAACGCGCTTGTAACGAATGACGCCTTCTTTGTCGATCACATAAGTCTCTGGCACACCGTAGACACCATAGTCAATGCCGACACGGCCATCCAAATCCAGGACGGACAATGCATAAGGATTGCCATGGCGGCTGAGCCACAACTGACTGCGCTCACGTGCAAGTTTGAGTTTTTCTTCAGGCGTGAATTTGCGACCTGCAGGCTCGTCTTGCGCTTGCACTTCTTTGTAGCTCAAGCCAACGATGGGCAATTGATTGGCCTTGGAAAACGCCACCAACACAGGATGCTCTTCGCGGCAAGCCACACACCAAGTGGCCCACACATTCATCATCCAAACTTTGCCCTTCATGTCTGCCGGACCAAATTTGGGTGCGTTGGCATCCAAGGTATAGAGCTCAAAAGCAGGCGCAGGCTTGCCGACCAAGGGGGATGGAATTTCACGCGGATCGCGGTTCAGACCAACCGCCAGAAAGGCGACCAATCCAAAAAAGAGCACCAAGGGAATTAAAAACTTTTTCACAACATGCCTCCAGGCGGCTTAGCTCAAACTGTCAGCCGATTTGCGATAGCGTCGATCACTGACGGCCAACAAGCCACCCAAGACCATCAAGATGGCGCCGTACCAGAGCCAGGACACAAAGGGCTTGTAAAACACCCGCACGCTCCACTGCGGTTTGTCGCCTTCAATCGATTCACCCAAGGACACATAAAGGTCGCGGAACAAACCGGAGTCGATGGCCGCCTCGGTCATGGGCATGGCTGATGAGAAATACTTGCGCTTCTCGGGATGCAACACTTCCAGGAATTGATTGTCTTTGCTAACCTTGATTTCACCGCGAATAGCTTTGTAATTCGGGCCATCCACATTGGAAACGCCCACCAATTCAAAGTCGTAGTTCTCGATGGTCACGGTGTCGTTCAAACCCATGCGAACATCACGCTCCACCTCGTAGCCTTTGACCAAGGTGACACCCACCACCACCACCGCAATGCCCAAGTGTGCCAAATGCATGCCCCAGAACGAGGGCGGTATGCGGCCTGGTTTTTTGACGCGCTCCACAATTTGCAGGATCAAGCCCACAAACACCCAAGTGGCCAAGGCCATGCCCATGGCACTCAGCCAATTGCCTTTTTCAGTAAAGCCCCAAATAAAGACAGCGACCAGCACGGCTGCCAACGCAGGAATGCGCATGGCAAGACCCAAGGTTTTCCAACGAGCCTCACGCCAGTGTGCAATGCCGCCTGGCACCATCAGAAACACCACGGGCACCATCAAGGGCACAAACACCGCATTGAAATATGGCGCGCCCACCGACAACTTGCCCAAGTTCAAAGCATCCACGATGAGCGGGTAAACCGTACCCAACAAGACCGCGCCCGTGGCAACCACCAACAACACACTGTTGGTGAGCAGCATGGACTCACGCGATACCAAACCAATCTTGCCACCCAATGTCGCTTTGGGTGCACGCCAGGCAAACAGCGTGAGTGAGATGCCCACCACCAAAGCCAGGAAGATCAAGATGAACACACCGCGGCGAGGATCTGCGGCAAATGCGTGAACCGATGTCAACACACCGGAGCGAACCAAAAATGTGCCGAGCAATGACAATGAAAATGCACCAATGGCCAACAGCACCGACCAAGCTTTGAAACCACCGCGCTTGTCGGTCACCATCAAAGCGTGAATGAGGGCAGTGCCAAACAACCATGGCATGAGCGAGGCGTTTTCAACAGGGTCCCAGAACCACCATCCGCCCCAACCCAACTCGTAATAGGCCCACCAGGAGCCCAGCGCAATGCCGGCTGTCATGAAGACCCACGCCACCACCGTCCAAGGACGTGACCAACGCGCCCATGCTGCATCCATGCGACCGGACAACAAAGCGGACAAGGCAAATGCAAATGCGACCGAGAAGCCCACATAGCCCATGTACAACATCGGCGGGTGAATGACCAAACCGGGGTCTTGCAACAAGGGGTTCAAATCACGACCATCTGGCGCGGCGGGCAGCAAACGCTCAAATGGACTGGAGGTGGTCAAGATGAACATCAAAAAGCCGGTCGACACCCAACCCAAAATGCCTATGACGCGTGCCACCATCGCCAAGGGCAAGCTGCGAGAAAACAATGCAACAGCCAGCGTCCAGCCTGCCAACATCAAAACCCACAACAGCAAAGACCCTTCGTGGCCACCCCAGACCGATGCAAACTTATATTGCGAAGGCAGCAAGGAGTTGGAGTGCTCGGCAATGTACTTGATTGAAAAGTCATCGGTCAGTGCGCCGTGTGCCAACACACCAAATGAAAATGCGATCAACAAAAACTGCAAGACTGCAGCAGGCCTTGCCAAGGCTTGCCAACGCTGATGGTCGTTGACCGTTCCGGCCAACGGCAAGAGACCTTGAATCAGCGCCACGCATGCTGCCAAGATCAAGGCAAAGTGGCCAATTTCTACAATCATTCCAGACTCTTTTCTATGGGTGCACTAAGACTTCACAAGAACAGCTTCATGTGAAGTCTTCAAATTCAGGGTTTAACGGATTCTGCTGCTTTCGCAGCTGCAGCTTTGTCCAAAGCATGTTTGGCTTCAGGCGGCATGTAGTTCTCATCGTGCTTGGCCAAGACCTCAGAGGCCGTGAATTGCTTGTCGTCCGACAATTTACCTTGCGCCACGACGCCCTTGCCTTCTTTGAACAAATCGGGCAACAAACCTTTGTAGGACACAGGCACATCGTGCGCAAAATCGGTCACCACAAACTGCACGTTTTCGCCATCTTTTTTCAAACTGCCTTCCTTCACCATGCCGCCCACTCGAAAGGCTCGGCCTTGGGGTGCCTCTCCTTGAGACACTTGGGTTGGCGTGAAGAAGAACACCAAATTGCTTTGAAATGCATTCAAGACAAACATGCCTGCGATGGCCAACGCTGCGACAGCCGCAGTGATGAGCAAAAATCGTTGATGCCGCGGTTTCATCTCTGCCAATCCTTTCCTTGCGTTTGTGCAGCAGCCAGCTCTTGTGCCACTTGCGACAGCGCCTTGGCGCGTGCCTGCTGAACCCACCACATCTCAATGAGGATGAGCGCTGCGGTCACGCCAAAACTTCCCCAGACATACACGCCATAGCCACCCATGGCCCAAAAGTCTGACCAACTGTTCCAAATCATGATTGCGCCTCCATGGCCTTGGCTTTGACTTCAGGCAAATCGGCCACCCACTGCGCATGACGCTCCCGAATCAAGATGATGCTTCGGACACGGTACAAAGCCATGGCAATGGCGTACATCCAAAATGCAACACCCATGATCAACATGGCTTCCAACATGATTTGCGCCATGCTGGAGCCTTTGGTCAGTGACACAGAAGCACCCTGATGAAGCGTATTCCACCACTTCACAGAAAAATAAATCACGGGCACATTGAGAGCCCCTACCAAAGCCAAGATACCGCCTGCTTTGTCTGCACGGCGCGGATCGTCAATGGCACTGGTTAAGGCGATGTAGCCCAGATACAAAAAGAACAAAATCAACTCAGACGTCAAGCGAGCGTCCCAAACCCACCAGGCACCCCACATGGGTTTGCCCCAAAGCGCGCCAGTCCACAGCGACAAAAATGCAAAGATGGCGCCTGTGGGCGCGAGTGCGCGGCCCATCATGCCGGACAAGCGGGTGTTGAAAGTCAAACCCAACAATGCCCAAAAAGCCATGGCCAAGTAAATCACCATGGACATCCATGACGCGGGCACATGCACAAAGATGATTCGATAGCCCTCACCTTGTTGAAAATCAGTAGGCGCCACAAACATGCCCAGCCACAAACCCCACACCGTTAAACCCGTGGCCAACAAAGCAAACACTGGCCACAACTTTCCCGCTAGCGGATAGAAGTTTTGAGGCGAAGCGTAATGAAAAAGTTTTTGCATCATTGGGTTAACCCATTCTTATGATTCAAGTGCAATTCGAAGTGATGCTGCGCTGGCCCAGGGGCAGAACACAGCGGCCACTAGAGCCATGGCCGCCAAGATGGACAAGTGCGCTGAAGCACCCAAACCACTGATCTCAGCTTGAACAGCACCTGCACCAAATACCAAGGCAGGCACATACAAAGGCAAGACCAACAGAGACAACAACACATCGCCACCGCGAACACCCAGCGTGAGCGCAGCGCCAATGGCTCCGATGAGCGACAAAATGGGCGTCCCCAACAACAAGCTGAGCGTCAAAATCCAAAGGGCATTGGCCGACAAGTCAAATTGCAAACCCAAAACAGGCGCCAACAGCACCAGCGGCAGTCCCGACAGCAACCAATGCGCCAAAATTTTAGCGGCCACCAACATCGACAAACTGTTGGGCGACAGGGCCATTTGCTCCAGCGTGCCATCGGCATGGTCGGCGGCAAACATGCGCCCCAGAGACAGCATGCTGGCCAACAGCGCACCCACCCACAAAATGCCAGGCGCCACCAAGCGCAAAGTGTTCATTTCGGGACCAATTCCCAGTGGGAACAAAGCGGCCACCACCACAAAGAAAAACACGGAGGTGATGACTTCGTTCTTGCGCCGAAGGGCCAAGGTGAGATCGCGTCGAACGATGGCAACAAAGGCGCTCATGCCGTCAACCTGTAGCTAAAGCCCACGCCGCCCAAGCTCACGGCCTGGTGGCTGGTGAATAACACCAGACCCTGATGGGCCAAATGGCTGTTGATGACCTGCGTCAACGCGTTCTGAGCAGCGGCGTCCAAGGCCACAAAAGGTTCATCCAAGATCCACAGCTTGGCAGAACTGACCAGCAAGCGTGCCAGCGCCGTACGCCTTTTTTGACCTTGTGACAACACCCGCACAGGCAAATGCTCTCTGCCGCGCAAGCCCAACTGCGCCAGGGCTTTCAAGGCATCCTCAGGCTTGAGGGGGCGGCCTGCGACGGCCGCATCGGCGCGCAGGTTTTCCATGGGGGTCAGATCTTCTTTAAGGGCCAATTGGTGACCCAAATAAGCCAAATCGGCACGAAAAGCCTCTGGATTTTGAACCACAGGCTGGTGATTCCAAGAGATTTCGCCCTCTTCAAGGGCACTCAGGCCGCATGCCAAACGCAGCAGGCTGGTTTTACCAACCCCATTGTCACCTTCGAGGTGCAGCCACTGGCCGGGTTGGAGGGTGAATGAAACGCCTGAAAACAGCCGTTTGTCACCCTTTGAGCAGGAAAGATTGGAAACACTGAGCATGTGGCTGAATCATCGCAGAACAAGACCATTCAGAATTGATTCAGGTCAAAAATAAAGGGTCAATTGACTAAGCCTTTGATTTTAACTGCCCGCGTTGTTGCCTGAGTTGTTGCCTGCGTCGGTTCCTGCATTCGCAGCCAACTCCCTTGCCTGCTTTTCGGCCTCAGCCTTTCGATACAAACTCAACACGTTGGGCAGGCGTTCCAGCATTTCAACCCACTCATATTCGTAGGGTAATCCGATCCAATCGCCATTGGCCTTCAAGCCTGCAATGCACGCTTTGATTTTGTGGCGCGCCACATCAAAGCTTTGCAACTCTGCCTCGGTCAAAGATTCTCGTTTGTTTTTCGAAATCTCAGCTTCCAACAACACCAGCACATCGTGCTGAACGGCCAGATCATGCTTGAGAGACTCTGAAGAACGGGGACCGGTATGGGGGTGCTGTATTTCCTCGAGTTTTTCTGTAATTTCTTTGAAGTTTTGTTGCGTCTGAAAGTAAAAAATCAAAAAACCAGCGAGCAAGATGAACAGCACGCACAAAACCAACAACAAAAAATTGTCCATACAGGACCTCACTTCATAGATTGGGTTTCATCCTACTCAAGAGTTTGGCTTGGGGCAACTTGGCCGATGTCCTGAATTCCCCTAGCTGCAAAAGTGCGGCTTCAAAGCTACACTGCAGCGCAAGGAGTACCTGTTTGTGAACCACCCCACCCCCCACCTCTCTTCAGAACAAGAAATCGCCCGCTTTGGCAGCGGCAAGGCCGTCCAACGACTTGAAGATCAGCAATTGCTGCTAGGTGCCGGGGTGTATGCCAACGACGTCAGCCTGCCCAACCAATCCCATTTGGTCTTTTTGCGCTCGCCCTACCCCCACGCCAACATCACCCGTTTAGACACCCAAGCAGCAAAAGGCATGCCGGGCGTTTTGGCGGTTTACAGCGGGCAAGACCTGTTGGCTGCTGGCATCAAACCATTGGCTCGCCCCATGAATTTCAAGCGGGCAGACGGCAGCCCACTTTCGTCAACCACCCGTCATATTTTGGCCACCCAGACCGTGCGTTTTGTGGGCGAGCCCATTGTGGCCGTGGTTGCAACATCAGAAGAACAAGCTCGCAACGCCATCGAGGTCATCGAGATTGAATTCGATGCCTTGCCAAGCGTCACCACCCTGAGCGATGCGTTGGCCCCCACCGCGCCTCTTTTGACAGAAGCACCCGACAACCGTGTTGCCGAAACCCGATATGGCGACGCACAAGCCACCCAGGCGGCCTTTGACCAAGCCGCCCACGTGGTGCACCTGAATATCGTGAATCAACGCGTGGCAGCCCTGTCCATCGAACCTCGCAGTGTTTTGGCCTACCCAGACCAAGGCCGCTTGCACATCCGCATGAGCAGCCAAATGCCAACAGGCGTTCGCAATACAGTTTCTGACCTGCTTGGCATCGACAAGGAAAAAATTCGCGTCATCGTGGGCGATGTCGGTGGCGGTTTTGGCATGAAAACTGGCGCATACGCCGAAGATGTGGTCACCGCATATTGCGCCCACTCGCTTCAACGGCCCGTCAAATGGATCGCCGACCGCAGCGAAGAGTTTCTCAGCAGCTCACATGGCCGTGACATTCAAACTCAAGCCGCCTTGGCATTGGCCGCGGACGGCAAAATTTTAGGTCTTCGCATTGAAACTTTGGCCAACGTGGGGGCCTATCCCACCATGACCGGCTTGGCCATCCAAATGATGATCGGCCCTTGGGTGCAGAGCAGCGTCTACGACATTCAAACCATCGACTACCACTTCACCGGCGTGATGACCAACACCGCCAGTACGGGCGCTTACCGTGGCGCAGGTCGCCCTGAAGCTATTTACAACATCGAGCGTTTGATCGACGAAGCCGCTCGCGTCAGCGGCATTGACCGCGTGCAATTGCGCCGCCGCAACTTCATTCAACCATCGCAAATGCCCTACAAGAACCCCATGGGTCAGGTGTATGACACCGGTGCGTTTGAAATGATCATGGACCAGGCTATGGAAAAAGCCGACTGGGCAGGCTTTGCACAACGCGAAGCGGCCTCCAAAGCCAAAGGCCTGTGGCGCGGCTTGGGCATTGCCACTTTCTTGGAGTGGACGGGTGGCAATGCCTTGGAAGAAAACGTGCAAGTGCAAATTTTGGCCGACGGCACCATTGAAGTGGCCTCGGCAGTCAACGCCATGGGTCAAGGCATCGCCACCTCCTTGGCCCAATTGGTGGTGGATGTTTTTGGTGTCGACATCTCGAAGGTTCGCGTCATCTTAGGCGACACAGACCGCGCCAATGGCTTTGGAAGTGCCGGCTCCCGCTCACTGTTCACAGGCGGTTCAGCGATGCGTGTCGGCGCAGAAAAAACATTGGACAAAGCGCGAGATTTGGCAGGTCAAGCGCTAGAAGCATCGCCTGCCGATTTGGCCTATGAAAGTGGCCGTTTCAGCGTGAAGGGCACCGACTTGAACATCAGCCTGGCCGATTTGGCGAAGCGCCAACCCGAAGGCCGAATTGAGTTGCAATCCAGCACCACCGCCAGCGGACCCACATGGCCCAACGGCTGCCACATTTGCGAAGTTGAAGTGAACCCCGCCACTGGCGAATCGTTCGTGGTGTCTTACACCTCCATGAACGATGTGGGCCGCATCGTCAACCCGATGATTGTGGAAGGCCAATTGGATGGCGGCGCCGTTCAAGGCATGGGACAAGCCTTGTTAGAAGGCTTGGTCTACGACTCAGAAAGTGGTCAGTTGGTGACTGGAAGTTTGATGGACTATGCCGCACCGCGTGCAGACATCATGCCGCAAATGTTCCATACATTTACCAACCAAACAGTGCCCAGCACCAACAACGTGCTTGGCGTCAAAGGGGTTGGCGAATTGGGAACCATTGGTGCAACACCTTGCGTGGTGAATGCGATTGCAGATGCGTTGGCACGCAATGGAAATTCACAAAAATCACAAAATCTACAAATGCCGCTAACTCCTTTTAGATTGTGGGAATTACTTAACGGCGCATGAATCTAATTCACAAAGAATGGACACTTTGCTACTATTTCTCAGATGCGAGGATTAGAATCAAAGTATGACCATGAAGAGCACCACAACCGCCAACGCCTATCTGCGATTTTTGCAGCTAGCGCGTGGCCTTCAGCAATTGCCTGACGCGCCGCAGTTAGACGCCAACGAAAAAGCTTTGCTTGAAGAAGTGGCACTGCGTTGGTTTGAAAATAGAACCATGACGGTTCGCGAAGCCATCGGCTTGGCGCACTTGGGTTCACCTGCAACTTTGCACAAACGCATCACACGTTTGCGCCAAAAAGATTTGCTGATGACTTTCAATCAGCCTGAAGACAAGCGCGCCAAGTACCTCATCCCCACCGAAAAAACCATCGCCATGTTTGGTGACTTCGGCAAAAAGATGAACTCAGTCATGGCAACTGCTTAATTCAAACTCAGCGCTGATGTGCTGCACATTGGCGCTGCTCATTTGCACCGTTCATCTGAACTGTCTAGCGATCTGCCAAAAACAAAGCTTGCAGATCGCTTAAAAAATCAAAGCCTCGTTCTGTGGGCCAAACCCGATTCAAGTCCCTGGCAATGAGTTGCTTGGCTTCGGCCTTGGCCAAACCTTGTTGAATGGACGTCATGGCCAGTCCCGTGCGTGCCATGTAGTCGGCCAAACTAAAGCCCTCTTTCAAGCGCAGCGCATTGAGCATGTATTCAAACGGTAACTCTTCGCGAGCCACTTCTGCGTACTGTGTCACCGGCGCACCTTGCAGGGCTTGCACAAGGTACAACTGCGGCTCACGGTAACGCACATAGCGCATCACGCGGTGCGCAAAACTGAGCTTGCTGTGCGCGCCAGCACCAATGCCCAAGTAATCCCCAAACTGCCAGTAGTTCAGGTTGTGCCAGCAGCGGTGTCCTGGCTTGGCATAGGCCGACACTTCGTAGCGCTGCAAGCCCGCTGCGCCCGTCATGTCGGTGATCAAATCCATCATCGCGTAAGCATCGTCATCCTCAGGTAAGACCGGGGGATGTTTGGCAAACATCGTGTTAGGTTCGATGGTGAGGTGGTAGATGGAAATGTGCGGCGGCTTGAAGCTCAAAGCGGTTTGAATGTCTTGCGTCAAATCGGCCAAGCTTTGTCCCGGCAGTGCATACATCACATCCAGATTGAAAGTTTCAAAGGCACTCTGTGCTTCGGCCACAGCCGCCATGGCCTGATCGCTGTTGTGCACACGGCCCAGCGCTTTCAAATGTGCGTCGTTGAAACTTTGCACACCAATGGACAAGCGCGTCACACCTGCAGCACGAAACGCCTTAAAGCGATCTTTCTCAAACGTGCCAGGGTTGGCCTCCATGGTAATTTCTGCTTCGGCCTCCAAAGGCAAGCGCGCACGAATACCACTGATCAATCGATCGATGCTGGCAGGCTCAAACAAACTGGGTGTGCCGCCGCCAATGAAGATGCTGTGAACAGGACGGCCCCAAATCAGCGGCAAGCTGGCTTCTAAGTCGGCCAGCAGCGCATCGATGTAGCGTTGCTCTGGCATGCCCTGCGCGTTGTCGCGCCACTCGTGCGAATTGAAATCACAATACGGACATTTCTTGATGCACCACGGCAGATGCACATACAGCGAGAGCGGTGGCAAGGCCTGCAATTGCAACAAGCCAGGCCGCATGGCATGCACCACATCAAAAGGATGGCTCATGCTTTAGAGGCCCCAGCGTTCACGCATCAATGCCACCATGGCCTGTGACGAGCGGCCCCGATGGCTGTTGGCATTCTTCACTTCTTCAGGCAACTGTGCAAACGTTTGGCCAAACTCTGGCAACCACAAAATAGGATCAAAGCCAAAGCCATTGGTACCGACGGGTTCGCGCGCAATCTCAACCACCACCCGCCCCACTGCAATCAAAGGCTCAGGATCTTCGGCACTGCGCAGTGCGACCAGGGTGCTCACCATGGCTGCACGGCGGTTATCGACCTGCGCCATTTGCTCAATTACAGCGCGCACGTTGTTGGCATCCGATTTCTCATAACCAAACTGCGTGCAGTAGTAAGCGGTGTCTACACCTGGCAAGCCACCAAATGCATCAATGCACAAACCTGCATCGTCTGCCACAGCCGGCAGACCACTTTGTGCAGAGGCATGGCGTGCTTTGGTCAAGGCATTTTCAACAAAGGTTTTGTAAGGCTCTGGCGCTTCCGAAATGTTCAACTCAGACTGACGCACCAACTGCACATTCAGCACGCTGAACATGCTTTGCAGTTCGTTCAATTTGCCTGCGTTGTTGGAAGCCAAAACCATTTTCATGACATCAAGCGCCTGCGTGAACGTGTGTTTGACGTGATTGCTTTTGCAATTGCACCAACTCGGCAATGCCCTTCTCAGCCAGGGCCAACAAGCTGTCCATTTCTTTGCGTGTAAAGGCCACACCTTCGGCGGTGCCCTGCACTTCTACAAAGTTGCCAGCACCGGTCATGACCACGTTCATGTCGGTATCGCATGATGAGTCTTCGGTGTAATCCAAATCCAGCAAAGGTGTGCCGTCTTTCAAGCCCACCGAAATGGCCGCGACCGAATCAATGATGGGAGACTCTGTGAGCTTGCCTTGGTGCATGAGCCAATCGACGGCGTCTTGGGCGGCCACAAACGCACCCGTGATACTGGCTGTGCGAGTGCCGCCATCGGCTTGCAGTACATCGCAATCCAAATGGATGGTGCGCTCACCCAGTTTTTTCAGATCAAACACGGCGCGCATGGAACGGCCAATGAGGCGTTGAATTTCTTGTGTGCGGCCACTTTGTTTACCGCGTGCTGCTTCGCGGTCACCGCGTGTGTGTGTGGCGCGCGGCAACATGCCGTATTCAGCCGTCACCCAACCTTCACCACTGCCTTTTTTGTGACCTGGTACTTTTTCTTCAACCGAAGCCGTGCACAACACGCGTGTGTCGCCAAATTCGATCAACACAGAGCCTTCGGCATGAACGGTGTAGCCCCGCGTGATTTGGACCTTGCGCAATTGATCTTGCTTGCGATCATGGGCGCGTTGAAAGTTGGAAGAATTGAGAGTGGTCATGGATGTGATCGCTGGTTGAATGTTTGAATGAACGCGTTAGATCGACATTCAAGATTAGTTTGAGATAATCGCCGACTGAACCGCAGCCCTTTGTCTGCCGCATCCTAGAAAGAATTCATGCCAGTTTACAGTATGACCGGATACGCCAGCGTGCAATCCAGCACGCCCGCTTCAGAGAGCGGCACCGACACAGCGGCCACGGCAGCTGTGCGTTTCGGTCTTGAGATACGTTCCGTGAACAGCCGCTTTCTAGACCTCAGCTTTCGACTGCCCGACGAGCTGCGTCATACCGAACCGGCTTTGCGTGAGCACATCACACAACACATCAAGCGCGGCAAAGTGGAAGTGCGTGCGGTCTATCACAGCACCCAAGACAATGACCTGGCCGACCCCTCCATTGGCACCTTGCAAAAACTGGTGGGTCTGCAAAACAAAATTCAAAGCTGGCTGCCCAAAGCGCGCGACCTGAGTGTTTCCGATGTCATCAAGTTGGCCTCGCACGAAAAATCAGGTGCGGGTCTTCAAGACGCCGACCTCATGCCTTTGGCCACACAAGCGGTCAAAGCCCTCAAAGATGCCCGCGCCCGTGAAGGCGCCCGCTTGGCTGAGATGCTGCAAGACCGCATTGGCCAACTGCGCACGCTGGCAGAACAAGCAGCGCCCCTGTTGCCACAATTGGTTGAGCAACAGCGCCAGCGTTTCATTGACCGCTGGAACGAGGCCATGGCTTTGTCGGATGGCAATGTGTCGTCCGACGTTGCCAAAGACCGCGCTTTGACGGAAGCCACGGCTTTTGCCATTCGCATCGATGTGGCCGAGGAGCTCACCCGACTGGCATCCCACTTGGACGAAATCAGCCGCCTCGTCAAAAAAGGCGGCGACATTGGCAAACGCCTTGATTTCCTCATCCAAGAACTCCACCGCGAAGCCAACACCTTGGGCTCCAAGTCGGCGGCCCTCGAGCTCACCAAAATCTCCGTCGACATGAAAGTCTTGATTGAGCAAATGCGTGAGCAGGTGCAAAACATCGAATAAGTTGACTACACTCCTTGCCATGGAATATCCTGGAAACCTCTACGTCGTAGCTGCCCCCAGTGGTGCGGGCAAGTCCAGCCTGGTCAAGGCCCTGATGGAGCTTGACACCCGCGTCTTGCCCTCGGTGTCGCACACCACCCGCGCGCCAAGAGGCCAAGAAAAGCACGGCCGAGAGTACTTTTTTGTCTCTCAGCAAGAGTTTGATGCCATGGTGGCCGCCGACGCCTTTGTGGAATGGGCCAACGTGCACAGCCACCGCTATGGCACCTCCAAGAAAATGCTGGAAGAGCGCATGGCACAAGGCTCCGACGTCATTTTGGAGATTGACTACCAAGGCGCCATCCAAATCCAAAAGATGTACGCCAATGCCATCCTCATCTTCATTCTGCCCCCCAGCTGGGAAGAATTGCGCAGCCGCCTGGAGCGCCGAGGCGAGGACAGCACGGAAACCATCGAATTGCGCCTGCAAAATGCGGCCATTGAGCTGGCCCAGGTCAAAGAATTTGATTTCGTTATAATCAACGAAGTTTTCGATCGCGCCCTGTTTGACCTCAAGGCCATCGTGCACGCCCAGCGCCTCAAGTACATTGCCCAGCGCCGGGCCCGTGCCGAAACTTTCGAATCCCTCCATATCACCTGAATTACTTACCGGAGACCGTCATGGCCCGCATCACTGTTGAAGATTGCTTGGAACAGATCCCTAACCGTTTCCAATTGGTATTGGCGGCCACTTACCGTGCTCGCATGCTGAGCCAAGGCCACACCCCCCGCGTCGAGAGCAAAAACAAGCCAGGCGTCACGGCCCTGCGCGAAATTGCAGCCGGCAAAGTTGGTTTGGAAATGCTCAAAAAAGTAAACTAATTTCTACACCCAGCCAAACCGTTCTGGTTTGGCACCATCAGCCCCAAAGTTTCAAAACCTGGGGCTTTTTCACGCCTGAAATTCGCAAATTTGTGAGGGCAAGTCCTCAGGCTTTCTGAAGACGGCCCTCTCGCGTTACATTTGAGCCATGCGCGCAGCTTTTTCTTCTATTTTTAACAGTTCCGGTAGTACTTCAATACCCGGAAAGCGCGACAACGCACACAACATTCAAGCGGGCATGCCCTCCGCCAGCGCAGCCAACGCGGCGGCCGCAAGTTTTGCAGCCTTGGTGGCCCAGCTAGGCTACCTGTCAGCTGCCGACATTGAACTGGTCCGAAAAGCCTATCGGTTTGCCGACGAAGCACATTTAGGCCAACTGCGCAAAAACGGCGAGCCCTACATCACGCACCCTATTGCAGTGGCCACGCAGTGCACCGAGTGGAAACTCGATGCGCAAGCCTTGATGGCAGCGCTGATGCACGACGTGATGGAAGACTGCGGCGTCACCAAAGCCGATCTGATTGAAAAATTTGGTTCCTCCGTGGCCGAATTGGTGGACGGGCTGACCAAGTTGGACAAGCTGGAGTTCAACACCCGCGAGGAAAACCAGGCTGAGTCCTTCCGAAAAATGCTGCTGGCCATGGCGCGCGATGTCCGTGTCATCCTCATCAAGCTGGCCGATCGCACGCACAACATGCGCACCATGTCCGACATGCCGCGCGAAAAGTGGGGTCGCATATCTTCTGAAACTTTGGAAATTTATGCGCCGATTGCGCACCGCTTGGGCCTGAACCAAACCTATCGTGAACTTCAAGATTTGTCGTTCCGGTACTCAATGCCTTGGCGCTACAACGTCTTGGCCAAAGCCGTTGCCAAAGCACGCAACCGCCGGCGCGACCTGATTCAAAAAGTTCAAGGCGAGCTCGAGTCCACGTTTTCTCAAGCAGGCATGGACGTTCAAATTTCAGGACGAGAAAAAACGCTGTATTCCATTTACAAAAAAATGGATGGCAAGCACCTTAGCTTTGCACAAGTGACCGACATTTATGGCTTTCGCTTGATCGTGCCTTCGGTCATTGATTGCTACACTGCCTTGGGCATCTTGCACCAAATGTACAAGCCCGTGCCTGGCCGATTCAAAGATCACATCGCCATTGGCAAAGTCAACGGTTATCAGTCTTTGCACACCACCTTGGTGGGCCCCTCGGGTGTCAACGTTGAATTTCAAATGCGCACAGAAGCCATGAACGTGGTGGCCGAATCGGGTGTTGCTGCGCATTGGCTCTACAAAGACAAAGGCTCTAACGACGGTGCATCTGAACGCTTGGGCACGCAGTGGCTGCAGTCACTGCTGGACATCCAAAAAGAAACACGCGATGCCTCCGAGTTTTGGGATCACGTCAAAGTGGACTTGTTCCCAGATGCTGTTTACGTGTTCACGCCCAAGAGCCAAATCATGTCCTTGCCGCGTGGCGCCACTGTGGTTGATTTTGCGTACATGATCCACAGCAATATCGGTGACCACTTGGTCGCCGCCAAGATCAACAACCAACAAGTGCCCTTGCGCACTGAGTTGAAAAACGGTGACGTCGTTGAGGTGATGACGGCCCCTGTGTCCTCGCCCAATCCATCGTGGCTTGGCTTTGTGCGCACTGGCCGTGCGCGCTCACGAATTCGCCATCACCTTAAAACCATGGCCAACAGCGAGTCCATGGACTTGGGTCTCAAACTTCTCACTCAAGCTTTGCGTGCAGAAGGCATTGAGAAGATGCCAGACGATCCGTCTCGCTATCAAGGCTTGTGGGAAAAATTGTTGCGCTTCACCGGCAACAAAAACCGCAGCGATTTGTTGGTCGATGTGGGCTTGGGCAAACGCATTGCCAGCATTGTGGCCAAACGCATGGCGGCCTTGCTGTCCGAAATGGGCGAAAAGCCCGATCCATTATTGATGACGCGTGAGCGCTTCATGGCGCACGAGACCGTGTCTCAAGGTGCCATCATGCTCGACGGCACCGAAAACGCCTCGGTGGTTTATGCGCGCTGCTGCCACCCCTTGCCTGGCGACAAAATCATTGGCTACCTGGGCCGCGGTGAAGGTTTGGCGGTGCACACAGCCGATTGCAGTGTGGGCCAAAAACTTCAACAGAAAGACAGCGAACGCTTCATTGGTGTTGAGTGGTCAGACGAGCCCTTGCGCAATTTCGAAACCAGCATCAGCGTCACCGTGGTCAACACCAAGGGTGTATTGGCGCGGGTGGCAGGCACATTGGCCAACTCCGAGGTCGACATCATTCATGTTGAAATGGGACAAGCCAGTGCGCAAGATGCAGCCGAAAACACTTTTGTGATTTCAGTGCGCGACTTGAGCCATTTGGAAACTGTGCTGCGCAATTTGAAGCGCACACCTGCTGTATTGAATGCTGAGCGCATCACGCACCGAGCTCGCGGTCAAAGCGCACCCGACGCATAAAAAACCCTCTGACTTTCGGGGGAGGCTTGATTTTTTGAACTCAAGCACTTGGCTTGGGATACGCGACTTCCAACACTTCAATTTCGCGCACCCCTTGCGGGGTGACCAATTGCAAGACATCGCCCGTGCGTGACTTCAGCAAGGTGCGCGCAATGGGGGACACCCAACTCACCTCGCCTTTGAGACTGTCAGCTTCGTCGATGCCGAGGATGGTGACCGTGCGTTCGTCGCCACGCTCTTCGGCGTAAGTGACAGTGGCACCGAAAAACACCTGGTCTTTGCCATGGTGCGCACTGGGATCGGTGACCTCGGCAATTTCCAGACGCTTGGTTAGAAAACGGATGCGCCGATCAATCTCGCGCAAACGTTTTTTGCCATAAAGGTAATCGCCGTTTTCGGACCGGTCACCATTGCTGGCGGCCCAATGCACGATGTCGACAATTTTGGGGCGCTCTTCGTCTAGCAAGCTGAACAACTCTGCGCGCAAAGTGGCATACCCCTGGGGGGTCATGTAGTTGCGGCTTCCGGCTGGCAATGGCGGCAGGCTGGGATCTTCCCCATCATCTGAATCCGCATCGGTTTCGCGCGTGAATGCTTTGCTCATGGCTTTCGAAAAAGAAAACGAAAATGAAAGGTGAAAATGGGATGCACAAAGAAAAACAGCCTAGGGGCGTAAGCCTCTAAGCTGTGTTCTAGAATCGAAATTCTGGTGCGGCTGGCAGGAATCGAACCCACGACCCCTTGGTTCGTAGCCAAGTACTCTATCCAGCTGAGCTACAGCCGCGAAGCTGTAGATTATAGCATGGGATTTTGGGTATCCTCAAACACGGCTTAAAAATCCAAACAAATCCCCAAAAAAGGGCAGCCAGATCCGATCTAAGGGTTTGACTGATTGAATTTGGTGCATGGCCCTTTCAAAATGCCCCTTCAATACCTTCTTTGGGCGGCACAGGTCTTGCAACCTCCTCCAATTAAGTTTTACTTCACTTGGAGATGTTTCATGCAATTCAACTTTTTGGCCAAGCGCCGTCTCACCCTTGCGCTGTTGGCCGGCTTGGCCCTGACCGGTGCCACAGCACAAGCCCAAACCGCATTAGACGATGTGCTCAAAGCCAAAGTCATCAAGATTGCCATCCCCACCGACTACCCGCCCTACGGCTTTGTGGGCATTGACCTGCAACCTCAAGGCTTGGACATCGACATGGCCAACTACATTGGCCAAAAAATGGGCGTCAAAGTTGAATTGATTCCCGTGATCAGTGCCAACCGCATTCCTTACCTGCAAACCAAAAAAGCCGACTTGGTTATTTCCACTTTGGGCAAGAACCCAGATCGCGAAAAAGTGATCGATTTCACAGCGGCCTACTCGCCTTTCTTCCAAGCCGTCTTTGCTTCTAAAAGCTTAAGCATCAAGAGCTTCAACGACTTGGTGGGCAAATCAGTGGGCGTCACACGTGGCGCCATGGAAGATCAAGAATTGGCCAAAGTGGTTCCATCCGGTGTTGATGTCAAACGTTTCGAAGACAACAACGCCACCATCTCTTCCTTCATTTCAGGCCAAGTGCAAGTCATTGCCACAGGCGCATCTGTGGCCGGCACCATCATGACCAAGAATCCTGGCTTGAACACCGAGTACAAGTTGTTGCTCAAAGACTCCCCCAACTTCATTGGCGTGGCCAAAGGTGAAGACAAGCTGCGCTTGAAAGTGAACGAGATCATTGCGCAAGGCCGCAAAGCTGGCGACATCGACAAGATGTCGCAAAAGTGGTTGGGCCGCCCTGCTGGCGATCTGCCATTTTGATGCTTCATGCGCATTGAACTGGATTTCATCAGCGTCCTGATTGAATGGCCGCTGTTGGTGAAGGGTGTAGCCTGGACCATCGGGCTCACCAGCATTTCCACCCTCCTCGGTCTTGCACTGGGCATCGTGCTGGCTTGGTCACGTGTGCATGGGGCACTGCCCCTGCGCGTGTTGGCTGGCACATATGTGGAGCTCATTCGCAACACGCCCTTCATCGTTCAGTTGTTCTTCGTTTACTTTGGCCTGCCCGCGATGGGCTTGCGACTGTCGCCAGAAACCGCGTCGATCATTGCCATGGTGATCAACCTGAGCGCGTATGCCACTGAAATCATACGCGCTGGCATTGAGGCCACGCCCAAGGGGCAGATTGAAGCAGGCATGAGTTTGGCCTTAACGCCAGGCCAAATTTTCACGCACGTGGTGTTGCCGCCTGCGCTGCGCAAGGTCTGGCCTGCCTTGGTAAGTCAAATTATCATTGTGATGTTGGGCTCTGCGGTGTGCGGTCAAATATCCACAGAAGAATTGAGCCATGCGGCCAACCTCATTCAAAGCCGCAACTTCAGAGCCTTTGAAGCCTTCATCATTGCCACGCTCACCTATTTGACGCTAGCCGTGGCACTGCGCCGATTGCTCAATTGGTTGGGCCCGCGTTTTCTTTTTGGTCGCTGAAGAGGAAAAGACATGGTTGATTTTTCTCTTTGGGACATCTTCAGAAACTTGCTTTTAGCTTTGCGTTGGACAGTGGTTTTGTCACTGATCGCTTTTGCAGGTGGCGGCTTGATGGGATTGATGCTCTTGATTGCACGTTTGTCGCATTTCAAATGGGCAAGGGTCTTTGTCAATGTTTACGTTCAATTGTTCCAAGGCACACCTTTGCTGATGCAATTGTTTTTGGCTTACTTTGGCATGGCCTTGATTGGCATCGAAACTTCTCCGTGGTTGGCCGCCGGTGTTGCCCTCACCTTGTACAGTAGCGCCTTTTTGGCAGAAATTTGGCGCGGCTGCGTTGAAGCCATTCCCAAAGGACAGTGGGAAGCCAGCCAAAGTTTGGCCTTGAGCTTTATGGAGCAATTGCGCTATGTGATCTTGCCGCAGGCTTTCAAAATTGCCATTCCACCCACGGTGGGCTTTTTGGTTCAAGTGATCAAAGGCACCGCCTTGGCGTCGGTGATTGGTTTCATTGAGCTCACCAAAGCGGGCACCATGATCACCAACGCCACCTTCAAACCCTTCTTGGTCTACAGCTGCGTGGCCTTGTTGTATTTCGCACTGTGCTACCCCGTGTCTTACTTTGCCAAACATCTTGAACGAAAGGTCCAACGTGGACATGCATGAACCCCTGCTCGCCATTCAAGGGCTGCGCAAAAGCTTTGGCGACAACGAAGTCCTCAAAGGCATTGACCTCCAAGTGCAGGCGGGTGAAGTCATTGCCATCATTGGCAAAAGTGGTTCGGGCAAAAGCACATTGCTTCGTTGCATCAATGGTTTGGAAACTTTTCAAGCAGGCACCCTCACTGTGGACCGACAGGCGCTTTTGCACCATGACGCCAACGCGATGCGGGCACTCCGCCAAAAAGTCGGCATGATTTTCCAAAGCTTCAATTTGTTCCCGCATTTGAAGGTGGGGCAAAACATCATGCTGGCCCCCGGCTTGGTGAAGCAACAAGACAAAACCTCAGCTGAATCCAAAGCCCGCCAACTTTTAGACCGCGTGGGCCTGGCAGAGAAGTTCGACGCATGGCCCGATCAGCTCTCGGGTGGGCAACAACAACGGGTGGCCATTGCCAGAGCATTGGCCATGGAACCTCAAATTTTGCTGTGCGATGAAATCACATCGGCACTGGACCCCGAATTGGTTGGCGAAGTGTTGCTGGTGGTGGAAAGCTTGGCAGAAGAAGGCATGACCCTTCTGATGGTGACGCACGAAATGAACTTTGCGCGCAAAGTGGCCGATCGCGTGATCTTCATGCACCAAGGGCGCGTGCATGAAAGTGGCACGCCCGCTGAATTGTTTGGCAATCCCCAAACCCCAGAGTTGGTGCAGTTCTTGTCTGCTTTGGGCTGATTCAAAATTCAACGATGGACTTCTACTTCGCCATGCTTGGCCAGCAGTTCCATCAATTTCTTGCGAATCAAGATACCGGGGCGGTCTGAATCCATGGAAAACTCCACGCCACGCCGACGCATGTCAACCACGGCATCGTGATCCGTAGACTCCAAGATGTCTTTGTCCTCACGCGTGATCACTTCATCGAAGTGAATGAGCATCTCGGCAGGACAATCGGCTTCTGTATCGTTTCGAAACAGCCATTGACACAGTTGAATGTGGCCATCGTCAATGGGAGTAAAACAATTGATGATGATGTGACGGATGCCGCTGGGGTATTCAATGTCCAAGCGCCTTGAAAAAGGCAAATAGTAGGCGTTGCGCATGTGCCTTGTGGTGATGGGATCCTGAACACCACTGATGCGCTGAAACTTCTCTGGATTGACCGCCTCGATGACAGTCTCCGCTTCAAAACCAATTTCTGATTCATGCAATTCGTATTTGCTGGGCTTAGGGCTTGCAGCCACGCCAAAGGTGGCTTTGTGAACAAAACTGAAATGCGCGTTGTCGAATGAATTTTCCAAAGCCCTGACGGGACTGGTGGCCCAGGTTTCATAAAACTGAAAAATGGTCCTGTACTGAGGGTTGTCAAATTCAGGAACTTCAAATATGTCGGCAATGGGGTCTTCCAAGGCAACCCATGCATAGCCGTAGCGCGCCACACAATGAAATGCTTGGGTTCGATAGTCAGATGGAATTTCGCGATCGGCTGCGTACTGAGGGATGACGACCACTTTGCCTACGCTGTTGTACTGCCATCCATGGTAAGCACATTCAAGGTTGCCATTTTTGCACTGACCTTTGCTGAGTTTAGCGGTGCGGTGGCAGCATCGGTCAGCGAGTGCAGCAGGTTGGCCCTGGGCATCCAGAAATAGAACGATCTTCTCGCCTAACAAGGTAAAGGGTTTCGGGCCTGAAGCAAGTTCAGACAGCGGCATCACGGCGTGCCAATATTTTCGAAAAATAGCTTGTTGTGTGACCAGCATGAAAGAGCTCCTCTGCAAATTGTCCTGCAAATCCTGGGCCAAGCAGTTGGCACGTCGTGTGCATCACAAGGCATCGATCTAAGGAGTGTGCCATGTCCCAATACCCCACAGAAATGAAATTGTCAGACACTGACGCCACCTATTTGCGCGATGCCATTCGCATGTCTGCAGTCGCACGAGCCAGAGGCAACCGGCCGTTTGGTGCGGTGGTCATCTCCAAGCAGGGCGAGTTGTTGGCAGAAGCCTTCTGCAACACCACCGAAACAGGTGACTGCACAGGCCATGCAGAAACGACTGCCGTTCGAATGCTCAGCCCCAAACATGCCAGGTCCGTCTTGGCAGAAGCGACGCTGTACTCATCGGCAGAGCCTTGTGTGATGTGCGCAGGCGCTATTTTTTGGTCGGGCATTCAGCGCGTCATCTACGGCATTGATGCAGAGAGGCTCCGCATTTTCAGAGGTGAACTGCTTGAACAAAAAGACGCTGAACTGTCTTGCAGAGATGTCTTCAACGCCTCCTCTCATCCCATTGAATGCATTGGCCCTGCCTTGATCCACGATGCCAGCCAAGTTCATGAAGGCTTCTGGAAATCCTAAAGTGTGCATGTCTGCACCAAAGCTGGATGCATGCCTCACAAGGGTGCGCCAGAATTGTGCGAACCACCTCTTTCCTGTCTTTTATTGAAACAGCGCTGCACACTCCTTGAAATTGAACATGGCACGCGGCTTGCAATGATTGAAACGTGAGCGCATCTGCATCTTCAGATGTCCACATCCGTCTCTAGAGGCACTTTCAGTCATGCGCGTTCTGGTCATTTTTTGTCACCCTGTTGAATCGAGCTACAACGCAGCCCTTCACGCAGAAGTTGTGACTCAACTCAAGTTGGCGGGACACGAAGTCGACGATTGCGACCTCTACGCAGAAAATTTCAACCCCGTCATGAGCCGCGAAGAGCGACTGGGTTATCACGAAGTACCCGACAACGAAAAGCCAGTGCAAACCTACGTTGACAGATTGCGCAACGCAGAAGCTTTGGTGTTTTGCTTTCCAACTTGGTGCTTTGGCTTGCCTGCCATGCTCAAGGGCTACTTCGACCGTGTGCTGATGCCCGGTGTGGCCTTTGACTTAAGCGACCCCCAAAACGTCAAGCCATCCCTGACCCACATCAAGCGCATATCCGCTGTGGTGACCTATGGCAGACCCCGCTGGACGGCTTGGTACATGGGCGATCCTCCCAGAAAAATCATCACCCGGTATTTGAAACTGCTGACAGGTGGTGGCAGCCGTGTGGACTATCACGCGCACTATCACATGAACGTGGCCACCCCTTCCTCCCTCTCTCAATTCAAAGCCAAGGTGAGTCAAGCCATGGCGACATTCGCATGACACCCCATCCCGCTACCTCTTCTTTTTTACTCAAAGGTGCTCGATTGCCCCAATGGCTGAACACGCACTCGACCGACCAGTTGGTGGACATCGCCGTGGTGAACGGAAAGCTCGAGAAAATTGAAGCAGCTTCCGCCAATCCATTGGCCTTGCCCATCTGGGACATCCAAGGCGCACTCACCCTGCCACTCATGGTCGATGCCCACACGCACCTCGACAAAACATTGACCAAAAGCAGAATGGGCGACATCACCCCAGGTTTGCTAGGCGCCATTCAGGCCATGATGAGCGACCGCGCGCACTGGACGCCTGAAGATGTTTACCAACGTGCCAATCAAGGCCTCACGTGGTCCTTTGAGGCGGGCGTCCAACACTTGCGCACGCACTGCGATTGGTGGGAGCCCAAGGCAAAACCCATCGCTTGGCAAGTTCTGCGTGATTTGGCCTCTGACTGGAAGGGCAAGATCGCCATCGAACGCGTGAGCCTCATCCCCTTGCATTTGTATGCCGATGCAGCCCAAGCGCGAAGCTTGGCCAAGCAAGTGGCCGCCAGCGGGCCCGGTGCATTGCTGGGTGGTTTTGTGCACACCAGCAACTGGGATTTGCAAGCCTTGAAAAATCTGTTTGCCGCTGCCCAAGCAGAAGGTTTGAATGTCGACCTGCACATGGACGAAGAACTGAACCCTGCGGCCCAAGGTTTATTGCGCGCAACCGAAATCATGCGCGACATTGGCTTTGAAGGGCATGTGGTGTGCGGCCATACCTGTGCGCTGTCTGCACAAGACAGCTTACTGGCCTTGCGCACACTCGACGAAGTGGCCAAAGTCAACATGAGCTTGGTCACACTGCCGCTGACCAACCTGCTGCTGCAAGATGCCGTGACAGGCAAAACGCCAACCAAGCGTGGCCTGACCTTGGTGCAAGAGGCCCGCGCACGCCACATACCCGTCATGGTGGCCAGCGACAACGTCCAAGACCCCTTCTGTACCTTTGGCAGTTACGACCCCTTAGAGGCACTGAGCACGGGCGCTCTGGCAGCTCAATTACCGCAAGTGTTTGACGATGCCACGCAAAGCATTTGCCGCACAGACTGGCTAACCGGTGATGCACAAGACGCACCTTTCCAAATTGGATCGGCCGCCAATTTCATGGTGTTTGAGCAAGCCAATCTGTGGGGCTTCCCCTCACAAACGCACAAACGGCTTGTGGTGCGAAACGGCCTTCTTGCTTGATCACTCGGATAAACACCCCCATGAACAACTTTGCACAACCCTTGGCCCGTTACGCCGCATGGCGACGCGCAGGCGATTACGTATTTCTCTCTGGCGTGATTGCCGTGGATCCGCAGGCAGGAAAAATTGTCAAAGGCTACGGTGATATTCCTAGCGAAGCTGCCCAACAAATTGGTCAAACGGGCGAGTTCTCAACCGACTACAAAGAAGGCCCCATCTTGGCGCAAAGTTGGTATGTCTTGAACAGCATTCAACGCACAGTGGAAAGTGCTGGCGGCCAAATGTCAGATGTCTTCAAGTTGGTCCAATACTTTAAAAACCTCGACCACTTTCCCTTATACAGCCGCGTCCGCAAACAGTTTTTCCCTGGGGACCCACCCGTTTCCACCGTCGTCGAAGTGAGCGGCATGCTGCCCTCTTCAGACATCTTGATCGAAGTGGAAGCCACGCTGTGGTTGCCATTGCGCTAATGCATTCATTCCACTCTACAGAACACCATGCTTCACGCCTACAACCCTCCCAGTCGTTACCTGCCTTATTTGAGCTGGACAGAAATTGCAGCGCTGCCCGACAAAGCCAACACCGTGATTGTCTTGCCCACTGGTGCCACCGAACAGCACGGCCCTCATTTGCCCTGTTCTGTGGACACCACCATCAGTGCAGGCGTTGTGGGACATGCACTGGCACGCTTGCCAGACCACGTTCCCGCTTATGCCATGGCACCCATCACTTATGGCAAGTCTGAGGAACACCTCCACTTTCCAGGCACCATGACCCTGACGGGCGAAACCTTGTTGGCCACCATGAACGAAATAGGTGAGTCGGTTTATCGCGCTGGTTTTAGAAAGTTGTTGATTGTGAATGGCCATGGTGGTCAACCCCAAGTCATGGAAATTTCGGCCCGTGAATTGCGTTTGCGCCATGGCGACTTCATTGTGGTGCCCAGCTTCACTTGGCGCGTGCCCCACACTGCTGGACAGTACCTGTCTGACAAAGAAAAAAAGCTGGCCATGCACGCAGGTCATGCAGAAACTGCACTGATGTTGGCATTGGCCCCCGAAACGGTGCACATGGACAAGGCGGTCAGCAACTATCCCGCAGAGTTCCCCTCTAAATTATTGTCACCCGATGGTCGCCCTGCGTGTGCTTGGAGCGCTCGCGACTTTGGCCCCAGCGGCATCATTGGCGATCCATTGCCTGCCACCCGCGAGCAGGGCTTGCACATCTTGGACTCATTGGCCAACAGTTGGGCACAGGCCATCACAGAGCTTCACGAACTGACATGGGCGCCTCGCGCAGAGCCCACTTGGGGCCGAGCACAACACCAAGGCCACATCCAAGACGGATTGGCATGAAAGATGCAATTCACACATGGATTCAATTCCGTCACCTGTTCATTCAAGCTTTTTCACATTGAGGAGTTCATCTTGAAACATTTCAGCTTCAAATCTTCGACCGCTGCAGCCGTGCGCACAAGTCTGTGCATTGGACTCATGAGCCTTGCCGGTCTTCAGCCTGTGCAAGCGCAAGAAAAATTTACCTACATGACCAACTGGTATGCGCAAGCAGAGCACGGTGGCTTTTACCAAGCTGTTGCCACTGGCATTTACAAAAAGTATGGCTTGGATGTGACCGTCAAAATGGGCGGCCCGCAAGTCAACATCGTTCAATTGATGGCAGCAGATCAAGCCGATTGCGTCATGGGCTCCAGCGATTTGCAAATGATTCAAGTGCGCGAGGGTGGTGTGCCCGTGACCACCGTGGGTGCTGTGTTTCAAAAAGATCCACAGGTTTTGATTGCACACGACGATGTCAAGAAGTTTGAAGACCTGAAGGGTAAAACCATTTTGATTGCTTCTTCAGCGCACCGTGGTTACTGGCCCTGGTTGAAAGCCAAGTTTGGCTTTACAGATGCACAAACGCGCCCCTACACCTTCAACATTCAACCCTTTGTAGCCGACCCCAATGTGGCGCAACAGGGCTACCTCACATCTGAGCCTTTCGCTATTCAAAAAGCGGGCGTCAAAGCCAACACCTTGATGTTCAGTGATTTTGGTTATCCCGCCTACGCAACCACCATTTCTTGCATGGACAAAACGGTTCAAACACGCACCAAGGCCGTGGCTTCATTTGTCAAAGCATCGATGGAAGGCTGGAAGAGTTATTTGGCCGATCCAGCACCCGCCAATGCTTTGATCAAGAAAGACAACCCCAACATGACCGATGAACAATTGGCTTACAGCGTGAGCAAGTTGAAAGAAATGGGCATGGTCACAGGGGGTGATGCCGCCAAGATGGGCATTGGCATCATGACCGATGTACGCGCCAAAGCCAGCTTCGATTTCTTGGTCGCTGCCAAACTCATCGACCCTGCCAAGGTTGAAATGAGCAAGTCATACAACTTGAGTTTCATCAAAGACGCCAAGGTGATGCCTTGATCCACGCACCTGCTCCCGCAGTTGAGGTTTTGTCCGCCAACAAAACTTACAACAATGGCACACAAGCCTTGCTGCCTGTGGACCTTCGCATTGAAGAAGGTGAGTTTGTCACTTTGCTAGGACCTTCTGGCTGTGGCAAAAGCACCTTGCTCAAGATGGTGGCAGGTTTATTAGAGCCCACAGACGGCCGATTGTTGCTCTGGCGCAAGCCAGTTCAGCAATTGGCTGAATCTGGGAAAAAAATGTCTTTCGTCTTTCAGTCGCCCACGCTCATGCCTTGGGCCTCTGTAGAAAAGAATGTCAGATTGCCATTGGAATTGGCAGGCGTCGACAAAGTCATTGCCGACGAAAAAGTCAAAGAAGTTCTGGCCTTGGTAGGCCTGTCTAAATTTGCGAAAGCATTGCCGCGTGCCTTGTCGGGTGGCATGCAGATGCGCGTGTCCATTGCGCGCGGTTTGGTCACCGATCCCGACTTGCTGTTGATGGACGAACCATTCGGCGCTCTGGATGAAATCACCCGTCACCGCTTAGATGCTGAGTTGCTAGAGCTCTGGCAAAAGAAAAAACTCACCGTGATATTTGTCACGCACTCCATTCACGAGGCCGTGTTCTTGTCCAACCGCGTGGTCATGATGGCCGCTCGCCCAGGTCGCATTGTGGAAGAGTTTGTCATTCCCGATGCTTACCCTCGCACTTCTGACTTCATGGTCTCAACCGCATTCAGCCAACATGCCAAAAAACTGCAAAACAGTTTGATGCGGGCCAGTGCAGGCCAGGAGGCCCACTTCTCATGAACGCACCACAAGTTGCTCAACTGATTCGACCTTGGGCACACAACCCAAAAGTTCAAAAAGTCATCTATCCCATCTTGGTGGGTTTGTTCTTGATCATCATTTGGCAAGGCTTGGTCACAGGCTTGAACTTACCGCCTTACTTGGTGCCATCGCCCCTCTTGATGATGAAAACCTTGTTCACCGATTGGGCGGCGCTGGGATTGGCGCTGTGGGTTACCGTCAAGATCACTTTGTTTGCTTTTGCGGTGGCAACCGTCTTAGGCGTATTGATTTCGTTTGTGTTTGTCCAGAGCAAAAGCATTGAAGCGGCCTTTTTCCCCTACGCAGTTTTGCTGCAGGTCACGCCGATTGTGGCCATTGCGCCACTCATCATCATTTGGGTCAAAGATCCCACTTTGTCGATGGTAATCTGCGCCTCGCTGGTGGCCTTGTTCCCCATCATCAGCAACACCACACTGGGCCTTCGCAGTGTCGAGCCCGATTTGCAAAGTTATTTCAAATTGAACCGCGCCAACCGCTGGCAAGTTTTGTGGCGTCTGCGCATCCCCAGTGCGTTGCCGTATTTCTTTGGCGGTCTGCGCATTTCCAGCGGCCTGTCCTTGATTGGCGCCGTGGTGGCCGAATTTGTTGCAGGCACTGGCGGTACGGGTGCTGGCTTGGCCTATCAAATTTTGCAAGCTGGTTTTCAGCTCAATATCCCTCGCATGTTTGCATCACTGCTCCTGATTTCATTGACTGGTGTTTTTCTGTTCCTTTTCATGTCTTGGCTGTCTCGCAAGGCTTTGGGTGGATGGCACGCCAGTGAAGTGATTGGCGAATAAGCATCGAATCATTGAAGGAATTTTCATGTCCAGCACGCTCTTAGAGCCTTCCACCACAGCCCACGATTTGCCTGCCATGCTGCCCAGCGTGGAATGGATCACCGACACAGCAAGAGTCGCTAGACTGTCGCAAGACTTTGCATGGTTCTCACCCATTTTGAAACGCGATTTGGCTGGTAAGACAGGCGACGTGGTGGCTCGGCCGCGCAGTGAAGAAGAAATTCGCCAAGTGGTATCGGCCTGCGCCATTGCCAAAATCCCCTTGACCATTCGCGGCACCGGCACTGGCAACTACGGCCAGTCCACCCCTTTATTTGGCGGCGTCATTTTGGACCTCAGTGGGTACAACGCTTTTTGCTGGGTGCGCAGCCAAGTGGGCCGCGCACAAGCGGGCATTCGCTTGTCTGAGTTTGATGCTCAAGCGCGTCCGCATGGCATGGAATTGCGCTGGTTACCCTCCACCTTCAGAAGTGCCACCTTGGGTGGTTTGTTTGGCGGGGGCTTCGGTGGTGCAGGCTCTATCAACTACGGCCCCTTGGCCGCCCCCGGCAATGTGTTGGGTGTTCGTGTGATGACGGTCGAGCCTGAGCCTCAAATTGTGGAACTGCGCGGCGCAGACGCCATGCTGCTGCACCACACCTACGGCACCAACGGCATCGTGCTAGAACTCGAGGTGGCATTGTCACCTTGCGTGCCTTGGTCAGAATGTGTGGCGCAGTTTGAATCTTTTGACCAGGCTTTGGAGTTTGCAAGCAAATTGACCAAAGCACCAGGCTTGATCAAAAAAGAAGTCTCATTTTTGGCAGCGCCCATCCCCACCTACATGGCCCCGCTAATGCCTTTGTTCAATGACAAGCAGCATGCTGTCATGATGGTTTTGGCACCCCAAAGCGTTGAAGGCGTGGAAGATTTGGTCAAGTCGTTTGGCGGTGTATTTTGTTACAACAAAACGGCTGAGGAAGTCTTATCTTCTAACCGCACCTTGATTGAATACACCTGGAATCACACCACGCTGCATGCCCTGAAGGTCGACAAAAACTTCACCTACATTCAAAGTGGATTCACACCTGCCAAACATGTAGAGCAAGTCAAAGCCTTGGAGAAAGAACTCGGCGGTGAAGTCCTCATGCACTTGGAATTTCTGCGAACCAAAGAAGGTGATTTCAACTGCAGCGGTTTGCAACTGATCCACTACACCTCTGAAGCCCGTTTGAACGAAATCATGGCCATCTACCGTTCACATGGTGTGCAAATCAACAACCCACATGTGTACATTGTGGAAGACGGCAAACAAAACAACCTAGACCCTGCGGTGGTCAAAATGAAGGAACGCTTTGACCCGATGGGTTTGCTTAATCCCGGAAAACTGCGTTCATGGGCCAGTCGCGAAGTGCGACATTGAAGCTTTGGATTGAACCGCGCGCACTCATTCTGCAAGACTTAGATTTTTGCCCGTTTGAGGCCCCATTCGAAACCACAACGCAGACAACATCAGTGCCATCGCAACCAACAACAGCGCGGCGCCCGCTAACAACGCAGAGATTTCGGTGTCGCGTTTTTCTAATGTGAATTGGGTCGACAAGTGTTGATAGACTTTTTTCAAGTCTTCGGCTGACCCTGCTTTGAAGTAGTCTGCTTCAGTGATCTTGGCCACCCCTTTCAGGGCTTCTTCATCGACTTGGGTGAAGAACGAATAGCCTTCGTAGCCAGGAATAAAGCCATTGGGCGTTCCAAATCCCACGGTGTAGACACGCACGCCTAAGTCTGCGGCCATCTTGGCTGCCAACAAGGGATCGGGGCCCGTTGTTCTTCGTCCATCAGACAACAAAACAATCGCACCGCCCTTGTAAGAGCCTGGCGGTTCAGGCGTGCGCTGTTTGGCTGCAGGCTTTGCATCCAAGCTGCGAGCGCCACCAGCCGCCCCACCACTGACGCCATTGGACGATGCATCGCCATACCCATAGGGATTGGGGTTGTATAGCGCGGCCTCTAAATCGATGTTGGCTTCGGGTCTGAGGGTTGCCAGCGACAACAACAAGCCGCTGCCCGTGGCGGTTCCCCGTTGCAATTGAAAACGATCAATGGCGGCAACCAACTCTTCCTTTTGCGTGGTCACGTGCTGCACCACTTGCGCATTGCCCGCAAAGGAGATGACGCCCACCCGAACATTGGCTGGTAAATCTTGTAAAAATTCTTTGGCTGCCTTTTGGGCTGCCTTGATTCGACTGGGCTCGACGTCCTCGGCCAGCATGCTTCTTGACACATCCATGGCCATGATGAGGGTCATGTAGTCGGCTGGCAAAGTGACTCGGGCCATGGGCCGGGCACTGGCCAGCAACAAGAGGGCCAAGGCCAAGGCCAACAGCGCAGGCGGAACGTGACGACGCCAAGGGGATGGCGTGTCCATGTTTTGCACAATCCACGAAACCGCAGAAAAAGCAACAACCTGCTTGCGCCGCCTTTTAAGTAGCCATAGGTAGCCTCCTACCATCAAGGGCATGAGCAGCAGTGACCAGAGCATGAAGGGCTGAAGAAATTGCATCGCCATCAGGGTTTTAGCCAGTTACGTCAATTTGACATCGAGGCTTATGCTATCGTTTATTTATGAAAAGAGAAGCGGTTTTTAGCAAAAGCCCGCGACCTGCAGGTTCAGATAAACACGCGCCTACTGAACCTAGCCCATTTAGTTCCCAAACCAATTCAAAGCCCAGCACCCCAATTCAAAGGAGATTGAGCAAGATCAAATCCGGTTGGCGTTGGGATTTCTTGGCCGTCTTTTTGATGGGCATTGTTTGCAGTCTTTTGGCTGTCGGTGTTTTTTCACCCGCGTTGCAATGGCGCCCCGCATTGACGCAAAAAGACATTGATGCAGCTGTTTTACACACCTTGCAAACCAAAGATTTACCGTCAGCCAGTTCCAAAGCTGCCGCATCGATTCAAGGTGCGGTGGTGCATGTGCAAGCCTATGTGGCTGATCCTAAAAATAAAGATTCAGACATTGAAAGTGGTGTGGGCACTGGGGTTGTGATCAAAGATGACGGCACCATCCTGACCAACTTTCATGTGGTGTCCGGCGCTAAAAAATTGCGCGTCACTTTTTTCGATGGCACGGAATCAGATGCCACGGTAATTGGGGTTCAAGCCGACAAAGACTTGGCCGTCTTGAAGCCGCAAAAAATTCCTGATGATTTGGAGCCCGCCATTTTGGGCTCCAGCCAACAATTGGCGCCGGGCGATGGTGTGGTGGCCGTTGGCTTTCCGTTTGGTATCGGTCCTTCTGTTTCATCGGGTGTGGTGTCAGGTTTGAATCGGCAATTCAAATCGCAGGATGGCAAACAAAATCTAAGCGGCTTGATTCAATTTGATGCTGCGGCCAACCCCGGTAATTCTGGCGGCCCTTTGATCAACATGTCGGGCGAGGTGGTCGGCATTGTGACGGCCATCCTCAATCCAACTTCAGCGCGCACCTTCATTGGCATTGGCTTTGCCACCACCATTGAAAGTGCTGGCAGTGCCGTGGGCTTACCCCCTTTCTAGATTCAAAGGAGACAACATGACTGTTTCATCGGACGCATGGCGTGGCAAAGGCAGCGCTTCCACTGGCTTCCAACCTGAAGCGGCGGCAGCCCAGATGCAAAGGCTAATGTACGAGGTCAAGCGGGTGGTGGTGGGTCAAGATGCTTTTCTAGAACGCGTGTTGATTGCGCTGTTGGCACAGGGCCACTTGCTCATTGAAGGCGTGCCTGGATTGGCCAAGACCCTGACAGTGAACACCTTGGCCAAAACCCTGAACGGCAGTTTCAACCGCATTCAATTCACCCCTGATTTGCTGCCCGCCGATTTGGTGGGCACGCGCATTTTCAATCAGCAAACCAGTGAATTCAGTACGGTGTTGGGCCCCGTGTTTGCCAACCTGCTGTTGGCCGATGAAATTAACCGTGCCCCCGCCAAAGTACAAAGTGCTTTACTGGAAGTGATGCAAGAACGGCAAGTCACCATTGCCGGGCAAACGCATCGCGTGCCCTCGCCTTTTTTGGTCATGGCCACTCAGAACCCGATTGAAACGGAAGGCACATACCCGCTGCCTGAAGCCCAAGTGGACCGCTTCATGATGAAAGTCTTGATTGACTACCCCAGCGAAGACGACGAATTTGTGATTGTTCAACGGGTCATTGCCGGTGGGGCGCAAGTGACGGGCGTCATCAGTCCTGAAGAGCTCCAAGCGCTGCAAGTGCAGTGTCGTCACTGTTACGTTGATCCCAGTTTGATTCACTATGCCGTCAAGCTCATTTCTGCCACACGTTTCCCCTCGCGCTATGGCTTGGAAGCTTTACAAGGCTACATCAGCTTTGGTGCCAGCCCACGCGCCAGCATTGGCTTGATCGAAGGTGCACGCGCATTGGCCTTGCTGCGTGGCCGCGATTACGCCTTGCCGCAAGACTTGAGCGATTTGGTGCCCGATATCCTCAGGCATCGATTGGTGCTGTCATACACAGCCTTAGCCGAGGGCAAAACCGCAGACGCACTGATTCAAGAGATCATGAAAGCAGTGTCCATGCCAGACCAACCCTTGGAGGCGCATGTCCGCTGAAGCGCTACTACAGCAACTAGAGTGGACGGTGTTGCGCCGTTTAATCGGTTTGCTGCAAGGAGATCACAAAACCTTGTTCAGAGGTTCGGGTGTCGACTTGGCAGATTTGCGCGAATACCAAGCCCACGACGACGTGCGGCACATCGATTGGAATGTCACAGCGCGGATGCAATCACCCTATGTGAGGGAACACCAAGAGGACCGTGAAATCAGCGCATGGTTTTTATTGGACTTGAGCGGCTCCATGGATTTTGGCAGCGGCAACATCAGCAAACGGCAAATGATGATGCAATTTGTCGGTGTCATGGCCAAGTTGCTGATGAAGCGTGGCAATCGCATCGGTGCGCTGTTATTGAACCCTGCAGAAACGGATGGCTTTCAATGCATTCCCCCACGCATGGGACGACGTCACTTGCTTCATCTGCTGCATGTTTTAGAAACATCCCCCAACATTCAAAAAACACACCAAACCAACTTGAATGAATGGTTGGCCCGAGCCAACGGACTGATCAAACGCCGATCCAGTGTCTTTGTGGTGTCTGATTTCATGGGTCAATTCAATTGGGCTTCGGAGTTAAGCGCCCTAGGAAGAAGACACGACACCGTGGCCACGCGCTTGTTCGATCCAGCAGAAATGAATTTGCCCAAGGCAGGCTTGATGTTGCTACAAGATTCAGAGACTTCCGAGCAGTTGTTGCTGGACACTGCCAATACCAAATTCAGACATCGTTATGCCCAATTGGTTGAAGAGCGTGAAATGCAGTTGGCCACGTGTTTTGCGCAAGCTGGCGTCGATGCCCTTGAACTTTCCACCAACGAGGACATGGCCAACGCCTTGATGCGTTTCTCGGAATTGAGAAAGCGGAGAGTCTGGCGTGCCTGATTTAAGTTCGCTCCAGTTCTTGTGGCCTTTCATGCTGTATGCATGTGTTGGCGTACCGATCTTTGCCGTCTATTACGCTTATCGAACCCAGCGAATTCCCCCGCTTGTCTTGTGTTTGGGTTTACTGTTGCTTTGTGCAGCCATGGCGCGGCCTCAAACAGTTCTAATGACGCCTCTGCGCGAAGCTACAGTCATGCTGGTCATTGACACCTCTGGCAGCATGCGCGCCAAAGACTTGAAACCCTCACGAATTGAAGCCGCGCAGCAGGCTGCACAGCAATTCATTCAAGACAAACCCAGCCGTCTGCGCGTTGGATTGGTCACCGTCGCAGGCACGGCCGCTTTAGCCCAAGCACCCACAGAAGAGCGGGATGTCTTGTTAAAAGCCTTGGAATATTTACCACTGCAATATGGCTCGGCTTTGGGTACAGGTTTGTTGGTGTCACTCGAAGCACTTCTGCCTGGCGCAGACATCGATGCACAAAAAATCATCAATGAAGCTTCGGAGATGGGCGGCAAAAAAGCCAGCGACATGGGCAAGTCCTTGGACGACAAGGCCAAACCTGCTACCGAAGCCTCAACCAGTCGAGGTAAAAACATGGCCATCGTTTTGATGAGCGATGGTCAGAGCAACATGGGACCTGAATTGCTCAAAATGGCCGAGCTGGCAGCCAAGCACGAAGTCAAGGTCTACACCGTGGGCATTGGCACCACAGAGGGCGATGTGGTTCACATTCAAGGTCGAAGCATGCGGGTGAAGTTGGAAGATGAAGCCCTTCAAAAAGTTTCGGCTCTCACGCAAGGTGAATACTTCAAAGCGGACAGTACCGAGGGGTTGAAAAATGTCTACGACAAACTGGGCTACAAGCTGCGCTTTGAAAAACGTGCCATGACCGAGATCAGTGCCCAAGTGGCTTTGCTGGGCATGCTCTTGATTTTGATCAGTCTCATCCGCAACTTTGTACGAATGGGCAAAATTATCTAAACGCTGCACCCTCATTTGGCGCGAGGGCTTCGATGGAATTTCGCGTTAACATTCAAGCCATGTCCATGCACAGCACCCACGACCTCTCGCGCCGCCATATCCCGCTCAACGGCGCCTCTAATTTCCGCGACTTGGGTGGCTATGTGGGCCACGAGGGCCGCCCTTTGAAATGGCGCAAAATTTTCAGATCAGACCATTTGGCCGCGCTGGATCACCAAGATCTTGCACAATTGAAAGCATTGGGCATTGCACGCAGTTTTGATTTCAGGGGCGTTCAAGAAAGTCAAGCGCAGTCTTATCAGTGGCCTGACATCCAAAGGCACAGCCTCAGCATTGAGCCCACTGTGGTGCAACGCCTTCAAGCCCAACACCTCACTGGCAAACCCCTCACGGCAGCCGATGCACTCGATGCCATGCAAACCACTTACCGTGATTTTGTGCGTTCAGATTCGCACCGCTTTGCGCAATTGTTTGAACACTTGCTAGACAAGCCCGATCCCCTGCTCTTTCATTGCACGGCTGGCAAAGACCGAACGGGCTTGGCTGCTGCTTTGGTGTTGTCGGCCTTGGGCGTTTCAGAAGCCGATATCTGGAAAGACTACCTGCTAACCAACCAACTCTACAAGCGCAACAGCACGGGCGCCTTCACCCTCTCGCCCGATGTCTTGAAGATCGTATGGGAAGTGCAAGAGAGCTTCTTGAAGGCATCACTGGAAGTGATCCACCATGACCATGGCGGCATGCACAACTACCTTACCCAAACATTGGGCTTAACGCCCGCAGCCCTGCAAAAGTTGCGCGCCACCTATTTAGATTGAGTTGGCAGGCGCCACAGCGGCACCTTCAATTTTGTGCCGCGCCAAAGACTGCGCCACAAAGCCTGATGCCTTCATTTCTTCCACAAACTTCTTGAGGTAAGCCTGCGCCTCGGGGCTGCGTGCTTTAGGCAGTCCCATGGCTTGCTCAATGACCATGAAACGACCTGGTAGCAAGCGCAAGTTGGGCAAGCGCTTGGCGTCGATCTCCAATTGCTGCTTCACACCCGCAGCCACTTCTAATTTTTCTGAGATGAAATAATCAACTGTGGTTGGGGAAGTTGGTGCACGATGGATTTCTGCGTTCTTAATTTCACGTGTCAAGAACAAGTCATAGGCACTGCCCTTGCCCACGGCAATGCGAATGCCCTTCTTGTCGACTTGGTCGTTGCTGGTGAGTGGTGAATTGTTGGCCACTAAATAGCTGCCCTCAATCAATACATAGGGCCCCGTGAACGAAATGCCTTGTCCGCGCACTGGGTCGATGGCAAAGAAGCCGAAGTCGGCTTTTTCATTTGTCACCGCCTCGACTGATTTACCAGCCGCATCAAACACCACCAAACTCAAGGGAACGCCCAAACGTTTAGCCAACTCTGTCGACAAATCGATGGAGACGCCCACAGGCAGCCCATTGGCATCTTTGTTGGCCAAAATGGGATTGCCCAAGTTGATGGAGGCGCGCAAGGTGCCCGTTGGGGCAAAAGCTTCTACCAAAGCAGGTGTAGGTTGTGAGTGCGCAGAAATCATGGTCAATAATAAAGCAGATGAATGAGGTCAGAGAATCATTGATTTTTCAAAGGATTGATGCATTCATCAGATCCCTTGCGCTTAAAACATGAGCAGGTTAATGCGTAGGCCTTCATCGTGCCCTTCACCACATTCATGCTGGCGTTGCGAGTGGCATTGCCAGGGATGGCGAACTTAGGCACAAACTGTTTACCCACCGATTTGCCATCGTTCAAATCCACATTGGCAGCCCCGCATTGAATGGGGCCCTTGAGGCCATTGACCAACTCAAAAATCAAAGTCTGATCGTCGCCTTTGGCCCAACCCGCATTGACTTTGATTTTTTGAAGTTCTGACTTGGAGAGCGCTACTTCGGTGACGTCGTCACTGGCAAAAGGGTTCCAAGCCAAGGCGCCAATTGGCATGGCCAGCATCAAAAAAAAGGTCATGACTCGCATGACCTTTATTCTATCGTCGGCCTGGCAAATTAAGCCTTGGTCAGGCGCATCTGCGTCAGTTCAGCCGTGAGGTAGCCCACCGCAGCACCGAACTTGTCCTTGTAGTTGGCTTTGATGAGAGGATCCAGCGTTGACTTCACTGTGTTGTGAATGCCGCCCCAGTCGCCCGCATGTTGGAAGTTACTCATGATGTAGGTCCAACCATTCAGCTCATCCACGGCATGCAAGCCCGTAGACTCGCCACCCGCAGGAATTGACATAATGCGCGACAAAACTTTGGTGTCAATGTTATAAGCCCACAAGAAATTGTTCACGTGCTGACCACTGTCTTCCCCGATGAACAAGGTGCGCAAAGTCTCTGAAAACTTCAAGTTGTCTGGGTTGGCAATTTTCTCGGGATTGGCCGTATTGCCCAAGGCATCCGCAGTGATGTCTTCACCTGTAATCAAAGCTTTGGTATCAACGGGCATCCACTCGCTGTTGATGGCCCCACCAGCAGTGTCTTTCACGCCGCCCTTCAAATTCAGCGCCATCACGGCACCCGCATTCAAAGCCTTGGGAATACTTACGCCATTGCCCACTGTGTTGTAGGCATTGCCAGCCACCATGGAAGCATTGCAATTCTGCAAAGCAGAGTAAGCTACTTTGTCCTTGATGTTGACCGTTGTGCCTTCCATCTTGCTAAAGCCCATTGAAGCACCAACCAATGCCGCGTAACGATGGGTCTCAAGGAATGCTGCTGCCTTTTCCATGCCAGGCATCAACTTGATCCATTCAGTTTTGCCGTTGGCGTTGACCTTGGTGTAAGTGGCATCTTGTGGATCTGTGGTCGACACAGACATGATGTCGGTGGGCTTTAATGTCGTGGCCAATGCCTTGATCTCGGCACTGGTGGCAGAACCCAATTTGATCCATGTCAGTGGCGCAGCAGGCGCTGTAGGATCAATTGAGAATCCTGCACCCACTTTGGCAACGTACAAAGAACCGGCGCTCAAGTCCTTCTCTTTGTCGGCCACAAAGACAAAGTAGCCACTATTGGTGGCATCGTCACCCATGAAGACTGTGCGGTTGTCGGGCATCACCTGAACCAACTCGTGTGAAATTCGGCCCAAGTTGTAATGCTTCTTGATGGACGCCGTGCCATCAGGATTGACCGTCACTTCTGGCAAGTGACCGTAGTTGTAAGGATTGGCTGCTGTTTCTGAACCGTAGAGGTTTTTACTGAACGCTTTGAATTGCGCATCCGTGGCTGCAGTGAAAGCATTGGGTTCGTACTCTTCACTCGACAAATGTGTACCCCATGGCGACAAACTGGCGCCGCAGGTAATCCACAAGCCATTGACACTGGATGTGTCCACGTTGTGGTACTTCACCAAACTCAATTTTCCAGTAGCAGGATCTTGGTCCAAGGTCAACACAGCAATGGGCGAAGGTAATTTGCCGTACATGCCCGTCACGCCATCTTGCGCCCAAGTGGTGTATTCAAATTGAACGACAGCAAACACGGGGTTGCCTTTAACGCCGGGTACATTGGCGTTGGGCACTGTGAGCAAGGATGTACCGTCTGGCGAGTCAGAGAAGTACTGGCGCTCCTTACCAGCCACCGTGGTGTCCATGATGGGTTTGTTGTTGATGTCGTAATAGCCACCCGACAAAACTTTGCCGCCCTTGCCATCAGAGACCAAATCACCGGTGACAAAGAAAGGTTGGTAGCTGAGCTTGTAACTTTGTTGCGAGCCATCACTGAAATTCAGGTTCAAGGATGAACCCACAGTGGTGGTGGCCATTTGTGCGGCATTGGCCAGTGTTGGTGCTGGTGTTGAAGTGAAAGAGGCGCTGACAAAGCTGGCCAGCGTTTGCGTGGTTCCACCGCATGCGGTCAGCATCATGCTGGCACCGCTCAGCGATGTTGCCAAGGGCAGCAAAGGTGCACCGGCAAATGTTTGTAGCCATTGACGGCGATTGAATTGAAGCGACGAAGTCATAGAATTCCTAAAATTGATTCAGACAAAATTGCAGTTGACATTTGCAACTGCAGTATCAATGTCTCAAATCAAGATGAAGAATGCGTGACTTCCAGATGAATATCTGATGAATTTTGCAACACTTCAAGTGTGCGAGATTCTGGGAATATCAGAGAAAACTTAGAGCCTTTTCCAAGTTCACTTTCGATGCGCAGTTCGCCGCCATGACGCTGCATGACGTGCTTGGTAATGGCAAGACCCAGCCCCGTACCACCCGACTCTCTAGAACGGCTCCGATCCACGCGATAAAAGCGTTCAGTCAATCGGGGTAGATGTTCTGGTGCAATGCCAGGCCCTGTATCTTGAACAGAGAACTGCAAACGTTGATCTGGCAATTGAGCCCAGATGCATGTGACAGTTCCATCTTGCGGTGTATAACGTACTGCATTGTTGATCAAGTTGGTGACGGCACTGTAAATTTCATGTCGGGACCCTATCAAACGCCATTCCTGTGACATTTCAAAACGCAATGTTTGCGTCAAACGACCCTCGACAGAGTTGGCGACAGACAAGCCCTTGGCTTCTGCTTCAGCTGCGCCCATTAACTCACTCAGCATAAATTGCTCTGTCATCAGAGGCAAAGGACTGCCCTCCAATTGAGAGAGCGTTAAAAGGTCGTTCACAAGCCCTTGCATACGACTGGCTTGGGTCGACATTAAATCTAAAAATTTAACTCTGTCCTCAGGCTTTAAATCCAGCGTTTGCAAAGTCTCAATGAAGCCACTCAATACAGTTAAAGGCGTTCTAATTTCATGCGATACATTGGCCACAAAATCACGCCGCATGGCCTCAGCTTGCGCCAAGGCTGTCACGTCACGTGACAGCAATAATTGGCGATTTTCACCATAGGCATGTAATTGCACTGATAACTTCACGCTGTATGACAAAGAAGAGGAACGCCCTTCAATGATCACTTCGCCATCATGCGTTTCTTGCAAATAATATTTCTTGAAGACGGGGTCACGAACCAAATGAACGACGTGCTGCATCACATCACGTTTGGTATCGAATCCCAAATGATGTGCCGCCGTTTGATTGCACCATTCAATTCGGCCTTCAGGATCGAGCAACACCACGCCATTGGGAGAGGCTTGAATGGCTGATAAAAAATCTTGAAGTCGCTTTTGATGTGATTCCGTTTGCTTCTTTTGATCGTTCAATATTCTGCGCAAGCGATCAATCAAATCACCCCACAAGCCACCCAATACTGGCGGCTCCTGGACGGTGTTATGGCGCAACCAATTCGAAATCTTTTGCCCACGCCACAAATCTTTGAAAATCGTAAACAGTGCAAATGCAAGCGCAGCCGCAAGTGCGCCCAAAGTCCGGGCATACCAAAAGCCCATCACGCCCATGACCATCAGCCAAAAAAGCAAGCCTATAAATCGTGGAAACATGCTGAGGTCAGTTGGAAGTCGCGTTGGAAGCAGGAGATGAAGACGACAATGCAGTCAAACGATAACCCGCGCCTCGAACAGTTTCAACCATTGCACCGGCGGCTCCCAGCGCTTCCCGCAAGCGCTTCACATGGACGTCGACGGTCCTTTCTTCGATGAACACATGATCGCCCCAGACACGGTCTAAGAGTTGTCCCCTACTGTGAACGCGCTCTTTGTGCGTCATGAAATATTGAAGCAATTTGAATTCTGTAGGACCCAATTTGAGAGGTTGATCTTGAAAAGTAACGCGATGGGTATCAGCATCCAAGATCAATTCATTCATTTGAATACGGCCACCCGATTGCTCTGGCGCGCGTCTTCTTAAGACCGCACGAATTCGCGCCAACAATTCTTTGGTAGAAAAGGGCTTAACGATGTAATCGTCCGCACCAGAATCCAAACCCGCAACCCGATCAGACTCCTCGCTTCGGGCGGTCAGCATGATGATGGGGATGTCCTTGGTGCGCGAATGATTGCGCCATTTTTTAGACAAGGCCAAGCCACTCTCACCGGGCAACATCCAGTCGAGCAAAATGACATCGGGCAGCACATCGTCCAATTCCTTTTGCGCCGTCACGCCGTCCATGGCCCAAAAAGGCTGGAAACCATTGTGTCGCAAGTTGACAGCGATCAGCTCAGCAATGGCTGGCTCGTCTTCAACAATCAAAATGCGTGGCAAATTTCTCATTTAACTGCAGACTCCACATCTGCAAATGCAATGTGACGCACATCAGCGCCTTTCACCACGTAAATGATGAACTCTGCAATGTTCTTGGCGTGATCGCCAATTCGCTCAATGGCTTTGGCGATGAACAACAAATCCAAACTGGCCGAGATGGTTCGCGGATCTTCCATCATGTAAGTGACCAATTTGCGCACAAAACCGTCAAACTCTGCATCGATCAGATCGTCCTCTTTGAGAATGCTCACGGCTTCCGCCACATCTAAACGTGCAAATGCGTCCAGTGCCTTGCGAAGCAGTCCAGAAGCCAAATCTGAAGCAATGCGCAATTCAGAGGCAGGCAGGAAACGTGCATTGCCACTGGCGCTAATGGCTTTAACCATGCGGGCAATCTTTTCTGCCTCATCGCCTACACGCTCTAAGTTGGCGGTCATTTTGGAGATAGCAATCAACAAGCGCAAGTCGCGCGCGGTGGGTTGCCGACGGGCAATGATGGAAGACAGATCGCGGTCAATCTCAACTTCCATTGAATTGATTTTCTCTTCGCCTGCGATCACTTCATCAGCCACCTCATTGCTGAAATGTGACAAGGCATAAACGGCATGGCGGATTTGCGTCTCAACCAGCCCACCCAACTCAAGCACTCGGCTAGAGACACTGCCCAACTCATTGTCAAATTGACTGGAAATGTGCTTATCCATTTTTGAGGTCTCCTGATCAGCCGAAACGGCCAGTGATGTAATCTTCGGTTTCTTGACGGGCAGGCTTCATGAAGATTTGGTCAGTTTCACCAAATTCCATCAACTCACCCAAGTACATGTACGCGGTGTAATCGGAAACACGTGCAGCCTGCTGCATGTTGTGCGTCACAATGACCACGGTGTATTCACTCTTCAAGGTGTGAACCAACTCTTCTACCTTGCCTGTTGAAATGGGGTCCAACGCGGAGGTGGGTTCGTCCAGCAACAAAATGGAGGGCTTCACAGCAATACCGCGCGCAATGCACAAACGCTGCTGCTGGCCACCCGACAGTGACAAACCGCTTTGGTTCAGCTTGTTTTTGACCTCATCCCAGATGGCTGCCTTTTGCAATGCCCATTCGACGCGCTCGTCCATGTCACTGCGTGATAATTTTTCGTACAAGCGAACACCGAAGGCGATGTTGTCGTAGATGGACATGGGGAAAGGCGTAGGCTTTTGGAACACCATGCCGATGCGTGAACGCAACAGGTTCAGGTCTTGCTTGGGATCCAAAATATTCTGACCATCAAACAAGATCTCACCCTCTGCACGCTGGCCAGGATACAAGTCGTACATCCGATTGAGCGTGCGAAGCAATGTGGACTTGCCACAACCTGATGGTCCAATGAACGCCGTGACGGTGTTCTTCTGGATGTTCAGATTGATGTGCTTCAGGCCTTGAAATGCACCGTAGTAGAAGTTCAAGTCGCGAACTTCTAGGATGGTTTCTTTGGATTCAGGTTTTGAATTCATGTTCAATCAGGTTAATTTAAGCAGCTACTTTTTCGCGAAACACAACGCGGGCGATGATGTTCAAGGCGAGTACAGTGAGGGTGATGAGCAATGCGCCTCCCCATGCCAAGTTCACCCAGTTCTCATAGGGACTCATGGCAAATTGGAAAATAACCACTGGCAAATTGGCCATGGGTTTGGTCATGTCCATGTTGAAGAATTGGTTGTTCAACGCCGTAAACAACAGGGGTGCGGTTTCACCACTAACCCTTGCCAACGCCAACAAAAGCCCCGTCATCACGCCACTGCGTGCAGCTTTCAAGACCACTGACGTCGAGACTTTCCACTTGGGTGCGCCCAACGCAAAAGCAGCCTCGCGCAAACTGACGGGAACCAATTTCAGCATGTTCTCTGTGGTGCGAACCACCACAGGAATGGCAATCAAGGTCAGTGCCACGGTACCGGCCCAACCCGAAAAATGTTTACTGGGCACCACGACCATGGCGTAAACAAACAAACCAATCACGATAGAGGGTGCCGACAGCATGATGTCATTCACAAAACGTGTGATCGAAGCCAATCGACTGCGATCACCGTATTCGGACAGGTAGACACCTGCCAAGACACCAATGGGCGTGCTGATCAATGAGCACGACACCACGATCATCAAACTGCCCACGATGGCATTGGCCAAGCCGCCACCGTCAGATCCCGGTGCAGGCGTACTTTCTAAGAACATCGACAGATGTATTGCTGAAAAGCCCTTCAGCAATAAGATGCTCAAAATCCAAAATAAAAATCCCAAACCAATGGCCATGGCGGACATCGACAACACCAAGCCAATCAGGTTGACGCGCTTACGGCGGGCGTAAATAGAAGGGTCCATGTTGCTCATGTCTTCAAACCTTTCTTGGCTTCGGCGCGTAACAGCATCCATTTGGCCAAAGACAAGACCACCAAGGTGATCACAAACAGCGCCAAGGCCAGCGCAAACAAAGAGGCGTAGTGCAACCCTGGCTCTGCTTCGCCAAACTCATTGGCCAGGGTGGATGCTATAGAGTTACCTGGCGAGAACAACGAAGGCGACAGTTTGTGTGCATTGCCAATCACAAAAGTGACCGCCATGGTTTCGCCCAAAGCACGGCCAAGACCCAACATGACGCCTCCTACGACGCCAGTCTTGGTGTAGGGCAGCACAATCTTGGTCACCACTTCCCAGGTGGTGCATCCAATGCCATAGGCAGACTCCTTGAGAATGGGTGGCACGATTTCAAAAACATCGCGCATGACGGAGGCAATGAAAGGCAAAATCATCATGGCCAAAATGAGGCCAGCCGCCAAAATGCCAATGCCATTGAAGGCACCGGTGAACAAAATTCCGATCACTGGAATCTGACCCAGTGTGGACGCCAATGCAGGTTGAACATATTCTGCAAACAAGGGCGCAAATACAAACAAACCAAACATGCCGTAAATGATGGAAGGCACAGCCGCCAACAGTTCAATGGCTGTTCCCAGGGGACGGCGCAATCTCATGGGGCATGTTTCAGTCAAAAACACGGCAATGCCAAAGCTGAGCGGCAAGGCAATCACAATGGCAATGGTGGCCGTGACCACCGTGCCAAAAATAGCAATCAAACCACCGAACTGAGAATTGATGATGTCCCATTCAATGGTGTAAAAAAACTCCAAGCCAAATGTTTGCAACACTGGCATGGAACTGACGAACAACGAGACGATGATGCCTGTGAGTGCCACCAAAGTGGACAAGGCAAAAACCAAGGTGGTTTTCTCAAAGAAAAAGTCTTGCCACCGCTGCCAGCGCAATACGCTCTGGCGGTGCGAGGTCATCAAATCGTCTGCATTGTTCATGTCTAACTTCTAGAAACGTACAAATTTAAATTTGCACTTTATTTGACGTTGATTTTGTTCCAAACGTTCTTACGAATGAAGTCGGTCGTTGCGTCAGGCATTGGCACATATTCCAAATCAGCGGCCATTTTCTTGCCTTCTTTGAAAGCGAAGTCAAAAAACTTGATCACTTCAGCAGAGTTGGCTTTGTTGGCAGGATCTTTGTACATCAAGATGAAAGACGCGCCGGTGATGGGCCAAGACTTGGCACCTGGTGCATTGGTCAAGTAGATGCCCATGCCTGGAACTTTGGACCAGTCGGTATTGGCTGAAGCCGCAGCAAATGTTTCATCATCAGGCGCAACAAACTGACCCGCTTGGTTGCGCAGATTCAAATGCGACATGTTGTTTTTCTTGGCGTAAGCGTACTCAACGTAACCAATTGCGTTTTTGATACGGCTCACGTTAGCAGCAACGCCTTCGTTGCCCTTGCCACCTACTGAGGAGGCTGCTGGCCACTTAACTGCAGCCCCAGCACCCACTGTTGATTTCCAGTTGGCATTGACTTTGGCCAAGTAGTCCGTGAACACGGCAGTTGTACCAGAACCGTCTGCACGGTGAACCACCGTGATGGCGGCATCAGGCAATGCAACACCAGGATTCAAATCAGCAATGCGCTTGTCATTCCATTTGGCAATGACACCGGCGAACACATCGGCCAACAACTCGCCTGTCAATTTCAACTGGCCTGGCTTGATGCCTTCAATGTTCACAACGGGCACCACACCACCAATGATGGCGGGGAACTGGACCATGCCATCTTTTTCCAAATCTTCAAAGCTGACGGGTGCGTCTGTGGCGCCAAAGTCCACTGTTTTGGCTTTGATTTGCTTGATACCACCCGATGAACCAATCGACTGGTAATTCATGCTGTTGCCAGTCTTGGCTTTATAGGCTTCTGCCCATTTGGCATAGATGGGGAATGGAAATGTTGCGCCCGCACCCGTAATTTCGGCGGCCATGGCAGTTGTGGCCAGCACGGACAAGCCTAATGCGGATACCCAGGTTTTGATCTTTAGCATGTTGAATCCTTGATTCAGAGGTTGAAACTCAGCGGTCAATGACATCGAAAAGCCGATGGAGACTTGTCTGTCACAAGGCAACTTTAGTGACCGATTGTGACAAATTCATGTCAAATTCCCTACTTCTTTGTTTAATTTCCTTCGATCAAGCGCCTCTCCTGGCCAATAAACTCTTGATTTTTCAGATTGTCATGAAAATGACAAAAAACAGACACAGAATGCAGTCATTCATTCTTGACACATCTCTAGCAGTACGCCCCCATGCAAAACGGACAACTTGTCGCCGCCGTCGATTTAGGCTCCAACAGCTTTCGCCTGGAAATAGGGGTCTACGAAGAGGGGCATATTCGCCGGGTGGACTACCTGAAAGAAACCGTCAGGCAAGGCAATGGCTTAGACGCCGACCGCATGCTCTCCAAAGAAGCCATGCAAAGGGGTTGGGATTGTTTGGCACGTTTTGCCGAAAGATTGGCAGGGTTTGAACCTGAATTTGTCCGCGCTGTTGCCACGCAAACGCTCAGAGAAGCCAGAAATCGGGATGTTTTCCTGATTCAAGCCACCACCATTTTGGGCTTTCCGATCGAAGTCATTTCTGGGAAAGAAGAAGCGCGGCTCATCTACGTTGGCGTGGCGCACAGTTTGCCGCAGTCCAATGAAAAGCGCCTGGTCATTGATATCGGCGGACGTTCGACCGAAATGATCTTGGGACGGGCTTACAAACCCAACACGATGGAGTCGTACAGGGTGGGCAGCGTCAAATGGTCCATGAAGTACTTTGCCAATGGTGTGTTCACCAACGCCTCCTTCAGCAAGGCTGAAATAGCGGCCAAAGCGGTTCTGGATGAAGCATTGAGCCTCTACCCTCGCAATGCATGGGAAACAGCCTACGGCTCCTCTGGAACGGTCGGTGCCGTAGCGGATGTTCTGGCTTCTGCAGGCTGGCCAATGGGAAAAATTACCCGCGAAGGCTTGGACTGGCTCAAAGAAAAACTCATCAAGGCTGGCAATACTGAAGCGCTTAAATTGGAGGGTGTCAAAGATGATCGAAAGCCCGTCATTGGCGGCGGCTTGGCCATCCTTTATGCCTTGTTTGATTTGCTGGGCATCGAGGAGATGCAAGCGGCACAAGGCGCGTTAAGACAAGGCGTGTTGCAAGATTTGCTCGACCGACTCGAGAAAAATGAAAACACAGATTTGCGCAGTTCCATGGTGACGGCACTGGCCAGTCGATTTGCGGTTGACTTGGCCCAAGCAGACAGAGTGTCAAGGACAGCTCGCTGGTTGTTTCAAAGCATTCAAGCTTCAGGTTCTAAAAAAACCAATCGCTTGATGCAACTTGAAAACAAAATGACATGGGCTGCCCAGTTACTTGAAATCGGCACACGCATTTCGCACAGTGACTTCCACAAGCATGGCGCTTATATTTTGGACAACGCCGACCTCACAGGCTTTTCAATGCCTGAATTGCACAGGTTGAGTCAATTGATTTTAGGCCATCGGGGCAAGTTGAAAAAGCTGGATGCAGAAATGCGCGACGAAGACTTCGTGTGTCAACTCATGAGCCTTCGTTTGGCTGCCATACTGTGTCACGCGCGCCGAGAGCCAGACTTGGAAGGTTTGGTTTTCAAGCGAGCATCCAGTGGGCACGAGTTTGTGATTCAGTGCCCTGCGACATGGGCGCTACTGTGGCCGCAATCAGCCCATTTGTTGCAAGAAGAATGTGAAGCTTGGCTTAAAACCCATTGGCAACTGAAGGTTCAAATTAGCTCCGGCGTTTGAACAGAAACGACGACGGTTTGTGGAACGCCATCGCGCACACGACTTCGCAACCACCAAACCGCGCCTTTTCTGACCAGCAATTCATTGCCCGGCATGCCCAGCAAATAGGCGATGCAGTGTCCGATCACTGGCTGATGACCGACCACCACCACCGACATTTTGGAATGAGGCCACCCGACTGCCTCTAGCAATTCAACGGCAGAGGCGTCTGGCAACAAGTCTGACTTTAATTTGTATTTGCGCCCCAAAGCACGCGCCGTTTGTTCTGCCCGGGTTGCAGGACTGCTGATCACGCGCACACCCTCGGGCAATTGACGGTCAAGCCAGTGGCCTATTTTGGTAGCTTGCTTTTCGCCCTTGGGCGTCAGCTCACGCAACAAGTCCTCTTGACCGTCCACTGCGTCCAATGCATCTGCATGACGCCAAAAAATCAAGTCCATGATCAACTCATTTGAAATCAAGAACTGCTGACGTATTGCTGCATCAACAATGCCTGAGCACTTTGAATTTTTTGGCCATTCTTCTCTACGCGGTGATACTGTCCATCGGCCTCCAAGGTCCAAGCATTGCGCGTGTCATAGAGGTATGCCAACAGACATTCGTCAATGATGCGCCTGCGCAGAACAGGATCGACCACTGGCCATGCCAACTCAATGCGCCGTGTCATGTTGCGACTCATCCAATCGGCACTGGCCAAGTACAAGGATTGCTCATCGCCTGCTTCAAAGTAGAAAACCCGCGAATGCTCCAAGAAGCGTCCAATGATGGATCGAACACGAATGTTCTCCGTTTGACCAGGAACCCCAGCGGGCAACATGCATGCACCGCGCACGATCAAATCAATTTGTGCACCTTGTTGACCTGCCCTGATCAATGCATGAATCAGACTAGGGTCTGTGAGCGCATTCATTTTGACAACAACCCGGGCACTCAACCCATTGGCCGCAGCAGCCCCCACTTGATCAATTTTCTCAATCAATTTGCGCTGCATGTGAAACGGTGCAGTGATCAATTTGCTCATGCGACTCAGGCGCGAAGGACTGGCCAAATGAACAAACAAGCGGTCCATGTCACCCGTCATGGCTGTATCACACGTCAGATAACTGAGGTCAGTGTAGAGCTTGGCAGTGCGGGGGTTGTAGTTGCCCGTTGACATGTGGCCATAGCGCTTCAATGCGCGACCTTCTTGCCTTGTGACCAGAAGCATTTTGGCGTGTGTTTTAAGGCCCACCACGCCGTACACCACCTGTGCACCCACCGCCTCCAGTTGTTCCGCCCAATTGATGTTGGCCTCTTCGTCAAATCGCGCTTTCAATTCAACAACGGCCGTCACCTCTTTGCCACGGCGAACCGCTTCACGTAGCAAGTTCATCATGGCAGGATCGCTGCCTGTGCGGTAGATGGTTTGTTTGATGGCCAAAACCTGCGGGTCTTCAACTGCTTCTTTCAAAAAGGCCAAGACGCCATCAAAACTTTCAAAGGGTTGATGAATCAGAATGTCGCCTTGACGCATTCGCGCCATGATGGATGCACCCTTGGTCAATTGCTTGGGGTAGCACGCTTTGTAGGGTGAAAACAAGAGCTTGGGCTCGTCCACCAAGTCAATCAATTGGCTGAGTCGAACCAGGTTCACCGGTCCTGCTACGCGAAAGAGCGCACTGTCTGGCAAGTCAAATTGCTTTAACAAAAAGTCTGACAGATGCACCATGCAACTGTCAGAAACCTCCAAGCGCAAGGCTTGGCCATAGTGACGGTGCTGAAGGCCGCGCCTGAGTGCAGTCCGCAAATTTTCAACATCTTCTTCATCGACTGACAAATCGGAGTTACGAGTCACCCTGAATTGCGAGAAATGCACCACCGAACGTCCAGGGAAAAGTTCTGACAAATGCGCGCGAATCACACTGGACAACAGAACAACCGACACGTGCTTGCCTGCCACTTTGGCTGGCAAGGGAATCACACGAGGCAATACCCGGGGCACTTTCACAATGGCGATGTCATTGATTTTGCCGAAGGCATCTTTGCCCGACAACTGCACAATGAAATTCAAAGATTTGTTGGCAACCTGAGGAAAGGGGTGAGCAGGATCTAAGCCTACGGGGACAAGAAGAGGACGAACCTCTCTTTGAAAGTACTCGGCAACCCACTTGCGCTGAAGCGGGGTTCGTTCACCATGCGACAGAATTTTGATGCCGTGCTTTTGCAATTTTGGGAGCAGCACGTCGTTGTACAACCTGTACTGTTCATTCACAACAACGCGTGCATGCTCATACAAACTGTGAAACGTGTCCTTGCGGTAGGGGCCTTTTGACTCATCAGACCTGAAGGCTGCCATGTGCAAGTCGGCGCGAACCTCAAAAAACTCATCCAAATTGGATGAAACAATGCACAAATAACGCAGTCGCTCCAACAGTGGCACTTCAGGTCGTTTAGCCCAATCGAGAACACGTTCATTGAAGGCAAGAATGCTTTCATCCCTGTCTAGGAGTGGCACATCGGTCTGTCCAGACCGCTTTTTTTCGATAGAACCGGGTCTGAGCAAAGCGACCTCCCTTTGTAATCATTTGCCGACGCCTCTTCACCAGAGGCCTTGGATCTCGCTCATTCTTTCGAGACCAAATGTCAGATTGATGACAAGAGCATGAAGATTTGGCGTCACCCTACGCCCTTCAAGCCTCTTAGACCGTTATCTGGCGCACATAACTGACAAACAACTGCGAAGCTCTTGCCCAACTGAAGTCGTATGCACGATCTCTGGCTGACTGGCGAGGTACCTGCAAGGCTTGCCGCGTTGCTTCTGCCAAGTCTGGATGCAGCACCCCACCCAGCACATCCCCGGAGGACGCCGTTAGCACTTCAAAGGGGCCGTCGACAGGAAATGCCGCGACAGGCGTGCCACATGCCATGGCCTCGAGCATGACCAATCCAAAAGTTTCATTTCGACTGGGAAAGACAAAGACATCCGCAGAGGCATAAACACGTGCCAACTCTTTTCGGGGCAGCAAGCCTAGCCACGTGACGTCCGGGTACTTGGCTTTCAGATCTGCTTCCAGCGGCCCCACACCGCAGACCACCTTGCTGCCCTCAAAGGGCATTGCCAAATAAGTTTCAATGTTCTTTTCGTAGGAAACACGACCAACGAACATGCTGATCGGCCTTTTTAAATGCGCAAGTTGATCGTCTAACTGGCACTCTTGCGCATATTCAAACAACTCTGTGTCAACACCATGTGTCCAGAGTTTCAAGTTTTGAAAACCACGTTGTGTCAGCAGATTCAAGACACCTTGCGTCGGCACCATCACGCCTGATGAGGGCTTGTGGAAATGCCGAAACAAGGCATAGCCCATCCAAAGCGGTATGCCTGCAGCTGCCTTCAAGACCTCGGGGAAGCGCGTGTGAAAAGCCGTTGTGAAGGGCCATTTTTTCTGCTGACACAGGCCCCGTGCAGCCCACCCCAATGGGCCTTCTGTCGCAATGTGAACTGCGTCAAATTTTTCAGAGGCCATCATGGCCGCCATCTGCTGACGGGGTCTAACCGCCAAATCGATGCCTGCATAGCCAGGGCAAGGGCGCGTCTTGAACAAGCCAGGATGGATCACCGTCACTTGATGACCCAACTTGCTCAACTCTCGAACCAACTCAACCAGCGTGGTGACTACGCCATTGACTTGCGGCATCCAGGCATCGGTGATGAGCAGCAACTTCACGCGGTCACCCAACTTTCTGAGCTCGATTTCTCGCCTGCTTGCACCAAGGGCCCCTCATGGACGTCCAAAGTAGAACCGTTGGGATTGAATTTCAAAATTTCCAAGCGACCATCGGCATGCTCTACCAAGGCACTGCAACTCTCCACCCAATCGCCATCGTTGCAATACAGCATCCCATCAATATTGCGAATTTCTGCGTGATGGATATGACCACAGACCACACCTTGATATCCCAGCTTTCTTGCCTCGTTGGCAACGGCAACCTCAAAGTCAGAAATAAAGTTCACCGCTTTCTTGACCTTCAGTTTGAGGTAGGCAGACAAGGACCAATACGGCAATCCCAACCTGGCCCTTAACTGGTTCAAATAACGGTTCAGTTTGAGTGTCAGTTCATACAAACTGTCGCCCACATAGGCAAGCCATTTGGCACACTGAATCACGCCGTCAAAGTAATCGCCGTGAATCACCCACAATTTTTTGCCATCTGCTGTGACGTGAACAGCTTCTTCTCTGATTTCAATGCCACCAAACGAGTGATCCAAAAAGTGACGGCCAAACTCATCATGGTTGCCTGGCACAAAAATCACCTTGCAGCCTTTTCTGGCTTTTCTCAGTAATTTTTGCACCACATCATTGTGGCTTTGGGGCCAATACCATTTGCGTCGAAGCTGCCAGCCATCCACAATATCGCCCACCAAATACAGGTTGTCACAGGTGTAATTTTTTAAAAATATCAACAAGGCGTCAGCCTGGCATCCTGGGGTTCCCAAGTGCAGATCAGAAATGAAAATAGAGCGATAGTGCGTTTTAGAACGCGTCGCCCACACATTCGACTCGAGGTAGTGTTCCTGGCCAGATTCATGTTTAGCGTATCGCATCAAACACCCTCAAAGTGTTTGCGATAACGACGCGGCAGATCACCGACACGCATCATCATGGGCAAATCGGCCGTGTTGAAATCAGGATCCCAAGCCGGTGCGCCCAGCACCTTGGCACCCAATCGAATGTAGCCTTTGATCAGCGCAGGCGGCTCGACGTTCAACTGTGAATTTAATTCATCAATCGGCAATGGCAAGCGCGGCCGAACATGAAACTCGACGGAAGACAGCGCTTCGGACTTCAGTTGCTGCCAAACGCTGGCCGCAACATCACCACTGATCATGCCGCTGTGCAGCATGGGAATGCTGGCACAACCGATCATGGTGTCTAGCTGGTTGCGGGACATGAACTCAAACAAGGCGCCCCAGAGGCTTAAGATGACACCGCCATGCCGATAGTCTGTATGAACGCAGCTACGGCCCAGCTCCACCATGCGCTCTCTGATGTGACGCAAGCGTGTTAAATCAAATTCAGTGTCGGTGTAGGTGCTGCCAGCACGTTTGGCTTGCGCAGGCGTCAAGACGCGGTAGGTGCCAACAACTTGTTGCGAAACAGCATCTCTTACCAGCAAGTGTTCACAGTAATCGTCAAACAAGTCAATGTCATGACCTTCAAGCGTGACAGGTAACCGAGCGCCCATTTCCGTGGCAAAAATGCTGTAACGCAATCGCTGGGCTTCTCTGACTTCATCTTGGTGCTTGGCCCAACTGACTTGAATCAGCGAATTTGAAACGGACTTTGAATCCTTCGAAGCTTGTTCATGAGAGCTTGGATGAAGAGACCCCCGAGGCAATGCAATGGGCGACAAGGGGAATGTCGGGCTTGGCAATTCTTTCATGATCAGCTCCCAAGTGTGGTTTAACTTGGTAGGTGATCATGAGGTCAAGCCATTTCAGGCATGTTTCATTTGCATGAAATATTCATGACAACGAAATGGTGCGAAGGCTGTCCGCCTTCTACTCAAAATTTCAGCTGAATTGAATTGATTCAATTCAATTGATAGACGCGAATTTTCACTGCCATCCTGGCTGGTTTCAGCGACTCTAGCGTCCCTACAAACACTCTCCGGTTCAACCACTCATAGTTGCCGGAAGGGGCTCGAAACTTCACCACAGATCGGGCGTAACGTTGCTCGGGACTGGGCATGTCGATGGTGACCTGATTGTGAACCGTGATGATCACGCCATCATCTGTTTGCATTTCATAAAGCGCATCAAGTTCCTTGATGCCATCTGGCCTCAACAACTGCCGATCTGCACCCCCAGGCAATATCTTGCCTTGCAGCAAAGGGCCTTTGAACTCGCCCCCTCTTATGTTCACAATGTACCTTTGCCCCACTGGGCTTTGGCCCAAGCTTTGGACCTCTTCTATGTCGGCAATGGCTTCATAAACAAAATCGCAGCGTGGTGCATCACTCATGATTCATCCTTCAAAACTTCAAGTACTTCCGATTTGAATTCGCGTCCATACAAAATAATCACCACCAGCGCAGTGGCCAAGACCAGTGCAATGGGCGAAAAAAACCAGGCCATGGCGGCGAATGAAAAGTAATACGCACGCAAGCCGTCGTTGAAAGTTTCAGCAGCGGCGCTGACCAGATTGCCTGCACGCTCTGCAAACTTTGTGCGATCTTGTCGCCCTTCTGCAAACTCCTTGGGCGGCGGCATCGCACCAATCACCAAAGCCACAAAGGTGTACTGCCTCATGGACCATGAGAACCGGAAAAAGGCATACACAAAGATGCCAACCAGCACCAGCACCTTGAACTCAAACACCAAGAGGGGCGTTTGCTCGGCAAATGGAATCTCTCGAACCAGTTCAGCGGCCTTGTCTGTAGTACCCAAAAGCGCAAACAAACCGCCGATGATGATGATGGAGGTTGAAGAAAAGAAAGATGGCGTGTGCGAGAGGTTTTGGGTGATCAAGCCATCCAGCATGCGCGGGTCGCGCGCAGTAGCCTGCATCATCCACAATTGCCGATAGTGGTTGGTGGTGGCGATTAGGGTCATGTTGCGTTTGCCGTTCACACGCGCAAACCAGGCATACCCAATCCAAAGCCCAAAAAACAGGGCCATGGCCAACCAGTCGGCCCAAGGCAAGAGTGTCAAGATTTTCATGGCACTATCCTAAACCGAAACTGCCTATTTAGGTCCTGATGACGGACATTCATGAATAGAATGAGTGCTCTCATGCAAGCATTGTTGCAGCTCAGTTACCCCAAATGAAATGACAATTTATTGGGTCATCGCTTACTTCTTGGTGCTCGCCCTCACCTTGATTTACAAAACCCCCATCCTGCGGGGGCCGTGGCTGTTTTTGCTGCGCTCTTTTTTTCCAAATTGGAAGTTCTTTCATGCCGTGGGCTACGTGCCGCATCTCTATGCGCGTGCCGCTACCACAAACGCCAAGGGCGAACAGGTATGGTCTGAATGGACGCATCTGTACCCACGCACACGCCAAAGCATTTGGCATCTAGTGCACAACCCGCAAACCAATTTGGGGCTGGCACAGCAAAACCTGATCGATCATTTCTGGGCCGATCTGAACGATGCACCCGAAGGCTGCGACCCTCGCGCTTTTGTCAGCTACCAAATGGTGGCGCACTTCGTCAATGGCGTATTGAAGTCTGAACATCCCCAGCACACGCATACCCAGTTTGAATTGCGCATGCTGATGGACAGCACCACAGAAACCATTCACAGCCACGTCATGATGACGTCACCCGTCGAGGTCCGAACATGATGGTGGACTGGAACTCGCCCTACGTCTTGAGCACCCCGTTGACTGTTCGGTGCTTGGAGTTGCTCTTTGCATGGAGCGCCGGCATTCAAACCTTGGAGTACTGGCGCATGCGCCCTGCCATGCAAGGGGATGGTTTGTGGGTGTGGTCTATTCAGCGGCAAGACATCCCCAATCCTTGGATGCGCCAATTCTTGGATACCTTGTTTTCACCCAGCATGTTCAGTTCATTGCTGGCCCTGAGGTTCATTGCACTGCTCAGTTTGGCAACACAAGGCAGCCACCTGCTGAACATCGGCTTTCTGTTCACCAGCAATTTAGCCCTGCTGATTCGTTGGCGCGGTGCATTCAACGGCGGCAGCGATTTCATGACCTTGGTGGTGCTCACGGGTTTGCTGATTGCACAAATCGTCAGTGACTTGGCGGGGCCTAATTTAGGATGGCGGGCTGGATTTTGGTACATCACCATCCAGTCCATCACGTCTTACTTCATGTCGGGATCGGTGAAGTTGCTTAGGCGCGAATGGCGCAATGGCCATGCCATGACCATCTTTTTGAATGCAGCCATCCATGGCCCTCTCAGCAAAGATCACTGGCTTCGCAAACCCTGGTTGGCGGCTCTGGGTTCTTGGGCATTCATCGTGTGGGAGTGCTTGGCCCCATTGGCCTTGCTAGATGCAAGACTGGCTGTGGTGTTTTGCCTGATTGCCGCAGTGTTTCACTTCTTGGTTTTTTGGTTCTTTGGTTTGAACCGATTTTTTTGGGCATGGATGGCTACATTCCCAGCCATCATTTGGTGTGCTGGGCAGATTTAAGCAGCTCAGATTCGCCTCTGTGGACTTTAGGTCAAATTATGAAGACTTCAAAATCGGAGGGTGCGTCACGATGTCTTTCAGGTTGACCGACGATTGACGTAAGCGATCTTGATCTGGTTTTGGCCTTGCGGTGGCTTTGTTCGAAGCCAACGCCATTTCCAGTGCGTGGGACATGGCCAATAACTTAGCGTCTTGTCGCAACTCACCAATCAATTGCAAGCCAAAAGGCATGCCATTCAGATCAACACCGCATGGCAATGCCAAAGCCGGGTTGGTGGCCAGGGTCACCACATAGGTCAACTCTAGCCAATGGTAGTAATTGTTCATGGCATGCCCGGCCACTTCCTTGGCATACAACTCAGTCCAAGGAAAGGGTGACAAAGGTGTGTTAGGCGCAATGATCAAATCAAAATCTTGAAACTTCTTGGCAAACTGACGCATCAATTGCGTTTGCGCCAAATGCGCCATGGCCCGATCGCCCAAAGAAATTTGCTCGGCGATGGCCAGGTTGGCGCGAACGTTGGGACCGAGGGTGTCGGGCGGGTTTTTGACGGGGTCACCAAAGGCGGCAAAGAAACTTTCGGCGCGCAACACATCAAAGGTGCGGTGCGCATGCGCCACCTCAAACGAAACTGGTTCGCAACGTTTTACCAAAGGTTTGATGGCATTGATTCGTTTGCGAAATTCTTCGCGAATGCCAGGGTCAACATGGCACAAGTCAAAGTCTTCCGTATAGCCAATGCGAAGTTGCGACACATCCACTTCTGGCAAGGGCCAGAAAGGGCCAGGGCTCAGGTCGTAAGACAAGGGGTCCATCGGATCTGCGCCTAAAGATGCGGCCATCATGAGCGCGGCGTCGTCCACTGAACGTGCCATGGGGCCCAACACCGAAATGGCAGACCATCCTAAGGCTCGGGTGTCATTGGCCACCGCACCTGGTGAAGGCCGCAGGCCCACAATGCCGCACAGTGCAGCAGGAATGCGCAACGAGCCGCCGGTGTCAGAACCTGTGCAAATGGGAAACATGTCGACGGCCAAAGCGGCCGCAGAGCCCCCCGAAGAGCCCCCTGCATTGAGTGCAGGATTGAAAGGATTGCCTGTCGCACCCCACACCGGGTTGCGCGAGTTCGCGCCGGCGCCCATGTCAGGCACATTGGTTTTGGCGGTGACGATGGCACCCGCTTGTTTCAACTTGGCCACATAACTGTTGTCGGCTTTGGGCACATTGCCGCGCAAACCAACGTTACCGTAGGTGGTGAGCAAGCCGGCCGTCTCTTGCAAATCCTTCACGCCCATGGGCAAGCCGAGCAGCAAGGGTAACTCAGCTTGCTGCATGACCTGGGCTTCTGCCTGCTTGGCGGTCGCTCGGGCACGCTCAAAGTCTGTGGCCGTGACAGCATTGATGTGTGGATTGAGTGCTTCAATGCGCGCAATGCACGCGTCCATTAACTCGACGGGTGACAGTTCTTTGCTGCGAATCAGGGCACGCAATTCGACAGCAGATTTTTCAACAAGTGTCATGGTCAGTCCGCCGTGATTTTGGCGCGGTGCACATACGCACGAAGCAGTGGCAATTCGGTGGCCACGCGTTTGTCGTAAGACTGCGGTGCTTCAAATGCCACTTCTAAACCAGCGCGCTCCAAATCACGTTTTGAGTTGGGATCTTTCAGAATGTCCTGGATGGTATTGGTTAACTTTTGACTCACAGCCTTGGGCAGTCCTCGTGGCGCCACGATCACAATCCACGGCACCATTTCATAGCCAGGGTAGCCCGCCTCAGCAATGGTGGGCACTTCGGGCAAGGTCGATGAGCGCTGTGCAGAGGTGACCGCAATGGCTTTGACTTTGCCTGCGCGCAACATGGGAAGCGCAGCGACATTGGTGTCAAAAGTGAACTGAATTTGACCACCAATCAAATCGGTCATGGCCGGCGCGCTGCCTTTGTAAGGCACATGCAAAATGTCCACACCCGCCATGTACTTGAACATCTCACCCGCCAAATGCGATGTGGTGCCACTGCCGAATGAACCAAAGGCAAACTTGGCGCTGGGCTGGTTGGCTGCAGCGACAAGCTCTTTCACAGTTTTCACAGGTACATTGGGGTTGGCCAATAACACCAAAGGCGACGATCCAATGCCGGCCACCGATTCAAAATTCTTAGCGGGGTCATAAGGCAATTTGACCTTGATGGCAGGATTGACCGTGAAGGTAGTGTTGGAGCTGATCAACAAGGTGTAACCATCCGCTTGTGCTTGCGCCACTTCGGCTGCACCGATGACCGTGCCTGCACCCGCTTTGTTTTCAACCACAACCGGCTGACCCAAGCTTTTGGTCATGGCCTGCGCCATGATGCGACCAATGATGTCAGTGGCACCACCCGGTGGGTATGGCACCACCAGACTGATCGGTTTGCTGGGGTAGGCCGCTTGGGCCATGGCGCCAGTGACGGTGCTGAGTGCACCCATTGTGAATGCGCTGATCACCAAGCCATGCAGGCTGGTTTGCAGCCATTGTCGTTTTGAATTGTTCAAAGTCGTCTCCTTTTATTTTCTCAATCGTTGGACGTAAAACATGCTGGCATCGACGCCGCATGCTTCAAGCTCAGGGGTGATAACTTGCTGCTGAAGCAAACATGCTGCCAAACTGGAATAGCCCGCTGCACTTTGAATGCCGTAGCCGCCCTGCCCTACCAACCAAAAGAATTGAGGACAAGCATCGTCAAAGCCAATTACCATTTCGCCGTCTGGGGCAAATGTGCGCAAGCCCGCCCAGGTGCTGGTGGGCCGATGGATGTTCAAATTTGTCGCGGCCATGATGCGGTCGATGCCCAGCGCAATGTCCATGTCCTCTGGCAAGACGTCGTGCGCAAAGGTGTCGTCTGCATTGGCAGGCGAGCCAAACAGCTGACCGGCATCGGGTTTGAAATACCAGTCTTCTTCAATGCCGACAATTGCTGGCCATGCTTTGGTGTCAGTGCCCTCCGGCGCTTTGAAGGTAAAAGCACTTCGTCGGCGTGGCACCAAGCCAATCGGTTTGGCGCCCACAATGCTGGCAACAGCATCACCCCATGCACCGCTGGCATTGACCACACATTTGGCACGCACTTCGGTACCATTTTGTAGTCGTAGACACCAATGATCTTGCACAAATTTCGCTTCGACCATTTCGGCATTGCACTGCAAGTGGCCGCCTTCTTTTTGAAAACCTTTGAGAAATCCTTGAAGCAGTGCATTGACATCAATGTCTTGTGAGTCGGGGTCCCACAAGGCGCCAAGCAGCTGATCGGGTTTGAGGCAAGGCGCCAGCGCCAAGGTTTGTTGAGCTGACAAATGTGCGAGGTTGGGAATGCTTTGTCCCAACTCTTCGGCGACGTGTCTTAAAGCTTCCGCTTGGTCTTGTTGAGCCACATACAGTGCGCCCCTAGGGCTGAGCAATGAATGCGCTGAAAACTGTGGCGGTGGTGCTGTATAAAACTGCCGGCTGGCACGCGTCAAGGCTCGCACACCGGGTGGCCCATAACTCTCCATGAACATGGCAGCCGACCGACCCGTGGTGTGATAGCCAGGCTGTGACTCTCGCTCCAACAACACAACCGACGCTGAAGGTGCCAAGCGATACGCGACAGAAGCCCCGGCCATCCCGCCGCCCACAATGGCAAAGTCATAAAGGGGCGTTGTCATGACTTGCCTTGGCGGATGAAAAGCGCTGTGTTCAGAATCTTCATGGCCAAATTATGAGCCAAGAAACCCCGCATTTGAGCAGCCCTGCGCAGCCAATTCAAAGCGTCGAGGATTCTGCCAAAAAAGCCAACACCGTGGTGTTGAAAAATGCCGCTTGCTCTCGACTGACGCCATGACCGGCACCGGCCACACGCACCGCTTTGGCGTTGGGCATCGCGACGACCACGTTGTCGAAGATGGCCTTGTGCACAGGCTGCGTATTCAACCCTGACATCAACAGCACAGGCATCGGCAAAGCCGCCAATTGTTCAGGCGGAATGAGCGGAAACTCATCGCTCGACAACGCGATCATTTTCATGGCTTGCAAATTCTGCAAACGCTTTTCCATGGCCGCACCCGACGCCACTGCGGAGGTCGCACCATTGATGCCACCTGTCATGATTTGCGCTGCAAGCACATCGTCACCCTCTCTGAACGCGGCGTTGGCAGGTTCAATGGTGCCTGTTCGAAATGCGTCGGCAATGTCTCGGCCTTCGGGTGTGAAATACGCATACTTCATCATGGGCGGCTCAACGGCCACCAGCGCTTGAATGCGTTGTGGCGCTTGAACCGCAAGGGCCAAAGCCGTAAAGCCGCCATAAGAGCTGCCCACCAAGATGGCCTTGTCAATGTTGAGCAAGTTCAACAAATGCACAAGGTCTTGTGCTTCGTCCAACGCCGAATGGTGCGGCGAGGGTTGATGGTTCTGATTGGGAAAACTGAACCGACGGCTGTAAGAAATGCAATCAAAGTGCGCTGTAAAAGCAGACCACTGCGCTTCCCATGAACGCCAATCGCCCATGGCGCCATGAATGAAGATGAGAGGCACGCCATTGCCTGCGCGCACGCCGTGCAACTCGATACCATTGGGCAAAGCCCATCGCTGCACAGCCAAAGATTCAAAGCTCACGTTCAAACCTCTGACTTGATGTTGTTGTCTTTGATGAGTTTGCCCAAGCGGACGTATTCAGATTTGACAAAGTCTTGCAGAGCGGGGCGCGCGCTGTAACGCTCTGGTGCGGCCATGGCCAACTCGTTGAGTTTTTGCGCAATGGCGGGCGTGTTCTTCACCTTCAACCATGCGCTTGACAGTTGATCCACCACAGCAGGCGGCGTGGCGGCAGGTGCAAAGACAATGATCCAGCCGAGGTACTCAAAATCTTTCACACCCATCTCGTGCACTGTTGCGATGTCGGGCATGGAACTGACGCGTTCTTTGGTGGTCACCGCCAGCAAACGCAGCTTGCCTGACTTCACATGGGCCATGGCCACATTGGGGGCGGTGAACATCACTTGAATCTGACCGGCCAACAAATCGACCACCGCCTGGCCGTCGCCCTTGTAGGGGATGTGCGTCATTTTGACGCCCGCTAGGCCATTGAAATACTCTGTGCACAAATGGCCCGATGAACCATTGCCACCAGATCCATAAGTGAGCTGATTGGGATTGGCTTTGGCCAGGGCAATCAAATCTTTGACGTTATTGGCCTTAACCGAAGGATGCACAACCAGCACAAATGCGCCTGCACCCAACATGGTGACTGGCACCAACTCCCGCATCGGGTCGTAGGTGATTTTGGAGAACATGTGCGGCATCACCACAATAGATGCTGGGCCAGAAATCAGCAACTGATGGCCATCGGCAACGCCCTTGACCACCTGATCAGCCGCAGGCATGCCACTGGCGCCTGGCTTGTTCTCAACAATGAAGTTTTGCCCCATGCCGGGCCCAATCGAATCGGCCAAGACACGCGCCAAAAAGTCTGAAGGTCCACCTGGGGGTGAGCCCACCACCAGCTTGACTGCTTTTTGCGGATAGCTCTGCGCCCAAGCCACGCCAGCACCCCAAGTGCTGGCAATGCCTGCTGCCAAGGCGGCGCTTAGTTTTCGACGGGTCAGTGTCATGGGAGTCTCCTTTTGTTTTGACGCATTGTGGAGTGCTATTTGCTCGAAGAGAAATAGAATTGGCACCTTAGGTATAAGTAACACTGATATGTCAATTTCCGCCAAAGTTCTGCTCAACCGCCTGATGTCCAAAGCCAGGTTTCGACATTTCGAAGTTTTGGTTCGTCTCACTGAACTGGGCAGCGTCAAGCGCACCGCTGAGTCCATTGGCATGACCCAACCTGGCGTGACGCAGTTACTGGCCGACTTGGAGGAATTGTTGGAAGTGAAACTGTTTCACCGACATGCGCGTGGCGTCTTGCCTACACAGGCCTGCCAAGATTTGTTGCCAATGGCTCGGCAATGCTTATTGGGCTTGAGCACCAGTGCAGAGGCGATTGCCGACAGGTCCACCCTGGGGCAAGGCGTGGTGCGCATCAAAGCCTCAACCGCAGGCATCAATGGCTTGTTGGTAGAGGCTGTGCCAGCTTTGAATGCCCAATTTCCGGGCATTCAGCTGCACATTCACGAAGCCGAACTGAACGAACAGTTTGCGTCCATCAACCAAGGCGACATTGACATAGGGGTCTGCCGCCAGCCCGCACAAAGCCCTGCAGGCTGGCAGTTTCAAGCTTTGATGGCCGATGAATTTGTGGTGGTCTGCAACCCCTCACACCGCCTCGCCAAAAAGTCCAAAGTGACATGGAAAGAATTGAGCCAAGAAACTTGGGTCTTGTCCCCCATCGGTTCAGCCGCACGCGAAAAATTCGAAGCACTCAGTCAACAGTACAAATTCACGCCCAACACCTGCCACGTGATCACGCGGGTGTCGTCCATGACCTGGGCCATGATGCAGCAAAGGCCGCTGCTGACGCTGGTGCCCGCCAGTGTTTTTCAGCAATTGAAAAATGCACAGCAACTGACCACGGTCAATTTGAAAGAGAAACTTCCGTTTGACCCCTTGGGTTTGTTGTTGCCCGAAAGAGATGCCTCATTGGCCACGCAATCGGTTGCCAACTTTCTGAGGGATTTTTGCCAGCAACACCACAAACTGAAAAGCAGTCGATCTTGAAAGATGAATTTGCTTTCCGAAATTAACCCTGATCTTGTTTCAAGAAAATTTCTTTGTCTGGAAAAAACTGACTGTGCATGGGCAACAAGGCGCCACCCAACGCGCGCGCATGCGCACCCACCTGGCCTTTGAGCAGGGCTGGCTGATGAATGCCATCAAAACGATACTGCGCCAACTTTTTTTGGGTGGCGGCCATCAAGGCGGTCATTAAGGGCTCACCCAAAGAGCCGTCTAACACCACCGCATCCAAATCCAATAAGGCGGCAGAAGTGGCCACCGACATGGCCAAGGACTCGCTGGCTTGTGCCAACCAAGCCTGCGTCAGACCTTCATAACTCGGGTTCATGATGTCTTCTTGATGCACCAGCAACGGGTCATGCCCTGCCGCCATCAAAGCTTGCTCCAATTGCCAACCCGAAGCCATTTGCAAAAGCTGCGGTGGCATGCCTGAACGTTCTGTTGACAAACCCACAGGCAAAGAGCCGATGGCGCCAGCATTGCCTCGTTCACCATTCACGATGTGGCCCGACATGACCAAACCACCCCCAATGAAGGTGCCCACAAACACATACAAGAAACTGCGAATGCGTCGCCCCTGCCCTTGCAACAGTTCGGCCACACACGCGGCCGTGGTGTCTTTGGCAAACACCACCGGCAAGTTGGTGAGTTGTTGAACCTGCGCTTGCAGATCAATGTGCTCCCAGCGCGTCAGCGCTTGAGCGGCCTCACCGCCCATCAGGTCAGCCCATTTGTGAAGCGACAAAGGCGCAGTCAAGCCCACACCGACCACACGCGACCAATGTTCGCCCATGCGCTTTTCGAGCGTTTTCAAACCTTTGGCAATGGCAGCAAACAAAGCATCGGGTTCAGGGAATTCGTAGTGCACTTCGATGCGCTGCACTTGCTCGCCACAAAAGTTGGCGACCAACAACTCCAAACTGCGACGCCCCACCTGAATGCCCACGCTGAACGCACCTTCGGGGTTCAAAGACAAGGGCACGGAGGGTTGGCCAATCTTGCCGCGAACGCGGGCTTGCTTGAGCAGCAAACCTTCATCCATCAAACGGCTCACGATGATGGCCACCGTTTGGGTTGACAGTTGGGTCAAGCGCGCCAGATCGGCTTTGGGAATGGCACCGTGGTGGCGAATAGCTTGCAACACAATTCGCTCATTGAACTGACGCATGCCCACATGGTTGGAGCCCCGCATGCGGTGAGAAGAAGCGCTTTTGTTCAAAACAGAATCACACCTTTACAAAACATCGCATTGCCGTAGGCCGTGCCTTCACCGGTTTGCACCAGCAAACTGGCGCTTTTGATTTTGTCGTAAAACGCAAACCGTTCCACCGATTCGACGTGTGATGGATGCAAACCTTCCGCCACCGCCAAATCAATCACCGCTTGCTGCGCTTCCGTAGCATGGCCTTCTGGACTGTTGCACACCCGCATGAAAGCCACGGGTTGCGCCACATCTGCCGCTAATGGAAAGACTGACAAGACAGCTTTGCAGACACGCTCAAGTGAATGCCCAGGCAGGCGAACCACGGGCTTGCCCTGACTCAAATAATCGGCGGTGAAATTGGCATCCACCACAGCCACCCACTCGCCGTGCCCCATGGCGCTCAAATGCATGAGCAACTCTGGCGTGAGCAGTGGATCAATGCCTTTCAACATGCGACGCTCGCTTCAGATTTCAAGGACGCTGGATCGATGGCACCGGTGATCAAGCCCACAATTTCTTCGGGGCTGGTTTCACGTGTGAGACGGCTACAAATGATGCGCCCCTGACGGAACACCCAGATGCGATCGACCAAGTCAAACACTTGGCGTAAGTTGTGGCTGATGATGATGAGGGGTATGCCTTGTTGCTTCAGCCCTTTGATGATCTGCTCCACGCGCGCTGTTTCTTGTACGCCCAAGGCCGCAGTGGGTTCGTCCAAGATGATGAGTTTCTTGGCAAAACCTGCGGCACGCGCAATGGCCACACATTGGCGCTGGCCGCCCGACATGCCGCGCAAACTTTCAGACATGTCTTGAATCTTCACACCCGTGGTGGCCAACATGCTGGCCGATTGTTCGCGCATGGCCTTGTGGTTCAAGATGGACAGAGGGCCCAAGTTCAAGCGGGTGATTTCACGGCCCAAGAAAATATTGGCTGGCACATCTAGGTCTTCGGCCAAGGCCAAAGTTTGGTACACCGTCTCAATGCCTTGATCCCGTGCGTCCAAGGGCGATGCAAAACTCACCTTCTGGCCCTCCAGCAAGATGTCGCCCTCGTTGGGTTGCTCCACACCGGTGATGAGCCGCACAAAGGTGCTTTTGCCTGCACCGTTGTCCCCCACGATGGCTGCATGCTCCCCTGGCAACAGCTGAAAATGCGCATCGGTGAGCGCTTTCACGCCCCCGTAGTGCTTGGTTAAGTGGTTGATTTCTAAAACAGTTTTTGACATTTTCAAGATCCCAAAGGGGCGCAGCAGGCGCACAAACTTTCCATGGGTCGCAAGCATCGCGGATTTTCAAAAACATTGCATTAGTAAAACTACTAGGTTTACTTAGTCGGCTTTTCGATTCAAATACACCGGCAGTCAGTAAAAGGAATTTCTGGCTTCATAACCTCAAACAACGGAGATACCCCATGATCACAAAACGTACTTTTGGCCGTTTGGCCATTGCGGCAGCTGCAGCCACTTTGTTCACCTCGGCCATGGCGGCCGACGTGACCGTGGCCTACATCACCAACGGCAACACCAATGAAGGTTGGACCCTGATCAACGGCGGCGCCAAGAAAGCTGGCTCTGCACCTGGCGTCAAGTTCATTGAACTGGCTGCCGAAAAAGGTGAGCTCTCCAAACAACTGGCCATCGTGGAAGACATGATCACGCGCAAGGTCAACGCCATTGCCATCGCCCCTGTTGATTCAGCAGGCATTGCCCCCGCCATCAACAAAGCTTTGGCCGCTGGCATTGCCGTGGTGGCAGTCGATACAGGCATCACCGGTGCCAAGATCACTTCGTATGTGGCGACCGACAACATCAAAGCCGCCAACGTGCAAGGCAAGTGGGCCGCTGGCGAGATCAAAGATGGCGACACCGTGATTTACGTGACAGGCGACCAAGGTCAGTCCACAGGTCAAGAGCGCAAGAAGGGTTTCATTGACGCCTTGAACGCTGGCCGTAAGAACGTGAAGATTGTGGAAGTGCCCACAACATGGGACCAGACCATGGCGCAAAACGGCGTGGAAGCAGCTCTTCGCAGCAACCCCAATGCCAAGGTGATTGCTTGTGCATGGGACGGCGGTGCATTGGGCGCAAAAGCTGCATTGATGGCTGCAGGCAAAAAACCAGGCGACATCAAAATCGCAGGCTTTGACGGTTCACCCGGCGGCTTGGACATGATGAAGCAAGGCTGGCAACAAGCCAACGCGGCACAAATGTTGGCCAAGATTGGCCAAGTGGGCGTGGAAACTGCCGTCGCTGCCGCACAAGGCAAAAAGGTTGAAGCCCGCATCGACACCGGTTCATTCTTGGTGCTGCCCTCCAACGTGGACAAATTCGCAGCCGACTCGGGCGTGGGTCAGTTCATGAAAGTCAAAGCCAAGTAATTCACGATCGCTCTCAGACATGAAATCAATCACCCGACAAGAATGGTACGGCGCCCTGGTGGCAGTGCTCGTATTGGGCGCACTGCTCACAGTGGCTTCACCGTACTTCTTAACGACTGGCAATTTGTCCAATATCTTGGTGCAAGCCTCGGTCATTGCCTTGTTGGCGGGCGGTCAAACTTTTGTGATCTTGACGGGCGGCGTGGATTTGGCGGTGGGCGCGCTCACCGCCTTGGCCGGCGCAGTGGCCGGCCACTTGATGATCAAGGTGGGCGTCGATCCTTATGCGGCCATGCTGGTGGCATTGGGCATTGGCGCTGCAGTGGGTTTGTTCAATGGCTACTTGGTGGCGTTTGTGGGCATTCCCGCCTTCATCGTCACCTTGGGTGGCCTGACCTTGTGGCGCGGATTGGCGTTTGACCTGACGGGCGGCTTTGACAACGCTGGCTTGCCCGATCCCCTGCCCTTCTTGGGCTACGGACAAGTGTTGGGCATTCCCATGCCCACACTGATCACGGGCATCTTCTTTGTGGTGATGGCCTTCATTTTGTCGAGCACCAAAATTGGCCGCTATGTGTACGCCATGGGCTCGAATGAAATGGGCGCGCGCCAAGTCGGCATCAACATCCGTTGGTACAAGCTGGGTGTGTACGTCATCTCGGGTTTGTCTTGTGCATTGGGTGCCATCGTGTTGATGGCCCGCATGGATTCGTCCAGCGGCAAGATGGCGCAGATGTTTGAACTCGATGCCATAGCTGCTGTGATTTTGGGCGGCACCTCGTTGTTTGGTGGCCGGGGTAGCATTTGGGGCAGCTTGCTAGGTGCTGTGCTGATCACCATGATTCGCAATGGCATGAACTTGATGGAAGTCTCTCAGTTCAAACAGATGATGGCCATTGGTGCCGTGGTCATTGTGGCGGTCTGGATTGATGTGATAAGGCGCAAGCACCTGTTAAAGAAATAAAATTGCCAGAACTTCAGCTTCTGCGCAATTTCAATGTCCACTTTCAACACCTCTGCCCTTGTCCTGTTTTCAGGTGGCCAAGACTCCGCCACCTGCTTGGCTTGGGCACTCGAAAGATACGAGCGCGTTGAAACCATTGGCTTTCAGTATGGCCAGCGGCACGTCATTGAATTGGCCTGCCGCGAACACTTCATCAAAGGCATCAAGCAACAATTTCCGCAGTGGGCCCACAAGCTTGGCGAAGACCACATGCTAGACCTCAGCTTGCTGGGGCAAATCAGCAACACGGCACTCACAGCCGACAAAGCCATTGAGATGCAGCAAAACGGCTTGCCCAACACCTTTGTGCCAGGTCGCAATTTGTTGTTCCTCACCTTTGCTGCCACCATTGCTTACCGTCGCCAACTCAAAATGATTGTGGGCGGCATGTGCGAAACTGATTACTCTGGTTACCCTGATTGCCGAGACGACACCCTCAAAGCGCTCCAAGTGGCTTTGAGTTTGGGCCTGGACACGCGCTTGGTGCTCGAGACACCCTTGATGTGGCTCGACAAAGCGCAGACCTGGACCATGGCAGAGAAATTAGGCGGACAGACTTTGGTTTCTTTGATCGAAGAAGAAACTCACACTTGCTACTTGGGTGACCGCACGCACCGCTACGCTTGGGGTTACGGCTGCAACACCTGCCCCGCTTGCGATTTGCGTCGCACGGGGCATGAGCGCTACAAAAAACAAAGTCCTCACGCAGGCGCTTGAAAAAATCCCACAGCTTCCGACAATTGGCCGCCTGCCTTGACGGCAATGGCGCAATATTTGAATTCAGGAATTTTGCCAACCGGGTCAAGCGCGGCATTGGTCATTAAATTGGCTGCCGCCTCATAATAAGCAAAGGGTACAAACACGGCGCCTTGCGGTGTGCCATCGTCACGACGAACCCGCAAAGTCACTTCGCCACGCCGTGAAGTCAAGGTGATGACGTCGCCCGCATTCACTCCCAAGGACAGCAAATCAGCACCACACAAAGACGCCGTTGCTTCAGGTTCAATGGCATCAAGCACGGTGGCTCTTCGCGTCATGCTACCCGTGTGCCAGTGCTCGAGCTGCCTGCCCGTGATCAGCACAAAGGGATATTGCGCGTCGGGTCTCTCATTGGCAGGAATGATGTCAGCTGGCACCAAATGAACCCGGCCATCGTCTGTTGCGAAATGCTCTTTGAAGACGATGGGCTCGCCTGGGTCTTCTTCTGTCAGGCAAGGGTACGTGACACTGGACTCGCGCGCCAAGCGATCCCATGAAATGCCGCTGATCACTTCGTGCATGGCTTGGCGCATTTCTTCGTAGACCGCCGCCACACCATGATGCTCACCTTCATAGTGCCAATTCAAGCCCATGCCTTTGGCCATTTGCTGAACGATCCACAAATCAGCCTTGGCATGGCCTGGTGCATCCACAGCTTGTCGACCCATTTGCACCATGCGATCGGTGTTGGTCACGGTGCCAGTTTTTTCTGGCCATGCCGTTGCAGGCAAAACCACATCGGCCAACCACGCGGTTTCGGTCATGAAAATATCTTGCACCACCAAGTGCTCTAGCGATGCCAAGGCATGCCTTGCATGGTTCAAATCTGGATCGCTCATGGCGGGGTTTTCGCCCATGACATACATGCCGCGAATTTTGTGCGGATCTGCGTCATCGGCTAAGGCCTTGTGCATGATCTCGACAACGGTGTAGCCGGGTTGACTGTCTAAGGGTGTGTTCCAAAATTTTTCAAACCAAGCGTGGGTATCGGGGTTAGAGACGCGTTGGTAGTTAGGGTACATCATAGGAATGAGGCCCGCATCGCTGGCACCCTGCACGTTGTTTTGACCGCGCAAGGGATGCAGGCCTGAACCGGGTTTTCCAATCTGTCCTGTTACTGTAACCAAGGCAATGAGGCAACGCGCATTGTCGGTGCCATGCACATGTTGACTGACACCCATGCCCCACAAAATCATCGCCGCTTTACTGGTGGCAAATTCACGCGCGACTTCACGCAACGTTGCTGCCGGTACGCCGCATATGGGCGCCATGGCTTCGGGGCTATAGCCCTGAATATTTTGCTTAAGTGCTTCGTAGTTGTTGGCACGTGTTTGAATGAAATCCTGATCGACCAAGCCTTCTTCAATCACGGTGTAGATCAGTGCATTGAGCATGGCCACATCGGTATCGGGCTTGAACTGCAATGTGCGCCAAGCGTGTTTGCCAATGTCGGTGACACGGGGATCTGCCAAGACAATCTTGGTCCCGCGCTTGGCAGCGTTTTTCATCCAGGTAGCGGCCACAGGATGGTTGGCTGTAGGGTTGGAACCTATGACCAAAATCAAGCCAGCATGTTCCACATCGTTCACCTGATTGCTGACAGCGGCAGAGCCAACGCCCTCTAGCAATGCAGACACGCTAGAGGCATGGCACAAGCGCGTGCAATGGTCAACGTTGTTAGAGCCAAAGCCTGTTCGCACCAATTTTTGGAACAAGTAGGCTTCTTCGTTGCTGCCTTTGGCGGAACCAAAGCCCGCCAAAGATTTAGGGCCGTGCACATCTCGCAATTGTTTCAATTTGCCAGCACCTATGGCCAGCGCCTCTTCCCATGTGGCTTCTCTGAAAACATCAGACCACTGCGCGGCATTGCGATTGAGGTGTTGAATGGCTTCTGGGTCCTTGGGCACGCCTGCTTTGCGAATCAGCGGTACTGTGAGACGCTGCGGGTGCTGGATGTAATCAAATCCAAAACGACCTTTGACACAAAGGCGATTGTGGTTGGCGGGACCATCTCGCCCCTCCACACTCACAATGCGATTGTCTTTCACGTTGTAAGTGAGCAAGCAGCCCACACCGCAGAAGGGGCACACAGAGTCGATTTTTTGATCAACCACTTGCGAGCCCACTTGCGTCTTGGGCATCAGTGCCCCGGTAGGGCAAGCCTGCACACACTCGCCACAAGCAACGCAACTGCTACTGCCCATGTCGTCTTGCACATCAAACACAATTTGACTGTGCGCACCGCGATGTGCATAGCCGATGACATCGTTCACTTGCTCTTCACGACAAGCACGAACACATCGGTTGCACTGAATGCATGCATCTAAGTTGACAGCCATGGCCGGATGCGAGACATCAGCCGAAGGCTGCTCCCGCCGCAGACTTTGAAGTTCAGGTCTGACCGTGACATTCATGGCCTGCGCCCAATCGCTCAGCTCACCATGTTGCCCTGCTTCTGTCCATTTGTAACCCTGATCAGGCATATCCGACAGCAACAACTCCAACACCATCTCTTGGCTCTTTTTGGCGCGAAGGCTTTGGCTCAAGACCTCAAGGCCTGGGGTGACATTGCGGCAGCAGCTGGGGGCCAGCGTTCTTTCGCCTTTGATTTCCACCACGCATGCACGGCAATTGCCATCTGCGCGCATGCCTTCTTTGTAGCAGAGGTGCGGAATCTCAATGCCATGTCGCTTGGCCGCATTGAGAATGGACTCACCTTCAAAGCCGACCACGGTTTGGTCATTGAGTTTGAATTCAACGCTAGGTGGCGCCAGCAATTCTTTGGACACAGGGGCGTTCATTTAGATGATCTCCTGTGGGAAATATTTTTGGACACATCGAATGGGATTGGGGGCCGCTTGTCCCAAACCGCAAATCGAAGCGTCGCTCATCACTTGGTTTAAATCTTCCAAGGTGGTGGCGTCCCAAACAGGGGCTTGCATCAGCTGAACAGCTTTGGCAGTTCCCACGCGACAAGGCGTGCACTGCCCACAACTTTCGTGTGCAAAGAAGTTCATCATGTTGAGCGCAGCGTGCCGTGCTGAGTCTTGATGCCCCAACACAATGACCGCCGCTGAACCAATAAAGCAGCCATAGGCTTGCAGGGTGTCAAAGTCGAGCGGAATGTCTTTCAAAGATGCAGGCAGAATGCCGCCAGAAGCACCGCCGGGCAAGTAGGCGTAGAACTTGTGGCCTTCTTGCATGCCACCGCAATACTCTTCAATCAACTCTGCAATGGTGATGCCTGCAGGCGCCAGCTTCACACCTGGCTTTTTGACACGCCCACTGACACTGAAGCTTCGCAAACCTTTGCGGTCGTGACGGCCGTAACCAGAGAACCACTCAGGTCCTTTTTGCACAATGTCGCGCACCCAGTAAAGGGTTTCAAAGTTGTGTTCCAGCGTCGGCCTGCCAAACAAGCCGACCTGTGCAATGTAAGGCGGCCGCATGCGGGGTTCACCCCGTTTGCCTTCAATGCTTTCAATCATGGCGGACTCTTCGCCGCAAATATAAGCACCAGCGCCTCGGCGCAATTCAATCTTGGGCAAGACCACTTGCGCATTGGCTTGAAGCTTGGCCAGTTCAGTTTCCAAAATTTTTCGACAGCCATGGTATTCGTCGCGCAAATAAATGTAAATGGCATCAATGCCCACCACATGGGCTGCCACCAGCATGCCCTCCAAAAACCGATGGGGATCTCGTTCTAAATAAGTTCTGTCTTTGAAGGTGCCTGGCTCACCTTCATCAATGTTGACGGCCATCAAGCGAGGCGCAACTTGCTCGCGCACAATGCGCCACTTGCGACCCGCTGGAAATCCTGCACCGCCTAAGCCGCGCAGACCTGAATCCTCCATGGCTTTCAAGACGGCTTCTGTATCTGAAGTACCTTTGTCCAACGCTTGAAGCAATTCGTAACCACCATCGGCCACATAGGCATTGAAGTCAATGTAGTCGGGCACCACAGCTTCAATCGCTTTCGCTTGAACGGCTTGCATCACTTGGTCTACGGACGCATGCCCTATTTCATGTTGATGCACCACGGCAACCGGCGCTTGCTCACAACGACCCATGCAAGGCGCTGCGACCACTTTGACCTGATCAGCACCCAGCGATGCCTGCAACTTGCCAAGCAATGTGGCCGCACCCGCCATGTCACAGCTCAGTCCGTCGCAGACACGCACTGTGAACTGTGGCGCTTGCTCACCATCTTGAAGGACTTCAAAGTGGTGGTAGAACGTGGCTACCTCATAAACTTCGGCCATGGCCATGTTCATCAGCTTGGCCAATGCCACCAAGTGACGCTGATGCAAACCGCGGTGCGTGTCATTGAGCTTGTGCAGATGCTCAATCAGCAAATCGCGCCGCTCCTTGAGAACGTCGGACGCCATGCCCAGCAACTGCTGGACCTCTTGCAGCGAAGTCTCGTCAGCTTGTCGACCCTTGAGCTGCCGCCTTTGGCGAAGTTGAAGCGCCATCTCTTCAGCACTTGCCAAAGTGACGATGGTGTGGGATTTGATTTCTTCTCGTGTCATGCTGTTTCGATTTTAGAGGGCGTTTCAAGATTTGAGCGCAGCTGACAAGTACTCAATCAACACCGAAACCCGATGCGGGATGTAGCGATTGCTGGGCAACACAGCGTAAATGCCAAGCGGGTCCATCGCAAATTTTTTCAAGATTTCCACCACTTCACCAGCGTCTAAGAACGGTTGTGCAATGAAGTCGGGTTGTCGCGTGATGCCAATACCCGCAGCCGTTGCCTTCATTAGGGCTTCACCATTGTTGGCCATCATGCGTCCTCTGATGGGTACGTTGAAGTTGCTACCGCCCGCTTCATAAATCCAGTTCGCTGGCTTCATGTCCATGGAATAGGCCAGGCACTCATGGTTTTGCAAATCACGCGGATGCTTGGGTGTGCCGTGTTGCGCCAAATAGTCAGGCGACGCCAAGGTGAGGATTTTGCAGGCGCCTAATTTGCGAACGATGTCGCTGGGGTCCAAGTTGGCCGTGATGCGAATCGACACATCAATGCCTTCTTCAATCAGGTTGGAGCGCCTGTCCGAGAAGTCCATGCTGAGTTGAATGTGTGGGTGCAGCTTGGAGAACTCCGCCAAAGTGGGCATGAGCCGCTGCAATCCAAAGCTAAGCGGCAGCCCCAATCGAATGCGCCCGCGTGGCTCCACCTTCTCTTCCGAAAGGCTGGTCTCGGCGGCATCCACCATGTTCAAAATGACACGGCAACGCTCGAGATAAGCCGCACCCGCTGTGGTCAAGGTGAGGCTGCGCGTGCTGCGAACAATCAACTTGCTGCCAAGTTGTTTTTCCAGCCCAGCAATTTGGCGGGTGATCATGGATCGCGCGACATTCTGCTGATTGGCAACAGCTGTAAAACTGCCCGCTTCAGCCACGCGCACGAAAACTTGCATTGCGTTGAATTTGTCCATTGTTGCTAATTTTGCAACAAATATTTGCAAATTAGCTACTTTTTTAAAACCAATTTAAAACCTACAGTTCGCCCATCCCCTTGGAGACCTGCATGGAAACCCTTCGCAACGCCATTTTTGTGCCTCACGGCGCGCCCACCTTTGCGCTAGACCCTGGCGCAGCAGGCGCTGCCATGAGTCAATTGGCCAGCCAGTTGCCTACACCTCGCGCCATCATCGTGGTCAGCCCTCACTGGGACACGGCCGTTCCCACGGTGAGCACGGCCACACAACTGGAAACCATTTACGACTTTTACGGATTTCCTGAAGCGCTGTACAAAATCAAATACCCCGCAACAGGCTGCCCTGAGGGCGCCCAAGAAGTGGTGGCAGCTTTGCAAAAGCGCTTTGACAACGTCGCGACCGATCCCACACGTGGCCTTGATCACGGTGCCTGGACACCCCTGCGTCAAATGTTTCCCGATGCCGACATTCCCATCATTGCGGTGTCGATTCAAAGCCATGCCGGCACGGCCCATGCGCTGGCCATGGGCGAGGCTTTGGAAGAACTGACGCACAAGGGCTTCTTGGTCATTGGCTCTGGCAACATCACGCACAACTTAGGTGATTACCGAATGGCCGCCATGCAAGGCGGACAAACACCCGCCTATGTTCAGAGCTTTGCCGATTGGGTGGAAAGCGAACTGACAAATCACCATATTCAGCGCATGATGGACTATCGTCAGCATTCGCGCGAAGGTGTTCGATCGCACCCTACTGAAGATCATTTGTTGCCTTTGTTTGTGGCCATGGGCGCCGCAGGCAAAGATGCCAACGCCAAAGCTTTCTATCGCGGCATCAGCAGTTATGTCATTGCGATGGACGGCTACACATTCACTTAAAGGCACGACATGAACCGCAGTACTTACTCCCCCGTCGCCAAAGCCCTTCACTGGGCCATGGCACTTGGTATTTTTGGGTTGGTGGTCTTGGGCAGCATCATGAGCGACATGGAATTCTCGCCCGAGAAGTTGCAATATTTTTCTTGGCACAAATGGGCCGGCGTGAGCATCTTTGCATTGGTTTGGGTTCGCTTGGTATGGCGCTGGATCAGCCCACCCCCGCCCTATGCAGAAAGCATGTCTATCAACATGCAGCGATTGGCGCATGCAGGTCACATTGCTTTGTACGCCTTCATGCTGATCATCCCCATCTCAGGCTGGCTGATGAGCTCGGCCAAAGGTGTGCAAACCGTGTGGTTTGGCGTTTTACCCCTACCTGATTTGATTGGCAAAGACAAAGCACTGGGTCACTTGCTCGAAGAGGTACATGAAACTTTGAGCTGGACCTTGGTGACCCTGATTGCAGGTCATGTCTTGGCATCATTGAAACACCACTTCATCGACCGCGACGACACACTGCGACGCATGGCCCCCTTCATCAAACCCAAACAAGACGCATCATGACATCACGCATCCTCAAATCCACTGGAACTGCATTCGCCGCCGTGCTGCTGACCTTCAACGCTCACGCCGTTGAATACAAAGCCATTGACGCGGCCAAAAGCAACGTCGCTTTCAGCTACAAGCAAATGGGCGTTGGCATGGATGGCAAGTTCAAAAAGTTTTCAGCGCAACTGAACTTTGATCCCACCAAACCTGCAGCAGCCAAAGCCACTTTGGAAATCGACTTGGCTTCTATCGACACTGGCTCTAGCGAGGCAGATCAAGAAGTGACAGGCAAGTCATGGTTTCACACCGCAGCATTCCCCAAAGCCGTCTTTGTGAGCAACCAAATCAAACAAACAGCTGCCAATCAATTTGAAGTGGCAGGCAAATTGACCATCAAGGGTCAAACCAAGGACATCAGCTTTCCGTTGAAACAAACTGCACAAGGCAATGTGGGGATGTTCAATGGCAGCTTTGTGATGCGCCGCGCCGATTTCAACATCGGTGAGGGCATGTGGGCCAAGTTCGACACTGTAGCGAACGAGGTTCAAGTGAATTTTCAAATCACCGCTCTCGCGAGCAAATAATTTTTTAAACCAGGAGCTTCTCTATGACAAAACTCAATCGCATCGCCGCCGCTTTGGCTTTCACAACTTTGGCTGTGACCACTGCCATGGCCGCGCCTAAAACCTTTGAAATCGACGGTTCACACACCTTTCCACGTTTCTCTTACTCTCACTTCGGCTACTCCACACAAGTCAGCCGCTTTGACAGCACCACTGGCAGTGTGGTGTTTGATGCCGATGCCAAGACGGGTTCTGTCGACATCAGCATCGACATGAAATCAGTCAACACTGGCTTTGCCGATTTCAATGGCCACATTCAAGGTGAAGATTTCTTGGACACCGCCAAGTTCCCAAAAGCAACTTTCAAGTCCACCAAAGTGAACTTCCAAGACGGTAAACCCGCTTCCATTGAAGGCCAATTGACCATCAAGGGCATCACCAAAGCGGTGAACTTGACGGTGACTTCATTCCAAGCCATGGCACACCCCATGCTGAAGAAGGACGCCATTGGTGCCAATGCCTTTACCGTGATCAAGCGCTCTGAATTCAACGCTGGCAAGTACGCACCTTACGTGGGTGACGAAGTGCGCATTGACATTGCTTTAGAAGCCATTCAAAAGTAATGGGTCTGATTTATTCAGTCATCTTGTGACGATCGTCAATCTACCCATGATGGCATATGAGGCATAAGATGACTGAATGGCCTTCCAAGAACAAAGCTTTGGTTTTTTAACAGCCCTGTGCATCGGCTTTCTCATCGGCATCGTCCGTGAGAGATTGCACCAGCCTGGCGTCATGATGGCAGGCGTTAGAACGCACACTGTGGCTGCGCTGATGGGCGCAGTGGCATTCCATTTCGGAATGCCCATTTTCACCATCACTTTGATTGTCACTGGCTGCTTGGTCGCAGTTGCTTACTTCAAATCTTTCCGATCCGATCCCGGCATGACAGGTGAGGTCTCATTGGTCATGACCGTGCTACTCGGCGGGCTGGCCATCAGCTCCTCTCCATTGGCAGCGGCATTGGGTGTTGTCGTTGCAGGTTTGCTCTTCCTCAAAAAACCACTTCGCAAATTCAGTCAAGAATTGATCTCGGAGCAGGAGCTGGAAGATGCCTTGATCCTCTTTGCGGCGGCCTTGATCGTCTTGCCACTGCTTCCCCAAGAGGCCATCGACCCGTGGGGCGCGCTCAAGCCCTTTGGCATCTGGAAAGTGGTCGTGATCATCATGTGCACGGGCATGTTGGGACATCTGGCCATTCGCTTAACAGGGCTCAACTATGGCTTGCCCATTGCTGGCTTTTTATCTGGCTTTATTTCTTCGACGGCTGCGATCATGGATTTAGGGCGCAAAGCCAAAGATGACCCCACACTCACCAGCATCGCTTGTGCTTCCGCGCTGCTCTCCACGTTGGCTTCACTCATCTTGTTTGCACTGGTTCTTGGCGCAAGTTCCTTGGAACTTCTGAAGTCTGTCGCACTGCCTTTGTCATTGGGCAGTCTCAGCTTATTGTCAACTTCTGCATTTCTTTTTCAAAAACAAATGATCCGACGTGATGTTTTGCCAACAAGCACCCAAGAAGCATTTCAACTCAAACATGTCTTTGTCATTGCTTTCAGCATCAGCAGCATCAGCCTCTTGTCTGCGTGGATTGGCGCTATCTTCGGTCAAACCGGCACGCTCATTTCTGCCGTCATCATTGGTTTTGCAGAAATTCATGCGGCAGCCTTCAGCATTTCGCAACTGGCGCTACCACAGCAAGAGATTTCTGCAATGGCGCGCTGGGGTGTGATTGCCATTTTGGCTGCCAGCGTTCTTTCCAAATCGGCTCTGAGCTTTGTCAGTGGCGGAAAAAGTTATGGCCTCAGAATGACAGGCGCACTGATCGTGTTCATCAGCACCACCGCCATAGGACTCTTGTTTTGAGAAAAACTCGTACTTTCCCAGTTTGAATCCGCCACAATCTCATGTACGCTTGCATCCAATTTCGATGAGGTTCAACATGTCTGATACACCCTACGTCCCCCCCAAAGTTTGGACCTGGCAAAAGGCCAATGGCGGCCGATTTGCCAACATCAATCGTCCCGTCGCGGGCGCTACCCACGAGCAAGCACTGCCCCGTGGCAAACACCCTCTTCAACTTTATTCTTTGGGTACACCCAACGGCATCAAAGTGACCGTGATGTTGGAAGAGTTGCTCGAGCTGGGCCACACAGGCGCTGAATATGACGCCTGGTTGATTCGCATCAACGAAGGCATGCAATTCAGCTCCGGCTTTGTGGGCGTCAATCCCAACTCCAAAATTCCAGCGCTGCTCGATTGCAGTGGGCCAGAAGACATTCGCGTTTTTGAATCGGGTTCCATCCTGTTTTACCTGGCTGAAAAATTCAAAGCCTTCTTGCCTACCGATGTGGTCAAGCGTACCGAATGCATGTCATGGTTGATGTGGCAAATGGGCAGTGCACCTTATTTAGGCGGCGGCTTTGGCCATTTCTTTGCCTACGCACCTATCAAAATTGAATACGCCATTGACCGTTTTGCCATGGAAGTCAAGCGCGAGCTCGATGTGCTCAATCGCCGTCTGGCCGATCATCGCTTCATTGGTGGTGACGACTACACCATTGCCGACATGGCCATCTGGCCTTGGTATGGCAGCCTGGCCAAAGGCGAACGTTACGACTCGGGCGAGTTTTTGCAAGTTCATGAGTACACCAACGTCATTCGTTGGGCTGATGAAATTGAAGCCCGCCCAGCGGTCAAACGAGGGCGCATGGTGAACCGTGTGATGGGCCCGCTGGAAACACAGTTGCACGAGCGTCACGATGCCAGTGATTTCCTGCATAAGACGCAAGACAAGCTACAAAAGCCTGACTAATGCGCTTAAAAAAAGTAGCGCCGTAAATCGGCGCTACTGTAATCACTCATCTTCTGCATAAATTTTGCCGCCAAATTTGAGGGCGGAGTATTCGCGCTTGGACTGAAAAAGTGGGTAGAACATTTGGTGATACCAATGTTCTTGTCCAAACAATTGATCGTCTTTGAGCCCCACTTGTGCAGGATACTTTTGAGTGATGTGGGCAGAACCAAAAATGATGTCCCAAATGAACAGCAAGTTACCAAAGTTGCCCTTGTAATGTCCCACACCGTCTTTTTGCGTGATGGCATGGTGCGCCCAATGCGTAGCCGGTGTGGAAATGGTTCTCTCGACTACCCACATCACAGGTCGCAAGGCTGGAATTTTGTACAAGGGCTCATCCCAGCGCCATGCGCAATGAGCGCCCACAATGACAGTGAGTTTGACGACGACATACAGCGCATAAACCAAACCACCCACGCCCAAATAAATGAGCACACCCGCCAACCACAGGCCAGGCATCATGAGGTAGTAGAAAAAATTATTACGGAAAGTAATTCGAATGCTCATGTAATGTGCTGAGTGATGCGCACGGTGCAAGGGCCAAAGCAGGGGCGAGTGTGAAAGACGATGCCACCAATACTGCGTCAGGTCATCACACAAAATCAAAATGCCCGCCATGCCCCACCACGGCCAGTCGGCCAAAATATCTTTGTACTCGGGTGCCAACCAAGCACCCAGCTTGGCAGTGACCAGCATGGCCAATGGCTGTGAAATGGCCAACAAACTCAGGAACATGAAAAGTTCCAGCTTGGTGTCGTTGGCAGTAGCGTGAACGGTGTTTTTGTAGCGACGGCTGATGATTTCAGTGGCGGCAAAGCCCAAAATCATGCAAAGGACCAAGGCATTTTGAATTTGAGTCGCGTTCATTTATTGGCTGAGTTGCGCCAAGGCCGCCTGCAACCCTGCCAGCCCGCCCACGCGCTGGTCGTTGATGAAAACTTGGGGCATCTGACGGACAGATGGGCCGCATTTTTCATAAAAAGCCATTCGCTCGGCTTCGTCATCAATTTTGATTTCCTCGTACGCCAAAGAACGTGTTTTGAGGAGCATTTTGGCGGACTCACATTGTGGGCACGCGGACTTGGAATAAACAACGATTTTGAGGCTCATGCGGAATAGTTTAATTGTTGAATTAGCAGCACGTCAACCCAAAGGGGATCAAGCCCGACTTGGGCTCATGAAAACCATGGAGGTGGTCAACTTCTGCGCGGCCAGTTTTTCTTGTGCCTCAAGCTCATTTTCAAAGTAACGCTGCGTGCCATAAGCGATGGCTGACATCAAGGCCGCAGTACCGATCAACAAGCTAAAAATGATGCCAAAAACAGTCAACCAATTGCTTTTACCTGCCAAATCCTTGGGGTCCGCTTGAGGGTTGAATTGCGCATTCCATTTCTCGGGTGTAGACAAGCCATAAACAATGGCTTGCAAGCTACACGCAGCAATGTGGATGCCAAAAATAGGCAGCAAAACCCAACTGAGGGTGTCGTCCAGACCATAGGCCTGAACGCGCTCGAAGCCCCAAACTCCCAAGGCAGTAGGGATCGGCATGAACCATCCCAAGGTATCTTGGAGACCTTTTAAATAAAAGCGATGAATACCCAAAGGGCCCAACACAAAAGTTAGCCAGGTTGCGAGTGTTTTGGATTTCATATGGTTCTTAACGACCTGGTTTGTCCCACGAAACTGATGCGCGCAACAAGCGCTCCACATCGCGTTTCATGTCAACGACAGTTTTGGCATCATCTGGATAGTTGAAGCGCATCATCCAGTTTCCCATTGGATCGATTAAATACAAGTGCTCTTCAAGCGCACGGCCACTTGCAGGCGCTAACCATTGAGACAGTTGATCAGCAGGCACACGCAAAACGGTTGCTCCCTCAATGGCCGAGAGAAGTTCACCCTTGGGTGCAGCTTGATCGTTCAGCAGCCAAACACGGTCCAAACGGTCACTTTCTTTGTTCAACAATTTGTGCAACTGGCGTTGAACAAACAACAGACGCTCACACTTTTCACCGCATTCGCCAGAGCCCACGGCCACCAGTAGCCACTGCCCTTTAAGAGTGACCAGCGGCGTTTCTTTGCCTTGAAGATCTTTGGCACTCCATGCCGGCAGCATGCGTTGTGGCTCAATCAATTCACCGTGGTGCACACGTCCTTCAGGACGGATGACGTAGTAAGTTAAATAAGACAAAACAACAGGTGCAGCGCATGCCAATAGCACCAACATCATGTACAAACGCCCTCCCCGCGTCCGCGAGGATTCAGACAATGAACTGGATGTGGGTTGCGGTAGATCGTAGACCGTCAAACCAATTGGCTTCAAGTCATCAGGCGATTTGGGATCAGACATGTTTTCGTTTTTTCCAGACTTGGAACCAAGCAAAGAGAATGAGGGTTAAAGCAGACAAAGCAAACCATTGAAACGCATAACCGCGATTTTTATCGGCACCCGAAATGGATTTTGGCCATTCGCGGAGCAAACCATCGGATGCGTCGTTTGTTTGCTGAAGTGTTGCAAGCATTGGGAGTTTTGTCTCAAGACCAAACTCTTGTAAATCGATATTTTGCCTGAGCAGATTAAACCCTTCTTGAACGGGGGCAGGTGCGCTCAACTCCATCAATTTAGATGGTGAAGGAACAACCCGTCCTTGAAGGGTGACTTTGCCTTGAGGTGTTGGAACGGGCGGCAAAAAATCACTGCGCGCACGATCACGGGCAACCCAACCCCTTTGCACCAACAAAACAGGACCACTGCTCAATTGAAAAGGCGTGAGGACAAAGAACCCTGTTTGCGACTTCATGCTGCGGTTGTCGAGGTAGACCGTGAATTGAGGCAACCATTGCCCATCCAGATCTGCACTTCTTTGCATCCAATCTTCGGGCACGACCCCAGAAGCCCAGTCGTCGTTACGCAAAGCAGGCTCTAATTGGCGTGCCACTGTGATGGCATTCAGTGCTTCTTTGGTTTGTGCACGACCCAATTGCCAAAAGCCTAGCTTGGCTGTGATGCCAGAGACCAACAATGTTGCCAGCAGGATGACAAACCAAGTTTTTGAGAACATCCCAAAATTTGCCCTTTCAGAAGTCATGTTCGAAGTGCTCATCAGAATGTTTGAAAGGTGCTGGCCATTTGAAAGGATAATAGCAGGATGAAATATTGGATCATCATTGCCTTGGTTGGCATTATTGGCAGCTTGCTTGCAGCTGGTTTGTTCATGGTTCGCGGCGGGCCCGATGAGCAAGACAAGGCCAAACGGATGGCCAATGCTTTAACGTGGCGCATCGGCATCTCGGTCTTTCTATTTTTGACCATCATCTTCTCGTACGTCATGGGTTGGATCCAACCCACCGGCATCCCAGTCGGCGCATAAAAAAAGCCCCTTGAAGGGGCTTTTTTAATTGAATTCTGCTTAGAACCAGTACACCACGATGTACAGGCCCAACCACACCACGTCCACAAAGTGCCAGTACCAAGCAGCACCTTCAAAACCGAAGTGGCTGTCCGCTGTGAAGTGACCTTTTTGCAAACGCAATGTAATGACGAGCAACATCAACATGCCCACGAACACGTGGAAACCGTGAAAGCCAGTCAACATGTAGAACGTAGAACCATAGATACCAGAAGACAGCTTCAAGTTGAGGTCTGAATAGGCGTGAGCATATTCGTAACCTTGGCACAGCAAGAAGATCACGCCCAGTAAAACCGTCATCCACATGAATGCGATGGTTTTGCCGCGATTGTTTTCACGCAACGCATGATGCGCAATGGTCATAGTGACACCCGAAGTCAACAACAAAGCCGTGTTGATGGTTGGCAACCAGAAGGGACCGACAGTTTTGAATTCTTCAATGATCTTGGCTGGAGAGGCTGTTGCGCCGGCGACCATGCTAGGCCAGTCCGCTGTAAATCCAGGCCAAAGAAGGCTGTTAGCTTCGCCGCCCAAATTGGGAACAGCGTGAATGCGTGACCACCACAAAGCGCCAAAAAAGGCCGCAAAAAACATCACTTCGGAGAAGATGAACCAGCTCATGCTCCAGCGGAAGGACTTGTCGATGCGCGCACCGTATTGACCATGCAGGCTTTCGTCGATGGCATCACCAAACCATTGGTACAAGGTGGTCAACCAAATGACCATGCCCATCAACAAAGCATACTTACCCCAAGGACTGTCGTTCACCAATTGGCTTGCGCCCATGATGACGAAAAACAAACCCAAAGATGCCATGGCAGGGTGCCTGGATGGGGCCGGCACATAGTAATGTGGGGCGTTGGCGTGCGAATTGGCACTCATAACTCTTCTCCTACTTAACTCGTGACAAAGTTGACCACGAAGGCCAAAAACGAAACAAACAATAAACCACAAATAATGCCAACGATGACAATTTGCAGAGGTTTGACAGTCAAGAGATCTTGACGGTGCTCAGAACCTTTGCGAATGCCAAAGAAGGACCATGCAACCATGACAAAAGCGCGTAGTAATGATGGGCTTGCCTTAGGGGCTTGCTCAAGATTGCTCATACGCTAGAACCTACCTCAAAAAATGTGTAAGACAAAGTGATGGTCTTCACGTCTTTGGACATTTTGGGGTTGATGTAAAAAGTCACAGGCCAAAGCTTCTTTTCTCCGGGCGCCAGGGTGTACTGATTGAAACAGAAACACTCGACTTTGTTGAAGTAAGACGCCGCCTGTTGCGGGGCATAACTTGGAATGGCTTGCGCTGACATGGTGCGATTTTGAATGTTCTGAAATTCAAACATCACCGTGACCAGCTCGCCAGGATGCACATTCAATGAGCGCGTCATAGGGGCAAAGTTCCAGGGCCCCCGAACGTTGGTGTCAAATTCCACTGAAATGGTTCTAGAGGTGTCTACCTGCGTATTGAGGGGCAAGCCCGCTCGACCATTCATGGAGTTTTTAGACTCGCGCTCGCTCAGTGACAACACATTGGAACCCGTCCACTCACAAAAAGCTTCGTAGAGGGGCACCAACATGTAACCAAATGCAAACATGCCCAAGCTCACCATGAGGAGCTTACGCATCAACTGAAAGTTGGTTTGCATGTTGGTTTTACTGTTAGAAAGGTTTGGAATTAACCAATGACCTTGTTGGCGTCAGCATTCAGCTTGGGCGGTGTTTCGTAAGTGTGATGTGGGGCTGGTGAAGGCACTTCCCACTCCAAACCTTCCGCACCGTCCCAAGGTTGTTGAGCAGCTTTTTCACCTTTACCGAGCATGCAAGGCAAGACGATGAAGAAGAAGAAATAAACCTGCGCAAAACCGAAGAAGAACGCGCCAACCGATGCAATGGCATTGAAGTCAGCAAACTGCATGGGGTAGTCGGCATAGCGACGTGGCATACCGGCCAAGCCCAAGAAGTGCATGGGGAAGAATGTGATGTTGAACGCAATCAGAGTCCACCAGAAGTGCAACTTACCGCGTGCTTCGTTGTACATCACACCAGACCACTTAGGCAGCCAGTAGTAGGCACCAGCGAACATGGCAAACAAGGAACCCGCCACCAACACATAGTGGAAGTGGGCCACAACGTAGTAACCGTCTTGCAATTGCAAATCGATAGGCGCCATGGACAAGATCAAACCTGTGAAACCACCCATGGTGAACACGAAGATGAAGCCCACAGCAAACAGCATGGGGGTTTCAAACGTCATGGAGCCTCTCCACATGGTGGCAACCCAGTTGAACACTTTCACGCCGGTAGGCACTGAAATCAACATGGTGGCGTACATGAAGAACAACTGACCAGTCACTGGCATGCCAGTGGTGTACATGTGGTGAGCCCACACGATGAAGGACAGAATCGCAATAGAAGCGGTGGCGTAAACCATTGAAGAGTAGCCGAACAACTTTTTACGTGCGAACGCAGGGATGATCTGGCTGACGATGCCGAAGGCTGGCAAGATCATGATGTACACCTCGGGGTGACCGAAGAACCAGAAAATGTGCTGGAACATAACGGGGTCACCGCCTGCCGCAGGATTGAAGAAGGTGGTACCAAAGTGACGGTCTGTGAGCGTCATGGTAATCACACCGGCCAACACTGGCATCACAGCGATCAACAAGAAAGCCGTGATGAGCCATGTCCAAACGAACATAGGCATCTTCATCAGCGGCATGTCAGGTGCGCGCATGTTCAAGATGGTGACGATGATGTTGATCGAACCCATGATGGAAGAAGCGCCCAGGATGTGCAATGCAAAAATTGCAACGTCCATGGAGGGGCCCATTTGCATGGTGAGCGGTGCATACAGCGTCCAGCCAGCAGCAGGTGCGCCACCCGGCATGAAGAATGTAGAAGACAACATCAATGCAGCAGGAATCATCAGCCAGAAGCTGAAGTTATTCATGCGGGCAAAGGCCATGTCGGATGCGCCAATTTGCAAAGGAATCATCCAGTTTGCAAAGCCCACGAAGGCCGGCATGATGGCGCCGAACACCATGATCAAACCGTGCATGGTGGTCAATTGATTGAACAACTCGGGGTTGACGATTTGCAAGCCAGGTTGGAACAACTCGGCGCGGATGAGCAAAGCCAAAACGCCGCCCAACATCAACATGGTGAAAGCAAACAACAGGTACAAAGTACCAATGTCTTTGTGATTGGTCGCGTAGACCCAACGGCGCCAGCCGTGGGGGTGATGATCGTGGTCATCGTGACCGTGTGAATCGACAAAGCCGCCGTCAGAATGGGAAATGGAACTCATGGTTTACCTCAGTCTTTCAACTCAATCACTTCTTTTCAGAAACAGGCGCTTGGGCTACTTGCGCAGCTGGAGCGGCTTCATTCTTGGCTGCAGCAGGAGCTGCTTCAGCCTTTTTCTTTTGGACCCAAGCTGAGTAATCAGCCTCGGACAGAACTTGCACATTGATAGGCATGTAAGCGTGCTCTTTACCGCACAACTCTTGGCACTGGCCATAGAACATGCCTGTGCGCTCAGCCAAGAAATGGGTGTCGCGTACAAAGCCTGGAATAGCATCTTGCTTGATACCGAATGAAGGCACGGCAAATGCGTGAATCACGTCGGAAGCTGTTGTGATGATGCGAATCTTTTTGCCAACAGGAACAACCAAGGGATTGTCGACTTTCAAGAGGTAATCATCGGGCATGTCACCCTTAGCACCTGCGTTTGACAAGATGCGGTGTGAATTGTCCAAGGATGAAATGAAGGAGATGCCCTCGCCTTCGCCTTTGATGTAGTCATAACCCCAACGCCACTGATGGCCTGTGGCCTTGATGGTGAGGTCAGCATTGGAAGTGTCTTTTTGCGCAATCACTGTTTTGGTGGCGGGAATGGCCATGAAAATCACAATGATGAAAGGCGCCAGGGTCCAAGCAATTTCAACTTTGACCGACTCGTGAAAGTGAGCAGGTTTGTGACCCAATGATTTGCGGTGCTTCAAGATGGAATAGAACATCACTCCAAAAACCACCACAAAGATGGCCAAGCAAATGGCCATCATGAACATGTGCAAGTTACCTTGCTCTGCCGCCAACTTGGTTGCAGGTACGTGCAAATTCAGTTGATTGACAGCAGGACCGCCGGGCAAATCTTTGGTTGCGAAGGCAGAAGTTGTCAAACCAGCCAAGGCAAGCGCGCTGGCTTTGGCAATTTTTTTCCAATGTTGGCTCAATTTTTTCACTTTATATCCTCGAAAAACAGTGCTGTAGATGACCAACTGGTATCAACGGAACTTGGACTGAGGAACAACTTTCAGTTCCCCTTGCTGGCTACCCAAATAATCTGCAATCATTTTCAGCTCAGCCAATGAATATTGCTTTGCAACACCACCCATGACGGCATTGTTGCGACCCCAAGTGCTAGAGCCTTCTTCTTTGTAAGATTTCAGTGCCATGTACAAGTAGTCTTTGTGCTGACCGGCCAGCTTGGGGAAATCGGGCGTGGTGGGCTTGCTGTAATTGGCACCGTGGCAACCAGCACAACCGCCTTTGGTCAACAATTCAGCAACTTTTGCGGGTGCAGGGGCAATTTGATCGGGCGCTGGCAAGGTGTTGCCATGCAATTCGTAGTAAGCCGAAACATCAGCCACATCTTGAGGTGTCAAACCCAAAGCAACACTGCGCATGGTGGGGTGCTTGCGCTCGCCAGATTTGTATGCATTCAGAGCATTGGCAATGTACTTGGCGCCTTGTCCAGAAATCATGGGCACTTTGTAGACGGATGGAAAGCTGGCTTGGTAGCCAACGATGCCATGGCAACCAATGCACATGGCAATTTTTTTCTCTCCAGCCTGAACATCACCCTTAAGGTCTTGCGCGACTGACATTTGGCCAGCCATGCCCGCGAACAAAGCTGCCGCAATGGCAAAAGATTTGAAACTCATGGGACGCATTCTGAAAAAATTAGTTGTGGTTGATATAAATCAAATATTATACATAGTTGGCTCTTGGCGAATAAAGCGCAAAGCGCTTTGCGCATGCCAAGCTTGCCTCGGTAGAACATTACTAAAAACTTACTTCCTGAAAATTTTTAGACTCACATTGAGTTCCGCAACTTGCCCTTGAGCGACATTATCCAAACAAAGTCACAAATGAACATTGGCCCCCTTTTTAAACAGTACAACGCACTCACTAAGCCAAGGGTTATTCAGCTGATTGTGTTCTGCGCGCTGATTGGCATGGTGCTGGCTGTACCAGGACTTCCCACGTGGGACGAGTGGCAAAGAATGGCGCTGGCCAGCTTGGGCATTTGGCTGGTTGCAGGCGCAGCAGCGGCCTTCAATTGTTTGGTTGAAAAAACCATTGACGCCAAGATGCGCAGAACATCTTGGCGGCCCACCGCCAAGGGCGAGTTGTCTGACATGCAAGCCCTGATTTTTTCAGCCACGCTGTGCGCCATTGGCTCGTTCATTTTGTTCGTGTGGATCAACCCCATCACCATGTGGTTGACCTTCGCCACCTTCGTGGGCTATGCCGTCATTTACACCCTGATTCTCAAGCCCATGACGCCTCAAAACATCGTCATTGGAGGCGCTTCTGGCGCCATGCCACCTGTCTTGGGCTGGGCCGCCATGACTGGCGAAGTGGGCGCAGAAGCCGCCATTCTTTTCCTGATCATTTTTCTGTGGACGCCGCCCCATTTTTGGGCGTTGGCTTTGTACCGCGTTGAGGACTATCGCAAATCAGGCTTGCCCATGTTGCCCGTTACGCATGGCAATGATTTCACACGGCTGCAAATTTTGCTCTACACCTTTTTGCTGGCAGCGTCTTGCTTGATGCCGTTTGCATTTGGCATGAGTTCTTGGATTTACTTGGCAGGCGCCGTGGTGTTGAGCATCGGCTTCATTGCCTATGCCGTTGCACTGTTTAAAAAATATTCAGACGAATTGGCGCGCAAAACATTTCGCTTTTCGTTGATTCATCTCACGGCGCTCTTTGCAGTACTGCTGCTCGACCACTACATCTTGACTTAAGTCAATTTTTCAGAAGCACTTGGCATTGCGCCACAAGTCTTCATCTAGCGAAACCCCTGATGGTCAGCTGACACACCTGTTCATTAAACTTTGTGCACACCACAAAGAGGTTTTCTATGGCTGCCATTCAATCTGACCTTCCCTTGCTCAGCCCTATGACTTGGCTCATAAAAGGCTTTGATGACATGCGCAAAACGCATTTTGTGGGCGCTTTTTATGGCTTGGTGTTTGTTGTACTGGGATATGCCCTCGCGCTGGTCTACGCCCATTATTGGAAGGCCACCATGGGTTTGACGGCCAGTTTTTTCTTGCTTGGGCCGATTGTCTGTACGGGGCTTTATGAGTTGTCTCGCCAAGTGCAAAAAGGAGAGGAAGTCAGCCTGCCCAAAAGCATGAAAGCTTGGCTGCCCAATTGGAAAATGATGGGCTTGTTTGCCATCCTGTTGACGTTTCTGATGATTGTTTGGGCGCGTGTTTCAATCGTCTTGTTCGCGCTGTTTGCAGACCAAGAATACCCGCATCTGCAAAGTTTAATTTCTCAAATCGTCGATTTCAAAAACATCGAGTTTCTGTTGGTCTGGACGTGTGTTGGCGCCATTTTTGCATCCCTGGTTTTTGCAATCTCAGTCGTCTCTGTGCCCATGCTGCTAGACCGATCAACCGACACCCTAGAGGCCATCTTCACCAGCGCCAATGCGCTGTGGAACAACGCGCTGGTCTGCTTGCTATGGGCCAGCCTGATCGTTTGTTTCATTGGACTGGCGCTGGTTTTTTTCAAACCTTTGTTGGTGATCACTGCACCCCTGATTGGTCATGCCACTTGGCACGCCTATCACGCCTTGGTCTTGCCCGATTAAGGTTTCCAGCGCTTGAGCAGCAAGGCATTGGTCATCACACTGACCGAACTCAATGCCATGGCCGCACCAGCCACTACAGGGCTCAGGTAGCCCATGGCTGCCAGTGGGATGCCTGCAGCGTTGTAGGCAAATGCCCAAAATAAATTTTGCCGAATTTTGGCCACTGTAAGCGCAGAAATTTCCAAGGCGCCAGCCACCAAGGCCACATCGCCCCGCATCAACGTGATGCCTGCGGCTTGCATGGCCACATCGGTGCCACCGCGTCTGCCATCGGCATTCAAATTGGCCATGGCCAAACCCACATCCGCAGCGGCCAATGCCGGTGCATCGTTGATACCGTCTCCAACAAAAGCCACCACATGCGGCGCATCAGTTGAATGGGCTTGCAAACTTTTGACCAAGGCTGCTTTGTCGCCAGGCAATACTTCTGCAAACACCTCATCAGGTTGAAGTCCTAAACGTGCCGCCATGGCTTGTGCTGCGCCTTTGTTGTCACCCGAAATCATGACCAGCCGAAGTCCGCGCTGACGCAATAACTTCAATGCAGCTTGCACGCCAGGTTTGGGCTCGTCGCCAAACGCCAAGACTGCCAAAGGATTGACGCCAGCGTGCGAGCGCTCAGCCAAGATCGAGACAGTGGCACCGTCGGCCTGCATGCTTGCTGCCTGTGCTTGCCACGGTCCGTCTGGCACATTGAGCGAGTCCATCCAACGCAAGCTGCCCAACAACAAATGGCGGCCCTGCACATGGCCTTCGCTACCAAAACCTGGCACCGCCTTAACGTCGTCAGGCACCACGAACTGCAAGCTCTGTGTTTTGGCTGCTTGCACCACAGCATGCGCCAAGGGGTGTTCACTTCCGCTTTGCAAGCTGGCGGCCAACATCAACAGTTGATCGTCCGAATCAGAGCTTGGCACATTTTGTAAATTGACCGACGTCAAGGAAATCAGCCTTGGCTGACCCACGGTCAAAGTACCTGTTTTGTCAAAGGCGACGGTGTCAACTTTGTGGGCAATTTCTAGAGCCTGCGCATCTTTGATCAGGATGCCGTGCTTGGCTGCCACGCCAGTGCCCGCCATGATGGCGGCGGGTGTGGCCAAACCCAAAGCACAGGGACAAGCGATCACCAGCACAGCCACACTGTGAATAAGCGAGACCTCAAGGCTGTGACCCGTGAACCACCACGCCAACAAGGTGATCAATGCCAACACCAACACCACAGGCACAAACACGGCCGATACCTGATCCACCAAACGCTGAAGAGGTGCTTTGGCAGCCTGCGCATCTTCAACCAAGCGAATGATGTTGGACAACACTGTTGTAGTGCCTGTGGCACTGACCGTGACCAGCACGCGGCCCTCACCATTGATGCTGCCACCCGTGACGCGTGCGCCAACATTTTTAGGGACAGGCAAAGGCTCGCCCGTCAGCATGGCTTCATCAACTTGTGTCTGTCCTTCCAGCACCATGCCATCGGCGGCAAAACGTTCACCTGGCAATACCAGCATGCGATCGCCCACCAACAATTCTTCGATGGGAATTTCGACTTCACCATCGGCTGTGATGACGCGCGCTTTTTCAGGGCGCAGTGCATGCAAGGCCCGAATGGCATCGGTGGTTTGACGCTTGGCACGTGCTTCAAGCCACTTGCCTAGCAAAACCAGGGTAATGACAACGGCAGAACCTTCAAAATACAAATGCACCATGTGCCCATCGGCTGCCGTCAGCCACAGCCATATGGACAACAACCACCCGGCTGAGGTGCCAATGGCCACCAACAAATCCATGTTGCCACTGCCGGCTAGCAAGGCATGCCAACCCGCTTTGTAAAAACGTGCGCCCAGAATAAATTGCACAGGTGTGGCCAATAAAAACTGCCACAGCGCAGGCAACATCCAATGCTTACCAAGTGCATCGCCCAACATCGGCAGAACCAAAGGTGCACTGAGCAACAATCCAACAGCGACAGGACCGAAACCAGACCATGCGCCAGCGGGTGCTTGTTCCAAATGTTCTGGGGTCAAGGGCTCGTAACCTGCATCGCGCACTGCACGTCGCAAGCGGGCTTGCTGTTCTTGCGCATTGAGGGCGCCAGACTCTGGCGACTTCCAAGTGACCCTCGCAGATTCAGTGGCCAAATTCACACTGACGTCTTTGACATCGGTCAACTTTCCGATAGCGCGTTCCACCCGCGCAACACATGACGCGCAGGTCATGCCACCAATACCAATATCGCAGGACAATTCAGACATAGGCTAAGCTTACATCTAATTTATTGAGAGGAGTTGATCATGAACAACACATTTCAAGTTCAAGGCATGACTTGTGGCCATTGCGAAATGGCCGTTAAAAAAGCCATCAATCGTTTAGATCCTGAAGCCAAAGTGGTCATCGACCGACCTGCAGGCAAAGTGGACGTAGAGAGTTCCAAAGCGCGCGAAGAAATTGCGCACGTCATTGCAGAAGAAGGTTACACGGTAGCCGCTTAAAGCACCGACAAACGCTGTACTGCTGCCTCGCGCAGCACTCTGGCCAAGGGCACTTCCGACCTTGACTTAAGAGAGACCCAACCAAAGCGGGCATTGGCATTGAGCGCCGGCGTCATTGGCAAGGCCACCAAATCAGGCGCCAGCGCGCGAACAGCCAAGACCACGGCCTGCGTGCTTCTGGCCACATCCAACAAACTCGATACTTCTTCGCAGCGCAATTGGATGAGTTGATCTGGGTGCGCTTGTGCACCATATTTTTCAGTCAATAGGCGCGCCACCTCATCACTCAAGGGCGTTGATGCAATGGGGTAATCAAGCAGTTGCTCAAAGGTGACTTGCTTCAGTTTGGTCAGCGGATGTTTTTTGTTGCACATGAAAGTTCCTGGCAACTCACACAAGGGCTCTACTTTCAAATCAGTCGATGGAGTGAGTGAGCGAATGTCCAGGATCAACGCATCCAACAATCTCTCCCTGAGTTGTTGAACCAACAAAGTGGTGGCACCCCTTGCAATTTCCAAACGTGCGCCGGGACATTCATTGGCTACATAAGTTAAGAGGGGGGTCATCCACAAAGCGCCCGGACCCGAGCCCAATCCCAACTTCAGTTGGCCATGACGTCCTGTTAACAGGTGCTTGCTGCTCTGCTTCAAGTTGTTGGCGGCATCCAGTAATTCGCGCGCTTGCCCCAGGATGTGATGTCCAAAGGGCGTCAGTTCATTCTTGCGCCCCACTCTGTCAAACAAGGCTTGTCCCAGTTCGTCCTCCAGAGATTTGATACTCCGGCTGAGGGCGGGCTGCGTGAGGAACAGCCTTTCAGCCGATTTGCTGAACGAGCCATTGGCGGCCAATTCGATGAAGTGCTTCAGTTGGACCAAGGTCATCGGTTTTTTCCATGCATTTAAATCATGCTAATGAATATTATTATGCATTTGACTTGGATTCAAGCCATTTTTAGGATGAGGGCACTATTTATCCAAAAGAGGAGACAAGAAATGAACGCAGTGGTTGAAAAATGTTTCAAGAGTGCATCCGCAGTTGTGGGCATGTTGCTCGTGGCCGGCACCGTCTTGGCGCAAACCTACCCCTCAAAACCCGTCACGTTGCTGGTGCCCTATCCAGCCGGTGGTTTGTCTGACGTGATTGCCCGCACAGTGAACAACACCTTGTCAAAAAATCTGGGACAGCCCGTGATTGTTGACAACTTGGGCGGAGCAAGTGGTGCCATTGCAGCACAAAAGGTTTTGAACTCACACTCTGACGGTCAAATCATTTTCCAAGGTTCGCCCAACGAATTGATCTTGGCACCCTTGGCGATTTCGGCTGTCAAATTCAAGAGCGAAGATTTCCGTTTGGTGCAAATGATTTCTACAGCACAGATTGCTTTCTTAGCTCGCAAAGATTTGCCTGTGAACAATGTCGATGAATTCTTGGAATATGCGCGCAAAGAAGCCCAGGCTGGCCGCCCCATCACATACGCCAGCGTGGGACCTGGCTCTTTTTACCATTTGCTGGGTGAGCATTTGTCCAAAGTGACCAACATTCCCATGACCCACATTCCTTACAAGGGTGGCGCACCCGCTAACCAAGATTTGATTGGTGGCCAAGTTGATATTTTCTTAGCGCCATTTGGCAAAGCATATGAAGAATTGCAAAAGCAAGGCAAGATCAAAATTTTGGCCATGCTCAACAGCGAGCGTCTGGATTCCGTCAAAGCTTATCCTGCAATTTCAGAAAGCAAGTCACTGAAGAACTTCACTTTCAATATTTGGACAGGCTACTTTGTCAAAAAAGACACACCAGAAGCCATTGTCCAAGTTTTGCATAAAACCATCACGGACTCTCTGAGTGATTCCGCTGTTCGCAGCGGCCTGGAAGCCAACAGCCAACTGGTTGCCAAACCCTTGTCATTGCAAGCCGTTGACAAAGCTTATGCAGATGGCACCGCACAGTTCCGCGCCATTGCCAAGTCCATCAACTTGCAACCGCAATAAACATGACCTACTTGCGCGAAGCGCTCACAGCCCGAGTGGGTGAGTTCATCCAACTGCGGCGAGACATTCACCGCCACCCCGAGTTGGCGTTTGAAGAACATCGCACCGCTGAGTTGGTGGCGTCCAAGCTTGAGTCTTGGGGCTACCAAGTGCACCGCGGCTTGGGCGGCACCGGTGTGGTGGGCACCCTCCAACGTGGCACCAGCACACGCAGCTTGGGCCTGCGTGCCGACATGGATGCCCTGCCCATTCAAGAGGCCAGTGGCGCCGAATGGTCGAGCACCAAGCCCGGTCTGATGCATGCCTGCGGCCATGATGGCCACACCGCCATGCTGCTGGCGGCCGCCCACGAGTTGGCGTTGAACAGCGAGTTTGATGGTGTGCTGCACCTCATCTTTCAACCGGCCGAAGAAGGCGGTGGCGGCGCACTGCGCATGATGCAAGACGGTCTGTTTGACTTGTTCCCTTGCAATGCCATCTTTGCCATGCACAACATGCCTGGCGTACCTGTGGGCAAATTTGTGTTTCGCAGTGGCAGTGCCATGGCGTCCAGTGATTACGTCACCATTCGCGTGAATGGCACAGGCGGACATGGCGGTATGCCGCATCGCGCTGCCGACTCTTTGGTCGCTGCAGCGGCCATCGTCATGGCTTTGCAAACCGTGGTGTCTCGCAATGTCGATCCACTGCACACCGCTGTGGTGACGGTGGGCTCCATTCAAGCTGGCAAGGCCAACAATGTGATTCCCGCGTTGGCCACACTCGAATTGAGTGTTCGCGCTTTGGACCCGGGTGTTCGCAAATTGCTCGAGCAACGCATCAAAGCCATTGCCACATCGCAAGCCGAAAGCTTTGGCTGCATGGCCGAAGTCGACTGGAAAGAAGGCTATTGCGTGTTGGTGAATTCAGAAAACGAAACCAATTTTGCAAGGCAAGTGGCTTTGGATTTGGTCGGCGCTGAGCGCGTTGTTTTAAATGGTCCGCCTTTAACTGGCAGCGAAGATTTTGCCTTCATGCTGGAAAAAATTCCTGGCAGTTATTTGCTCATTGGCAACGGTGATGGCGAATCCGCGGGCGCGTGCATGGTGCACAACCCTGGTTACGACTTCAACGATGACAACATTGCAACAGGCTCTGATTATTGGGTACACTTGACGAAGGAATTCTTCAAGTCTTAATTTAAAGATTCGATTGACATCGGGAGAGATTGCTCCAGAAGCAACGCCGAAGGAGCAACCGCCCCGGAAACTCTCAGGCAAAAGGACCGATGTCATCTTTCATTCTGAAGAGTGGTTTGCGTTTTCGTCCGCAAACCCACCGCAGGAGCAAGCAACACCCCAGCGTGTTGTGAATCTCTCAGGTCCAAAACAGAAGGGGCGCCAAAGGCACAGATGTGTCATGGCCCAACCCTTTGACGTTTTGAAAGATCTGAATCATGAAAACTATTGCCATTGTGGGCGGCGGCATCACCGGCGTCACGACTGCTTATGCACTGGCCAAGCGGGGCTTCTCTGTCACCTTGTTTGAGCGTCACCGCTATGCCGCCATGGAAACTTCATTTGCCAATGGCGGACAGTTGTCGGCCTCGAATGCAGAAGTTTGGACCCACCCCTCCACCATCATCAAGGGCTTGAAGTGGATGCTCAAAAGTGATGCACCACTGCTGGTCAATCCCAAACCCAGCTGGCACAAAATTTCTTGGTTTGCAGAGTTTATGGCTTCCATGACGGCTTACGAAAAGAACACCATTGAAACGGCCAAACTGGCTGTTGCGGCACGTCAACATTTGTTCGCTTGGGCAGAAGCTGAAAACATTGATTTTGATTTAAAGAAGCAAGGCATCTTGCACATTTACCGCGACAAAAAAGGCTTTGACCACGCTGGCAAAGTTTCTGAAATGTTGGCCAAGGGTGGCTTGCCACGCCATGCGGTGACCCCCGAAGAAATGAAAGCCATCGAACCCACTTTGGCTGGCCAATACTACGGCGGCTATTTCACAGAAAGTGACTCTACGGGAGACATCCACAAGTTCACCAACGGTTTAGCCATGGCTGCAAAGCGTTTAGGTGTTCGCACTTTGTATGACCAAGACGTCACCAACATTCAAAGCGACAACAACCAAGTCAAGATCAGTGTAGCCCACTCAGATGCGCCTACCAGCATTCATACGTTTGACAGCGTGGTGGTGTGCGCAGGCGTTGCCAGCAACCAATTTGCTTCACAACTGGGTGACCGCGTCAACATCTACCCTGTCAAAGGCTATTCCATCACGGTCAATTTGAACGACGCTGAAAGCCAAGCAGGCGCACCGCAGGTCAGCTTGCTGGACGACGAAACCAAACTGGTTACTAGCCGTTTAGGCGAAGACCGATTCCGTGTGGCGGGCACGGCTGAATTCAACGGCTACAACCGCGACATTCGCGCAGACCGCATCAAGCCATTGGTCGATTGGGTCAACCAATGCTTCCCCAAAATCAACACCCGCTCCGTGGTGCCATGGGCTGGCTTGCGTCCCATGATGCCCAACATGATGCCCCGCGTGGGTCGTGGCAAAGCTGCCAATGTGTTTTACAACACAGGTCACGGTCACTTAGGTTGGACATTGTCTGCCGTGACGGCAGACATGGTGGCGGAAGTGGTGGCGGCTCAAGCTTCTGCTGAGCGTGCCACGATCATTTCAGGATCGACCAACCTGGCACGTGTGTCCACGTAATAACCGCCGTATTCGGTGTACTTCAAGACAGCACATTGACATGTGCTGCACTTGAAGACGTCGCAGCGGTTGTAGGGAAAGTAGTCCACTGCAATAGGCGCGTTCGGTGAGTCGTAGCGCGTGCCCTTGGGATGGAATTCTTCGAAGGTCAATTCCATTTGGCCTTCGGCTAGTTCTTGCCTAAGAGTGCCTGCAGCTTGCATTTGGTCAGCGGGCCAGCGTGCGTCGGGTACGCTTTCCCAGCCTTTGCAGATTTTCAGGGCGCAGGTGCAGTGATGCGGTGCTTGAGCAGCCAGTGCTTTCAGCTGTTCCGCTTTGAAGGGGTGTTCATTTGACATGCCTCTATTTTGCGCGATGCAAGGGACAACCCGCCACGGACATGTCAGCCCTCAAAATGTTGCCATTCGTAGAGTCTGTGCAATACAAAGTTTTGCGGTCTTTGCCACCAAATGCCATGTTGGTGAGCGACGCGCCTTTGGGTCCCGTCAGAATTTCTTCGGGTTCCGCCCAATGTGACAGCACCCACACATAAGCCAATCCTGGATTGGCCACCAGCAGTCGACCACTTTCATCCATGGCCAAACCGTCAGGACCACTCGGTCCATAGGAAGTGAAAAACTGCCCTACTTTAGACACACTGCCATCGCTCAACAAAGGCATGCGCCACACAGAATTTCCGCGCGTTGCAGCGACAAACAAAAACCGCTCATCGGGTGACAACACGATGCCATTGGGGCTGGGCACATTGTTCAGCAACAGGTCTAACTTGCCATCGGGCGACAGTCTGTACACCCGCCCAGAGGGGTCGTGCATGCCGGTTTGCCCTTGGTCTGTGAAATACACATTGCCCCGGGCGTCCAGCACCAAATCATTCACACCTTTGAAGCTTTCGCTATTGCGGCGCTCAAGGAAAGATTTGACACGCCCCGTTTGAATGTTCAGGCGCATCAAACCGTTTTTGTAATCGGTGACCAGCAACTCGGTCTCGCTTAGAAACTTCATGCCATTGGGCTCACCATCCCATTGCGCCACCAAGTCCCACTCTCCTTTTGGATCAATTCGAAACACACGGCCAAAAGGTATGTCGGTGACGTAGAGGTTGCCATGCGTGTCAAATACCGGGCCCTCCAAAAATGAATCCGCCAATCGCCCGCCCTGATTCACATCGGCCCATTCACTGCGCACGCCAGTCTGCCTGAATTTCTCAGGCATGGCGCTAAATATTTCAAGAGGTCGAATGAGTGGATTTTGAAGTATGAGCATGTGGCAACCTAAAGTGCATTGTCACTCTTTTTTAATGCCCGCAGCCTTCACTGTGGCAGCCCATCGCTGGGTCTCGCCTGCCAAGTACTTTCGAAACTCATCAGGTGTAGAAGCCACAATGCGCGAACCCAGGCTCTCGAACTTGGCTTTGACTTCGGGAATTGCCAACACCTCTTTCACCGCGACCTGCAGACGATTCACAATTTCAGGAGAGGTGCCTTTGGGCAAGAAAATACCGTTCCACTCATAAGACTCATAGGGCTTGCCAATCACTTCGGTAACTGTCGGCACGTCTGGGAAAGCAGGGTTACGTTGTGCAGAAGTAATGGCCAGCGCCCTGACCGTGCCACTTTTGACATGACCACTGATGGCAGGCAAATTGAAAAAGCCCATGTCCACTTCAGCGGCAATCACCGCGGTCACCGCAAGGCCACCACTCTTGTAAGGGATGTGCAGCATGTTGACGCCTGCAGCCTGGTTCATCAACTCAGGTGCCATGTACTGCACCGTGCCTTGCCCACCGGAACCAAAAGTCAATTTGCCAGGCGATTGCTTGGCCGCCTTCAGGAAGTCTTGTGCTGTGGCAAATGTGGAGGTTTTAGGCACCGTCAGCAACATGGGCGTCACACCCACTTGCGTGACAGGAATCAAATCTTTTTCTGCATCGAATGGCATTTTTTGCAAATGTGGATTGATCGACAACGGTGTTGCGTCGTACAAAACCGTGAAGCCATCGGGTGAGGCTTGCGCCACAGCTTGCTCTCCAATGACGCCGCTTGCACCAGCTTTGTTCACCACCACGACGGCGGTGGACAGCTTGGTGCCCAAGTGCTGCGCAATCAGCCGTGCCAACGCATCGGCAGTTCCGCCAGGCGCATAGGGCACCACAATGCTGACAGGCTTACCATCAGGCCAAGCGGCCATGGCTACGGGTGTGCTCAGTGTGAAAGTCACACCTGCTGCCCATAGCAAAGCGTTCATTAATCGTCGGTTCATGTTGTCTTCCTTTTTTAAGTTGTTCAAACTGTCGCAATGGGTGTCACGGGTGATCCTGCTGCACCCGGCAAACGCAAGGGCGGTGCAGTCAGTAAAAATCGAGAGCGCTGATTCGCTCGAAGCCATAGTGCCAATGGCGTGAGCAACCACAACTCACCCAAGTGGATGCCGTTTTTGAACAGGCAATGTTCGTGCAAGGGCAAGCGCGGCCGTTTCATACCAGCAGGCTTGGTGAGTGACACAGATTGAACCAACTCCACGGCAGGGTTGTCGGCCACCAAGCAGGCCAGACGTGTCTCTGTAATCCAATTCAGCAGTTGTGGATCTTCGCCATCCAGACCACTGCCCGTTTCATGCAGGTGTTGTAGGTCGGGTTGCTTGTGCATGTTCAGCAGGGTGTCTGCAAAACCAGTGTGCAAGCACACCATGTCACCGGCTTCAATCTGGACCTTGTCTGCATCCAAAATGCGCATCAATGCGTCATAGCCCACAGCAAGTTTTTTGCGACCCAAGTGTTTTTCCAAATCAATCAACACACCTCGCCCCTGAACGCCATGTGCCGCCAAATTGGCAACACCCAAGGCGTTTGCATCTGGGTCTGGATAGCGTGCCCAATCGTTTGCAGCGCTTGAATCGGTCGAACCGGGGTGAATCTCAACGCCTGCTCTAAAGCCGTTGTAGAAAACAGCTTCAGCATCGCCATCACCGTCGGCATCAAAGCGGCTACCCATGTGGGCCAGACTGTCCCACTGCGTTGAATATTGCGTGTTCATCAGCATGACTTCGTCGCACACGACATCGGTCAAGTTGGGATCTTCTGTGGCGTATGACCAGCAATAGCCCTGAACGCCTGCGCTGACACCATCTCGCAAAGTTCCGTACAAACGCGGGGGCATGCGCCGCGCGTTCAAGGACCGTCCACCAGGCACATCCAAGGGCAAGGACAAACAAAATGTCAGTCCTTCCCTGACCTCCGCAATGCCTTGACGCACCTTGTCTGGTGTGACCAAGTTCATTCGTCCCAAACGATCGTCTGGGCCAAACTCTCCCCAGTGGCTGCCAGGCGGTGCGTTTTTCCAGCGTTGCATCATGATGGCTAGAACCTTATGCAGAAACCGCTTGAGAATATTTACTCAAAACTGCGAGCACATTCTTGGCCGCTCCTACACCCATGTTGATGTAAGCATCGCTGGTAACGCCGCCAATGTGAGGGCTTAAAAAGATTTGTGGCACACCCTGAAAAATGTGAGGTGCTGTCATCGGCTCTACAGCAAAGCTGTCTAGACCTGCGGCAAACACATGGCCACTTTGAACCGCCGCCAACAAGGCGGGTTCATCCACCAAGCCGCCGCGCGCTGTGTTGACCAGCATCACACCAGGCTTGCAAGCGGCCAAAGTTTGGGCATTGATCAACTGCCGGTTTTCTGGCGTGAGCGGGCAATGCAGTGAGATGGCATCGGACTCTCGCCACAGGGTATCAAAGTCAACGGCTTGAATGTAATCGGGCAAGTTTTTGGCGAAGGGGTCAACACCTAAAACTTTCATGCCCATGGCATCGCACATTTTGGCAAAGCGTTGGCCAATGGCACCCAAACCGACCAGGCCGATAGTGCGGCCATGCAGTTCAACACTTTTGTGCGTTGCTTTGTCCCAAAATCCTGCATGCATGCGCTCGTTCAAGTGCACCACCGATTTGGCACAGGCCAGCAGCAAAGCCATGGCTTGTTCAGCCACAGCAGCGGCATTGGCACCCACTGCAGCGCAGACTTCAATGCCGCGCGCTTTTGCGGCTTCTTTGTCGATGGTGTCGGTGCCACTGCCGTGCTTTGAGATGACTCGCAAAGCCGGTGCCGCGTCCATCACTTCAGCCCCCACACTGCCGTAACGAACAATGATGGCCACAGGATTGTGACGCTGGCACAAAGCGACCATGTCTGGCGTCTGCGGTGTTTTGCCTGCATACACAATTTCAAAATCAGTCAGTAACGCCAAAGCTTGCGATGCCAAATCTGCGCCTGTCACGATGACAACGGGGCGCGTACTCACAGCGTTTCGCCTTCTTTTAACACGCCAGCTGCCACCAGCGATGACAGCAACCAAGAAGCGCTGGTGTTGCCTTCCTTGATTTGCGCAATGCGTTTGGCCTCGTCCACCACTTTTTTGTCAGCCAAGGGCAACAAGCCAGGCAGCTTTTCGCGCTCAACCACCACAATGCCATCGGCATCGGCCAACACAAAGTCGCCGGGGTTGACAGACACGCCACCACAAGAAATGGGATGACCAATGCGGCCACCAATGTTTTTGGTGGGGCCATTGGGATTGGTGCCCACAGAAAAGACGGGGAAGTCCATCTCTTCAATTTCCAGACTGTCGCGCACAGCAGCATCCACAATCACACCAGCTATGCCCAATTGTTTGCAGGCTGTCATCATGATGGTGCCCATCAACGCGGCAGTTTGATCTGCCTTGCCATCAATCACCAACACATCGCCAGGCTTGGCCATGGCAATGGCGGCATGGATCATGAGGTTGTCGCCAGGGCGAACCTCCACCGTCAATGCCGGGCCCGCCACTTTCATGTGAGGACGCAGCGCACTGATGCGGCCGTGCATCACACCACGTCGGCCCGCCACATCGGCAAAAATAGCCGCCTGATGGACGGATGCTTTTTGCACCAAGTCGGCGGGCACACGTTCAAAATTTTTAACAATATCTTGGCTCATAAAAATCCCAAATTAAAAATTAATCAGTCAGCGCGGGCGCCGGACTCTTTAACAACCTTGCCCCATTTGACGAGGTCATCACGCATCAGCTTGGCAAATTGTTCAGGCGTTCCACCTGTGATGTCCAAGCCTTGATCGCCCAGTTTTTTGCGCAAGTCTTCTGCGCGCAAGGCTTTGTTCACTTCAGCATTCACAGCTGAAACCACCTCTGCCGGCAACTTGGCGGGGCCTAACAATCCAAACCAGGTGGTGGCTTCAAAACCCTTCAAACCAGACTCGGCCACTGTGGGAACATTGGGCAAGTCGTCTGTTCGTTTAGCAGATGTCACTGCCAATGCCCTGAGCTTGCCGCTCTTGATATGACCAATCAGGGTGGGTACAGAGGAGACGTAGACCTGTACATTGCCACCGATCACATCGGTCAAGCCTTGGGCGGCACCCTTATAGGGAATGTGCGTCATGCGAACGCCCGCTTCTTTCTGCATCAACTCAGTGGCCAAGTGCGCCACCGTACCGCTGCCCGAGCTTGCGTAATTGATGGCATCAGGTTGGGCTTTTGCTGCCGCTAACAATTCACCAAATGTTTTGTATGGCGAATTGCTTGCCACCACAAAGACCACGGGTGAACTGCCGATATTGACAATGGGCGTCAGGTCTTTTGAAGGGTCATAGGGCAGCTTGCTGTAGAGGCTCGGATTGATGGCCAAGTTGCTCGTTTGGCCAATGACCAAATTCAAACCATCGGGCGCGGCCTTGGCAATGGCGTCCACCCCAATATTGCCCCCTGAGCCAGGCTTGTTGTCGTAAATGAACGTCCATTTGGTGTTGGACACCACTTTGTTACCTACCTCGCGTGCAATCAAATCAGTGCCACCACCTGCCGGAAAGGGCACAACCACGCGGATGGGCTTCGAGGGCCAGTTTTGCGCAAGAGCGTTGAATGCCAGTGTGGTACCGATCAAAAGAGTTGCCAATGTACCCTGCGTCAAGAGGCGACGCGCCAGCACTGAATGAGTCATATTTGTCTCCAAAAGGGAAGAATTGTTTGAGATGGATTGTTCATTCATCTTTCATTGAATACAATGGTATTTCACACAGTGAAAGATGTTTCATGGCACGAAAATCCAACGCGGCACCCACCACCGATGAACCCCAAAACGACGGCGGCGTCATCGCTGTGAAACGGGCTTTGCAAATTCTGGAAGTCTTTGAAATTGGCGACCAGCACCTTTCACTGGCAGAACTCAGCCGACGAACAGGCCTACACAACACCACCGTTTTGCGACTGGCGCGCACGCTGGCCCTTTCGGGCTACATGGTGCAAAAGGAGGAAGGCACTTGGCGTTTAGGTGCAGCCGCGGGTTGGCTAGGTGCACGCTACCAAGCCGGTTTTGACATCAACGATGTGGTGGAGCCCACATTGCGACAGTTGTCCGCTGAAACCAAAGAGAGCGCTTCTTTTTATGTACGCGAAGGCGATGTTCGCTCATGCATTTCTCGCATCGAAGGACCGCAATCGGTACGCCACCACGTGCGCATTGGCATGCGATTGCCATTGAACTTAGGTGCCCCAGGCAAAGTGATCTTGGCGTTCTCTGGCACAGGCGGGGACGAATATGAAACGATTCGTCGTCGGGGTTATCACATGTCAATGGGAGAAAGAGACCCAGAGGTTTCCAGCGTGGCAGCGCCAGTGTTTGGATTGAACTGGCGACTGTTGGGCTCGATGTGCATTTCTGGCCCGACAGCACGCTTGAGTAAAAGCAAGCTGCAAGTCCATGCGAAGACTGTGATGAACGCGGCCAACCAGTTGTCATATGCACTGGCTGGATCGGCGTCGCAAGAGACACCTAAGGTGATTTCAACTTGGCATCCTTGAGGTATTCGTCAACACTTAAAAGACAGAATACAACAGCGGTTCACTGCCTCTCTCAAACTATGCAGCTTTCAAATAAGCATTGACCAATTTCACCCAATAGCTGGCAGCGATCGGCAAGATCGCGTCATTGAAGTCATAGCCTGGGTTGTGCACCATGCAACCACCTGTGTGGTGATGTTCACCTTGGCCATTGCCCACAATGAGGTAACAGCCAGGGCACTCTTGCAGCATAAAGGAAAAGTCTTCGCTGCCAGTTAAGGGTGCCAAGTTGGGCATGACACCCTTGTCACCCAACCAGTCCAAGGCCACTTGCTTGGCAAAGGCCGTGCTGGCTTCGTCGTTGATGAGCGAGGGGTAGCGCCAGTCGTAATCCACATCGGCCTGCACGCCCATGGTCTGCGCTTGTGATTGAACCAAATCGGTAATGCGCTGTTTGAGCATGGCGCGAATTTCTGGATTGAAAGCGCGCACCGTTAAGCGCATGGTGACATTTTGAGGAATGACATTGGCAGCTTCACCGCCATGAATGGCACCCACAGAAATGACGGCCATTTCACGTGGGTCCACATTGCGAGAGACCACCGTTTGCAAGGCCACCACAATGTGAGCTGCAGCCACCACAGGATCGGCTGACAAATGCGGCGCAGAACCATGGCCACCTTTACCTCGCACTGTGATGTTCACAGTGTCAGACGATGGCATGAAGGCACCCGCGCGGAAACCAAACTGCCCTTCAGGCATGCCCGGCATGTTGTGCAATGCGAAGATGGCATCGCATGGAAACAGTTTGAACAAGCCTTGCTCCACCATCACACGGCCACCACCCAAACCTTCTTCGGCGGGCTGGAAAATCAAATTCAAAGTGCCGTCAAACTGCGGATCTTGCGCAATGCTGCGTGCGGCAGCCAACAAAATGGCAGTGTGGCCATCGTGGCCACAAGCGTGCATCTTGCCGGGCAATTGACTGGCATAGGGCAAGCCTGTGGTTTCTTGAATTGGAAGCGCGTCCATGTCGGCGCGAATGCCCAAGCGCATCTTGCCGGTACCGCGCTTGAGGGTGCCCACCACGCCCGTGCCCGCTAAGCCTCGGTGCACTTCATAGCCCCACTCTTTTAGACGTGCCGCCACCATGTCGCTGGTGGCGTGTTCTTCAAATGCCAATTCGGGGTGGGCATGAATTTGGTGACGCACCTCCACCATTTCTTTGGCCATGTCTTGGATGGCTGGCAAGATGTTTTGCGAGAAGGCGAATTTTTTAGGTTCAACGGGGGCGCTCATCGTAATCCTCAGAGTGTGTTGGGAGGTGGAAATCCATTTCGGCCAGGAAACTCTGGTGCCAACTCTCTGGCATTTGGCATCTTCAACCACAAGCGCAACATTCGTCGACGCTGCGCCACATCGTCATGGTCTTCAAACTCAGTGCGTGAATGCAGCACTGCATAGTTGTTGGCAAACTGCAGATCGCCAGGCTCCATCAACATGTCCACGCGAATTTCGGGTAAATGCATGATGCGGTCGAAACAATCGAGGGCTTCCATTTCCACCTTTGACAAGGGCACGCCTTTGATGTCGCATCCCAACTCCAGATATTGGCGCAAATAACGGCAACTTAATTTACCTAGGTGATAGCTGAAGATGGGAGACAAGCTGGGCTGTGGTTCACACAAATGTTCAAAGTAAAACATTCTGTAATAGATGCCCAAATACTCAGGATGTTTCTCTAATATTTCGTTGTAGATGCGCGCGACGCTGACAAGGCTACTGATGCCGCCTTGCTTGGCTTTGCGCACGCACAGCAAGCCCACCACATCCGATGGATCGGAGTGATAAGGTAAATACAAATTGGTTTGGTACACCCGGGTACGGACATCTTTGGGATCCCCCACTGCAGCCACTTCGCCCAGCAAATCACCGCGCGGGTTTTGACACACGGGCAGTCCTAAGTGCAAGCCAATGCCGTAATACACCGCTTTCAGCTCATCTTCGCTGTAGCGATGCACGGGCAGTCCGCGCCAAAGAGAAAAACCTCGCCCATTTTCCAACTCATCTGACAAAGCGGCGAGCCTTTTCAACAAGGCAGTACCAATGGGAAAATCTTCACGCTCAAAATTTGGAAAGGCACGGCCTTTAGATTTGAGTGTTGCAAGCGCTTCATCCAAAGCTTGAATGTCTGAAGCCTGAAGTTGCTCGATCCAACTGGTGTCGTTTTGAATATCCTGACCCGTCCAAGCTGCTGGACCAGTGACTGGATTTTTCAGAATGATGCTCATCAATGACGCTCCCAACAATAACTCAATACACAAAGATTTTTCACTTCATCTCAAACACCAGACACGTGCAAGTTGCATGAGCGTAAAGAGTGCCGTCAGGACCTACCAGCTTGGCTTGCGCAGTGGCCAACTGGCGGCCACAGTGCAACACCTCGGCAATGGCACGCACACGCTCAACCTTGGGTGTAATAGCGCGCACCATGTGGACATTCAACTCTGCCGTGGTGTAAGCCCGCCCCACGGGCATTTTGGTGTGAACCGCACAGCCTAAAGCAGAATCGAGCAGCGTTGAAGTCCAACCACCATGGATGGTGCCCAGAGGGTTGAAATGCTTGGCCAAAGGGGTGCCTTGGAAAATGGTTCGCCCCTCTTCCAAATGGACCAAGCAAAAGTCCAAGGTCTTGCCTATCGGCGCTGCGGGCAATTCGCCCCGCATGATGGCCTGCATCATTTGCAAACCGGTCATGCCTGCAATTTGCTCCCGTGTGGCAGTACCAATACCGGCACCCGATTCATAAATTGCCATTGCTTTGGCTTCATCGGCAAGCCAAGTAGAAAGTTCTGAAGTCATTGTCATCACGCCTGTGTCAAGCTGTCGTCTGTGTTTCGGGGCATCTTAGTTGAGCAGGACACGACCCACTGTCAACCAGCGGACAGTCCCTGAACAGGCCCAACAACAGCGATTGATGGGTTGCAACAAGCGCTTGAAAAGCGCATCAGAGGCCGAGCGTGTTGGACCTTAGTTTGAACAATCGCCAAGCATTAGACAGAAACAAACCAGAAAACAAGCCGTATACGGCACTGATGCTCAGCACAAAGAGCAGTTCGTTCACAATAGGCATTCGCATGCCCGACATGAAACCCACCATGAACTTGAAAGCAAAAATCCCCATGTACATGGCCAGAGGCACGTAGCTGCCTGGCAATTGAAACTTGGCCGTTTCAAGGTCATAGTGAACTGTCTCTGGCAAAGGGCGTTTTGCAAAAAGCCAGGCAAGCAAAGCACACACACCACCCCACGACACCAAAGCAGGCAATAGCAAATCTGTCGCGCCATATTGCCCCAACAAGGAAGTGATGGCCATGATCGTCAATGCAATAGGAACGATGATGGGGACACGCCATCTGATCTTGCGATCTTTGCGGGCTGAAAGTCCCAGCCACAAAAGTCCAGCCAAAATTAGAAAGACCCAAATGGGGATGTGTTGAAGAATGATCATTCAGCATTGTAGACAGACTACCCAAGCTTCCCAAAGATGCCAAGTTGGTCATTTACCTCGGCAAAGCTCTTTGGAAAAAACCTGTGCGTGAAGCGACTCAACATCCTTAAAACACAGCATGCTCACGACGCTCAGGCGCAGGTTTTCCGGCCAGCCACGCCTTATAAGCCTCAAACAAAGTTTGCTGCCCGTGCGAAGGCGTCGCCGCTGCGTCATATTGATGCAAGTCCGCATTCCAAACCAACATCGACTCCGTGGCGTAGTAGCGCCCGATGCGAGCCAACTCTGCTTTATCAGCCGCTTTGGATGAAATTTTGCCAAGTACATCCAGCACACCAATGATGAAATCAAGCAGGCCGACAGGCACACTTTTAAATTGGACGGGCTTGCCAAGTTGCCGGAATAAAAACTCACCTTGATCGCGCGGTGTTATGGCCGGACCGGGTCCGCCAATCGGCAGAATTTGATTGTGCTTGTTCGAATCTGTCAAACACCCTGCGATGAAATCACCCAAATCATCATCGCTGATCGGCTTACAAGCCGTGAGTCTGCCATCGCCAAAGATGAGAAAGGGTTTGCCTTTTTGAACGCGCGCTAGCTGACCCGCAAGCGATTTGAAAAACGCGGTGGGCCGCACAATTGAATACGTCATACCTGATTCAATCAAGGCGGACTCAAAGGCCAACTTGGCTTTTTGAAATGCCAACAAAGGCTTCTGGACGCAGATGGCCGACAGCAGCACAAATTGACGCACACCCACCGCTTTGGCAGCTTCCAGTGCAAACAGGTGGGCCTGATAATCCACAGCCCAAGCATCCTGAGGCGTTCCCGTACGCGACGCTAGGCAAGAAACCACGGCATCAAATGGTTCATTGCAAAAAGCATCTTGCTGAAGGGACTCTAAGCTGCAGGGGTCACCATATCGAAGTTCAGCACCCCTTAATTCAGTGAGGAAGCCGGGCTTGTCTGCTCTTGCCGTAGACGGTAGAGTCTTTCGCAAAAAACAAACCAGTTGATGGCCTTGTTGCATCAATGCTCGGGCTGTTGCAAGACCGATGGTGCCCGATGCACCCAACAAAAGAACACGCATGGGTCTGTTAGGCGTTGAGGAACATTTTTCGCACAGCTTCCCGCGCTTTGTCTCTTTGCTCTACTTCTGCATGGTGAAGTTCTCGCAAAGGACCATTCAGCATTTTTTTCATCAGTCCGATCGAAAAAGATTCCAAGACCTCCTCAAGGGGCTGTCCTTTTTCGATCAACTTGCGCGCGCGAATCAATTCAGCCTGACGCCAATGGTCGGCTTGCGAATTGAGCTCTTGAATGAGGGGAACATGTGCTCTTTGATCAAGCCACGCCATGAACTTTTGAACACCCGCGTCGATGATGATTTCTGCATCGACCACTGCCGCTTGGCGCTGCGATTGACCGCTGTTGATCACTTCTTTGAGATCGTCTACCGTGTACAGATAGACATCGTTCAAGTCTTTCACCTCAGGCTCGATGTCGCGTGGCACCGCAAGGTCCACCATGAAAATGGGGCGATTCTTGCGTGCCCGCAGCGCGCTTTTCACAGCGCCCAATCCAATCAAGGGCAAAGAACTGGCCGTGCAACTGATGATGATGTCAAACTCATGCAAGTGTTTGGGTAAATCGACCAGTGCAATGGACTTACCACCATGCGCAGAGGCCAAGGCCTGGGCTCTGTCTGCCGAACGATTGGCAATGGTGATGGAACGTGGCGACTTGACGGCAAAGTGCGCCACACACAATTCAATCATTTCACCAGCACCTACAAACAGCACATGGGTGTCTTTGATGTTCTCAAAAATGCGGCTGGCCAAACGCACAGAGGCTGCTGCCATGCTGATCGAGTGAACGCCAATCTCAGTGGATGTTCTCACCTCTTTGGCCACTGCAAACGAGCGCTGAAACAATTGGTTCAAGGTGGTGCCCAATGCACCCGTGTCCGCCGCCAACTTCACAGCGTCCTTCAATTGCCCCAAAATTTGCGACTCCCCCAACACCATGGAGTCGAGCCCACTGGCCACTCTAAAGGCATGGCGCGCAGAGGCATCCCCTTCTAAGCGGTAAATGTGCGATTGCAACACCTCGATGTTGGTTTGCCCCTTCTCGGCCAACCAAGAAAGTGTTTGCGGAAGTTGCACCGCGTCACCTGCACAGTAAATTTCTGTTCGATTGCAAGTGGACAAGATGGCCACTTCTTTGTGGCTGTCAAAACTTTGTCGCAAACCAATCAACGAGTTCTCTAACTGCTCAGACGCAAAAGCAAACCGCTCCCGCAAATCAATCGGCGCGGTGCGGTGGTTCAGGCCAAGCGTCCAAACTGCCATTTAAACAACCCTTCTGAGCGCGGGAGTCGCTTGAACATCGGGCCAATGGGTTTCAATGCGCTTTTGAATACCTGGCGCTGTCAGGCCATATTGCTGCATCAACAGAGCCGGATCACCATGTTCTGTGAATTCATCTTCAAAGCCAATGACCAGCACGGGCTTGGCCAGACCCAAATCTTGCAAAGCTTCCAATACGGCGGCGCCAGCACCGCCTTTGCGTGTGCCATCTTCAAGGGTCACCAAGCGTTCGTGGGTCTGGGCAACTTCGTTCAGCAATTCAAGGTCCAAAGGCTTGGCCCAACGCATGTTGACCACTGTGGCATCGATCTGTTCTGCCATTTTCAATGCTTCGTAGAGCAAAGGGCCAAAGGACAAGATGGCAACGCCTTTGCCTTGTCTTCGAATCTCACCTTTGCCAAAGGGCAAGCAACTTAAGTCTTTGCAGACTTCGGCACCGATACCCGCGCCACGAGGGTATCGCACTGTGACTGAATGGTCTTGTGCATAAGCGGTGCTGAGGAGTTGGCGACATTCGTTTTCGTCAGCAGGACACGCCACACTCATGTTCGGAATACAACGGGTGAAAGCGATGTCGAACATGCCGGCATGCGTGGCCCCATCAGCGCCCACCAAACCTGCGCGGTCCAGTGCAAAAACCACTGGCAAATTTTGCAGCGCCACATCGTGAATCAATTGATCGTAAGCACGTTGCAAAAACGTGGAATAAATGGCAACCACAGGCTTCAAACCTTCACAGGCCATGCCTGCTGCAAAGGTGACGGCATGCTGCTCTGCAATGCCGACATCGTGATAACGGTTGGCAAAGCGTTGGCTGAATGCCACCATGCCAGAGCCTTCACGCATGGCGGGCGTGATACCGACCAAGCGGGGATCTTTGGCGGCCATGTCGCAAAGCCATTGGCCAAACACTTGCGTAAAGGTCAATTTGCTGCTGCTTGCAGGTGTGAGACCCACAGCGGGGTCGAACTTGCCAGGACCGTGATAGTTGATGGGATCGGCTTCGGCCTTCGCATAGCCTTTGCCCTTGCGCGTGACCACGTGCAAGAACTGTGGGCCCTTGGCTTGCGACAATTTTTGCAAGGCATCCACCATGCCGTTTACGTCGTGACCATCGATAGGGCCTGTGTAAGTGAATCCCAACTTTTCAAAAATGGTTTCGGGTTGGATGAAGTTGTGTGTTTGTTGTTCAAGTTGACGCGCCAGTGCAAACAAGGGCGGCGCATTTTTCAAAAACTTTTCGCCAATTTTTTTGGCTTCCGCATAAAAGCGCCCCGACATCAATTCGCCCAAGTACTGGTTCAACGCACCCACAGGTGGACTGATCGACATGTCGTTGTCGTTCAAGATCACCAACACGTCACAGTCTGCAGCGCCCGCATTGTTCATCGCTTCATAGGCCATGCCCGCCGTCAGTGCGCCATCGCCAATGATTGCTACGGCTTTGCGTTGGCTGCCTGTTTGTTTGGCGGCCATGGCCATGCCAAGTGCCGCTGAAATGCTGGTGGACGAGTGGGCAGTGCCAAATGCGTCGTACGCACTTTCTTCACGCCTTGGAAATCCACTCAGACCGCCCTTTTGGCGCAGCGTCCCCATTTGGTCCATCCTGCCAGTGAGCATTTTGTGGGGATAGGTTTGATGGCCCACATCCCAAATCAAACGGTCTTCTGGCGTATTAAAGACATAGTGCAAGGCAATGGTCAGCTCGACAGTGCCCAAGTTGGAACTGAAGTGACCGCCAGTTTGTGAAACGGATTGAATCAAACGCTCGCGCAATTCATGGGCCAAGCCAGGCAAACTGTCGCGCGACAGTTTTCGCAACTGCGCTGGCGATTGAATCCATTCCAACAAGGCGGTCATGATGGGCCTGACGAGGTGATTGACAGACCTGTAATTTACCCAGATTTGACAAATCGTCAAGTTAAATTGACACTTTGCATATATTTTGAATTGACACTTAGACAAGGATTGGTTTTTGACCAGACCCCAAACGACCATGTACCCAACACTCCAAAACGACCAATTCCTGCGCGCCTGTCTGCGCCAAGCCACTGACCACACCCCAGTTTGGCTGATGCGTCAGGCAGGCCGTTACCTCCCTGAATACCGAAAAACCCGCGAAAAAGCGGGCAGTTTCATGGGCTTGGCCACCAACACCGACTTCGCCACAGAAGTCACGCTCCAGCCCTTGGACCGGTATCCTCTAGATGCAGCTATTTTGTTTTCTGACATCCTGACCGTGCCAGACGCCATGGGCTTGGGCTTGAGCTTCGCACTTGGCGAAGGCCCCAAATTCGAGAAAGTGGTGCGCGATGAGGCCGCTGTGGCCGCCTTGCACGTGCCGGACATGAACAAACTGCGCTACGTGTTTGACGCGGTCACCTCCATTCGAAAGGCCTTGAACGGACGAGTTCCCCTCATCGGCTTCTCGGGAAGCCCTTGGACTTTGGCCTGCTACATGGTCGAAGGCGCAGGGTCTGACGACTACCGCTTGGTCAAAAGCCTGATGTACAGCCGACCCGACTTGATGCACCGCATTCTGGAAATCAACGCACTTTCAGTGGCGGAATACTTGAATGCCCAAATTGACGCAGGCGCTCAAGCCGTGATGATTTTTGACAGTTGGGGCGGCGTGATGGCCGATGGTGCTTTCCAGCAATTCAGTCTGAAATACACCGAATTGGTGCTCTCCAAGCTCAAAAAACAGCATGAAGGCCAACAAATCCCTCGCATCGTGTTCACCAAAGGCGGTGGCTTGTGGCTGGACGAAATGGGCCAACTCGACTGCGAAGTCTTGGGCCTCGACTGGACCATGAACTTGGGCAAAGCCCGCGCCATGGTTGGCGGCCAAGTGGGCGGCCCAGGCAAAGCACTGCAAGGCAACATCGACCCCAACGTGCTGTTTGCACCGCCGCAAAGCATCGAAAAAGAAGTGGTTCGGGTTTTGGACAGCTTTGGCAAACCGCACACCGACACCACCCAAACAGGACCCACCCATATTTTCAATTTGGGGCATGGCATCCATCAACACACGCCTCCCGAGCATGTGACAGCTTTGGTTGAAACCGTCCATCGACACTCCAAGAAATTGCGTTCGTCGCTCTAAACCGACAGTAGTAACCCCTAGTTGAAGCCTCAAACTGTAAATTTAACTTGACAGTTTGAGGCTTGTTTCAGATGATGGACTGAATCAGTTCAGTGGGATTTTCCATGGCATCCACGTTTCCTTTCGCAGCCATCGTCGGTCAAGACGAGATGACCCTCGCCATTCAGGTGGTGGCCATTGACCCCACTGTGGGTGGCGTGCTGGTGCTGGGCGACCGAGGAACTGGCAAATCCACCGCCGTGCGAGCTTTGGCCGATTTGCTGCCGCCCATTCAGGTGGTGAAGGGCTGCCCCTACAAATGCGATCCACAAAAGCCAGCGCAGGCCTGCCCTGTTTGCCAATCCTCGCAAGGCACACCGGGTGCCAAAGCAACCAAACTCCAAACCGAAAGCCGTGCTGTCAGCGTGGTGGACTTGCCTTTGGGCGCGACAGAAGATCGCATTGTGGGCGCACTCGATTTAGAGAAAGCTTTGTCGCAAGGCATCAAAGAGTTTTCGCCTGGCTTGTTGGCCCAAGCGCACCGCGGTTTTTTGTACATCGACGAAGTGAATTTGTTGGACGATCATTTGGTCGACCTGCTGATTGACGTTGCCGCCTCCGGCGAAAACTTGGTAGAGCGTGAAGGCCTCAGCATTCGCCACCCGGCGCGCTTCGTGTTGGTTGGCAGTGGCAATCCTGAGGAAGGCGAATTGCGTCCGCAATTGCTCGACCGTTTTGGTTTGTCGGTTCAAGTTCGCACGCCACAAGACATCGCACTTCGCGTTGAAGTCATCAAACGCCGCGATGCATTTGACAAAGACCCCGTGGGCTACAAAGCACAGTGGCAAGACGAAAGCGACAAGCTCCAAAAACGCATCGTCAAAGCCAGAAAGCTGTTGGACTCGGTGGTGATCAGCGACGAGATGCTCACCCTTTGCGCACGCTTGTGTCAGCAACTGGGCACGGATGGGCTTCGCGCAGAACTGACCCTACTGCGCGCAACGCGTGCCTTGGCAGCCATGCAAGGCAGCAAGTCTGTCAAGCCAGAACACCTTCAAACCATTGCACCCCTGGCCTTGCGCCATCGCCTTCGTCGCAACCCTTTGGACGACACCGATTCTGGCGAACGCGTGCAAAGGTGTTTGCAAGAAATTTTGGGTGCGTAAAAGTTGGCATCGCCAAACTCCTTGCAAGGCATGGCGGCATGGAACGATGCCATCACGTCCTTGCAGCTTTTACAAATTGATCCTCACGGCTTTGGCGGTATTTGGCTGAAGGCACCCTTTGGGCCAGTGCGTGAACGTTGGCTCCAGGCATTGCAAAACAGCAGTGTCAAAACCGTCAAGCTACCCGGCAGCATTGACCTTGAACGCTTGTTAGGCGGCATTGATTTGTCGACCACCTTGCAAACGGGCCAGCTTCACATGCAGAACGGTTTGTTACAGCAAGCCCATCAGGGTGCGGTTTGCATCAGCATGGCCGAAAGGTTTCCAAGTGCATTGGTCGCGCCAATTACCCAAGCCATGGACACGCAGTCGATTCCCGCTTTGAATGTGAAGTCAGATGCAGCGCCAATCAACACGCAATTTGGCGTTATCGCTTTAGATGAATCACTAGAAGACGATGCCCCCACTGGCAAAGCCCTGCAAGAACGATTGGGCATTTGGTTGGATTTAAAAGACCTCGCACCTTCAGACATTCAAGCCATGACTGTAGACGCGCTGGACTCAGACTCTCAGGCCATTGATGTGCAATTCAGCGAAGCACATTTGCAACAGATGCAAGCGCTTCTGCCCAAGCTTCAGTGGACGCACGATCAAGCATTGGCCATGTGCGCTACAGCACAAGGCTTGGGCATTGATTCTTTGCGCATCCCCAGTTTGGCTCTGCGTGTGGCCTGTTGCCATGCAGCCTTGAATTTGCGCACCACAGTTGAAGATGAGGATTTGGAGTTTGCAGCACGTCGCGTGTTGGCACCCAGAGCCACACAATGGCCCTCAGAACAAGCAGAAGAGACAAGAGAAGAGACATCCGAAGAAAAAGCAGAACAGCCGCGAGAACCCCACAGCGATGCACCCCCTCCACCGCCAGAATCTGCGCAAGATTCTGAAGATGCACAGCCTGAATCGCCACCGACAGAACCCACAGCGGAAGACTTGCAAGAGATGATGGTAGCCGCGGCCTTGGCCAGTTTACCCCTGGGCATGCTCGACACCTTGATGACGCAAGCGGGTCGCAGTCAGGGCAACACCTCAGGCCGAAGCGGTCAATTCAAAACTGGCTCTCAACGCGGGCGACCCCTGCCACCACGGCCCGGCAGACCCGGTGGCCATTCTCGTTTGCATGTGTTGGCCACTTTGCGTGCAGCAGCACCCAAACAAAAACTCAGAGGCGCCAAGGTACAAGGGCGCGTTGCCATTCGCTCTGAAGATTTTCATGTGCACCGCTATCAACAGCACTCGTCCAGTTGCTTGATTTTGGCCTTAGATGCCTCTGGCTCAGCCGCCTTGCAACGATTGGCTGAAGCCAAGGGGGCCGTTGAATTGTTGTTGCAACAATCTTATGCACGCCGTGACAGCGTTTGTATCGTGGCCTTTAGAGGCGCACAAGCACAACTGCTGTTGCCCATGACGCGCTCTTTGGTGCGTGCCAAACGGGCCATGACTGGCTTGCCTGGCGGGGGCGGCACACCCTTGGCTTTGGCTTTGAAAATGGCCTACGAGCAAGCCGCTCAGTTGCATCGGCAGGGTGTGACGCCTATTTTGGTGATGCTCAGCGATGGCCGTGCCAACGTCACTTTGCAAGGCTTGGGCGGTCGCGCACAAGCGCAAGCCGATGCCTTGCAGTGGAGCGCGCAGTGGCGTCAAACAGGCCACCGATCTTTGTGGATTGACACGTCCATTCAACCCGACCCGCAAGTGCAAAACTTGGCGCACACCATGGGCGGCAGTTACCTGCCGATGCCGCAAGTGCAAGCCCAGCGCGTGGCCAACGCCATGGACAACATGCGGCAGTTGGCGGCTTAAGTGATTCACCATGTTTGACAGCCTGTATCCCACCATGCAGTGGGCCAACTACCGCAGTACTTGGCCGCATGCGCAGCACAGCCAGTTTATTCAAGCAGGCGGTATTCAATGGCATGTTCAAATCATGGGGCAAGGCCCTGTCTTGCTGCTGTTGCACGGCACAGGTTCGGGCAGTTTCAGTTGGCGCGGCTTGATGCCATTGCTCAGCGCCCACTTCCAAGTCATCGCACCCGACTTGCCTGGACACGCTTTCACCAGCAGAGGGCCTGAGGGCAGCCTGTCGATGCAAGGCATGAGCGAAGGTTTGCGTGCACTGTTGTTGCAACTCAATGTCACGCCCTCCATCATCGGTGGGCACTCTGCGGGTGCGGCCATTGCGGCCAACATGCTGCTTCAACAGCGCGCACTGTCGCAGACACAGTTGATCGGCTTTAACCCCGCTTGGTTACCCCTGCCAGGCCTGCCCTCTTTGATTTTCAGACCTGCAGCCAAGTTAGCCGCAATCAACCCTGTTTCTGCTTGGGCCACGGCCAAATTGGCCAGCAAACCCGCCATGATTGAAAAATCCATTTTGCAAACAGGTTCTCAATTGGATGCACAAGGATTGGCGCTTTACCAAAGTGTGTTCAGCCATTCTGGGCATGTGCACAGCGTCCTGAACATGATGGCGGCATGGCAATTGGACACCCTCTCCAAATCTTTGCCGCAACTTCAAAACAAGGTGAGCATCTTGTTAGGGATGCAAGACCAAACCGTGCCGCCTTCAATGGCACACGAAGCTTGCAAATTGATGCCGCAAGCACGCGTGTTTGAACAACACGGCTTAGGGCATTTGGCGCACGAAGAAGATCCTGCTGGCACTGCGCAGTTGATACTCACCCACTGTGAATCTACTTAAGGGCGAAACCTTTTAAGAGATTGATCGCTTCAATGGGGTCGGTGGAAATGGCATCGGCACCAAACATGTCGGCCGACAAATCTTTGAGCGTGAAGATAGGCCCACCCAACATCACTTTGACATCGGGGTTGCCAGAGTTTTTTCTGAAGTGCGCAATCAATTCGCGCAACTGAGGCAACTGGGTTTCAATCGCCACAGAAATGCCAATGACGTCGAACCATTCATTGGCAATGGCACGCATCAACTCGGATTCGGTGGATGAAATTTCAATGACCACATGAGCGCCTGCCCGCCGGAAAAAATCGGCCACGATGGTCAAGCCCAAGAAATGCTGAGAGCCTGGCGCGCAAGACAACATGACGCGCTGCGTTTCGCCTTCAACAGTAGGGCCGTCGTGGTAGCCGTAGCCCAATCGGTGGGTCACTTGGTGCATCTGCGCCAAGCCACAAGTGACATCGCTGAAATCGCACAGGTCTTTTTCCCACAGCACGCCCAAATGCCTGGCAGCAGGGGTGATGAGTTCCATGAAGATGCGGTCTTGCTTCAAACCGCGGTCTAACAAGCGATCGACAATTTGATTCACGCCCGCCACATCACCTTTCAGGCAACAAGCGGTGAAGTCCAGCATTTCTGGGACGGGCTCGCCAAACTCGGGGGAGTCGGCGCTGATGGACTGGCTAGAGATGAGTTGCTGAGAATTCAACAGTCTGGGAATGATTTGAGACTCAATCACGTCCAGAAGGGAATCCTTGCACTCGTCATTCGCAGCACCCGAATCCTGGGGGCGCTGAGATGAACTCCCTAAGCCGTTGAACTTAGACATGCAATTTCCTTGCGAAGGATAGCGTGCCAACCTTTTTGGGTGATCGGGGCAAAAATTCTGCCAGCAACATAGCGTGCCGATCCGCTAATCGAACTCACTTTATAAAGAGAAGTCGCCTTGGCTTCAACCCTCTATAACCCTATGTACAGTCTGAGAGGATAGGGATATTTCCTTGATTTTTGATGACAAAGGACGTAAGTTTTGATGTCAAAAGGGACCATTGAGCTTCACAGTGGCCACATTCAAGACAGTGGCAATGCTAACCCATACCCAATAGGGTATCAGCAACAGAACTGCCTTTTTATTGATGCGCCATAGGCCCAAGACCAGAAATAGGATCGACAGCCACAAAAAAACCACCTCAAAAACGGCATAGTCGGGCCGTTGCAATTTGAAGTAGATGGCACTCCACAAAATATTCAAGAATGCGTTTGTGGCAAACAACAAAATAATTCTTTTTTTGTCATTTGGCCCTTGAGCTGACTGCCAAGCCAGTGCCCCACTGATGGCACACAGCGTAAAAATGGTGCTCCAAATGACACCAAAGTAAGGGTCTGGCGGCTTCCACTCGGGGTGTTTGAGCGAGAAATACCAAGGCCCGAGCTCAGTCAGACCTGCGCCAATGCCGGCGGTGAGGTAGCTCAGTGCAAATGCAATTGCAAAAGTTTTGAGAGTTGCGAAATTGATTTGCAATGGGACCCCTTTAGGTTCGGGCCAGTCCTAGCAAATGGGCCATGTCTTTGAAAAATATTCGGACATGGGCCATGGGGTCTTTTCTGGCCAACTCTTTGTTCATGTACGACTCGAAGGTGAGTCTTTGCACATCGCGATCTTCGCAAATTTTGACGAACTTTTCACGACGCTTGTCATTCTGATACCAGAAGTATTGCATGATGGCCAAAATCCAGAACACCTTGCCGTGCTGTTTCATGAATTTTTTACGGCCTTGTTTCAAGCAAGCTGGGTTGCCGGTTTTCAAGGCTTCATGCGCAGCCCTTGCCATGGTTCTGGCGCAATCCATGGCGTAGTAAATGCCTTCACCTGAAGACGGCGCTACCACACCCGCTGCGTCCCCCACCACCAACACATCTTTGCCGTTGTCCCATTTGGGCAAGGGTTTCAAAGGAATGGGCGCACCTTCTCTGCGCAAAGTGGGCTCATCTGTGAGTCCGGCGACTTTGCGCAGGTGGCCTGTTGCAGTTCGAAGTGAAAAGCCTTTGTCGGCACTGCCTGTGCCCACACTCATGGTGTTGCCGTGTGGAAAGACCCAGCCGTAAAAGTCGGGCGACACTTCACCTTGGTAATACACGTCACAACGCTGGCCATCGTGAGATGGTTTTTGCACCGGCGCTTGAATGATCTCGTGATAAGCAAACACATACTTGGTTTTGTCTGCATCGGGAATTTGCTGACGGGCCACTTCTGATTTGGCGCCGTCGGCACCAATCACCATGCGTGCACTCACCTTGACAGGCTTGGCATGCTCTGCAGCAGAATGCTCTTTGGCATGCACAGGTGTGTAGTGCACCCACAAAGTGCCCGCCTCGTCGTGCTGTACTTTGTCAAAAATAGCTTGCTGCCGAATGGCACCTGATTCTGCTGCACGTGTTCGTAAAAACTCGTCAAAGTCGATCCTGTCCACCATGCCCACAAAACCATTGTCGATGTGGATATCAACCTTGTTATCGGCGGGTGAAATCATGCGCGCGCAATTGACTTTGGCCACCAGCAAATGATCCGGAATTTCAAAGTCTTTGATCAACCTGGGTGGAATGGCGCCGCCGCAAGGTTTGGGTCGGCCTTGACGGTCGAGTAACAAAACGTGCCAGCCTTCGCGGGCTAAATCATTGGCAGCAGTGGCGCCTGAGGGGCCGCCTCCTACCACGACGAAATCGTAATCGGTTTGGCTCATGATGCAGATCCACCTTTCAAGAGGACTGAGTTGTCGAGAGACATTTCGGAAGGCTTCACGTCACCTGCGCGCATGCGCATGGCAACCACTGCAGAGGCCAAAAACATCAAGGATTGAAATGCAAAAACAGCCACATAGGCTGAACGAGAATCTTGAAGCAGTGCGTGTGCTAAATCGCTGGCACCGGTGCCCACCAGGCCACCCAAACCAAAGGCTGCGGCTTGCGCAGCACCCCAAAGGCCCATGCGCGTTCCTTCGCGGCCAGGGCCGCCCTCACCTGCCAAGCGCATCATGGTGGCGATGGCAGCAATGGAGAATGCGCCATTGGCCACGCCTAAGAAAATCACATTGGCTTTAAGGGGCCAAGCTTCCGTCATGTTGATCAAGGCAGAGGATGACAAACCGACCGTGGCAACAGCTGAGAACACACAGCCGCCCACCATCCAAGCTTGCACCGAACCCAATCGACCGGCCACCCACCGCGAACTGGCCGCAGCCACCGACAGCATGCCAATGAGCACACCCATGTGGTGCCAACCCGAGAGTTGTGTGGTTTTGCCGGGTGACATGCCATGAATGGCGCCAGCGAAGGGCTCCAAAATCAAGTCTTGAGCGCTGTAGGCCAGCATGGACAAGAACACAAAGATGGTGAATGTTCTGGCCTTAGGCTCTGACCACACTTCTTTGAAGGTTTGCTTAAAGTCGGCTGCAGATGCTTTGTTTTCTGGGGCCAATACAGCGGATGCACTTTCAAGGCGCCACAAACACAGTACAGTGATGCAAGTGGTCAACAGACTCAAACTGGCAGACACTTTCAACAACACTTCAGGGGTGTACGGATCAATCAATTTGCCCACCACGCCCGCCGTGATGGCAAAGCCCATGATCATCATCAACCACACAGTGGTTGCCGCTTGTGCGCGCTTTTGATCAGGCACTTGCTTGGCCATCAAGGTCAACAAGGAGGTGCCACAGGCACTCACGCCCAAACCAATCAAGCTGAAGGACAACACGGCCAAGCCAATGCCCATAGCAGGCTCGGTGGCCATCCAAATGGTGGACACAGCAGCCATCACACCTCCAACGCCTAGCACCATCATGCCGCCCATCATCCAAGGCGTGCTGCGTCGGCCTTTGTCTGCACCGTAGCCCATTCGGGGGCGCACCATTTGCACCGCGTAGTGCCACGCCACCAGAGCGCCTGGCAGCAAAGCTGGAAATGCCAACTCCACCACCATGATGCGATTGAGTGTGGAAGTGGTCACCACCACCACAGCACCTAAGCAAGCTTGAATGAGGCCAAGGCGAATGATTTGAAACCATCCAAAGACAGGTGAATTCATAGCACTCCTACCGCATTGAGTTGACGCAATCCCCAAGCGCTGACCATCATGCCGCTGACAAACAGGGGCACATCAAATGCACTGACATACAGCGCGCGCTCGACAGGATTTTTTAAAAACTTAAACATGAGGGGCCATTGCAGCAAGCTCAGCACCAACACGGCCAGTGCATGCCAAGGCAACTGCCATTGAAAGAGCAATGCGGCGACCACCACTTGCGGTGTCCACATCATCAAGCAAGCGATGCGTGCAGCACCATCGGGGCCATATTTCACAGGCAAAGAAGCAATGCCCATTTGACGATCGCCTTCAATGGCTTTGAAATCGTTCAAGGTCATGATGCCGTGCGCGCCTAAGCTGTAGAGCAAGGCCAAACAAATTGAGTTCGTGCCAGGCCACGCACCGCCCAGCATCACGGCTGTGCCAGTGAGCCAGGCCAAGCCTTCGTAGCTGAGGGCACAAGCTGCAGCACCCCACCAACCATTGTTTTTCAGGCGCACGGGTGGCGCGCTGTAGGCCCACGAAAATGCAATGGCCAACGCACACGCGACAAAACCCCAAGTGCCCATCAGCGTCGCCCACAACAACGACAAGCCGGTCCACAACACGGCAATGCCCAAGCCCCATTTGCCGGGCATTCGGCCTGAAGGTATGGGTCTTTGAGGTTCGTTGATGGCATCGACATGGCGATCGAACCAATCGTTGACAGCCTGGCTGCTGGCGCAAACCAAAGGGCCCGTTAAAACCAAGCCCAACACGATCAAGGCCCAGTTGTCAGAAAGACTTTGGCCCGAGGCTACAGCGCCGCACGCAAAAGCCCACACAGGTGGAAACCAAGTGATGGGCTTGAGAAGTTCTGCAACCGTTCGTAAACTGGGCCGCTGTAGGGGTTGCGAGAGCGCAAGGATGGGATTGTCCATGCCCCCATTGTGAGAAGACTTTGAGAATTGTCAATTAGAATTGACACTATATGTCAATTAAAAAATACATCTCGCCATTTTTTGGCGAGGTGGCGGGCCGCTTTAAGGGAGCTCGGTGTCAGATTCCGTGTCGGACAAGATGCCAAAACGGCGCAGTTTGACATACAGACTTTGCCTCGAAAGCCCCAACATTTCGGCCGCAGAGGCCCTGTTGTTGTGGGTCAATTCCAAAGCGGCCTCAATGCACATGCGCTCAATGGTGTCGACCGTTTCGCCCACAATGTCTTTGATGGGTCTGCGGCCCACCAACTGAGACAACTCGGCAAAAGGATGTGGCGCCGCCGTTGTTGTGCCGGCAGCAACCTGCATGCGGCGGTCCATGTCGCGGACAAAGAAGGCATACATCGGCTCGGGCCGTGAGAGGTAAACGGCAGAAACTTCCACAGGCAAGGTCATGCCCGACAGGGTTCTAACCTCGGTTGCAAAATTGCGCACAGGCAAGTGCTGCTTGAGGGACGTGTTCAGCACCCCCCAGTCCACAGAACCCCTCAACAACCAGCGCTCCATCGATTGACCAATGACCTGCGATGAGGCTGTGAGACCCAACAAGGCCATGCCTTCTTCATTGACACTTTTAACCGTACCAACAGTGTCTGTGAGCAGCCAACCGTCTGGGAATTGCTCCATGGCTTCGCTGAGCACTGCAGAAGACTCTGCGTCTACCGAAGAACCAGCAGATGCTTCGCGCTGTGTCAAGCGCACCAAGTATTGCGCGCCACCCTCTTGCCTGAAGACCGTTGCAGAAACTGTGAGGGGCACATTCGCACCCATGAGCGTGGCTGAGCACATCTCAATGCGGCCTGTGGCCAATGCGGTTCGGAGCAAGGACTGAACCTCGCCCTGGCTGCTGGTCTCAAAACACTCTCGAAAATCGCGACCTACCAAACGCTTGCCTGCGTCTTTGAACAAGGCTTGGGCACCGACATTGGCTTCGATCAAGCGGTAAGAAGCTGCATCGATCATCAGCACGGCCTCAGGCGATGTTTCAAACAAAACCCGATAACGCGCTTCAATGTGCCGTAGACGCAAGTAATCACGTTCGACAGACTGTTGTGTTTCAACCAACCTGCGCTGCAATTCAGCCAAGCGCTCGAGGTTGCGGCCGACGGCCAAAAATTTGTTGCCCTTCAAAGGCACTGTGACGTATTGAATGGCCGCCTCGCCACCGGAGGGGGTGGGATGATTGACGTGACGCCAATTGAGGACTGCGTTTTCATCTGAGACTTGCAACAAGTCTTGAATTTTTTTCTTACTCTCGACGGTCACGGTGTCTGTCCAGCGCTTGCCCATCCAAGCCTGGCAGCCCAACGTCGCCATGGTGTCTTGCGCCGTAGAAACATCCTCAATGACACCTTCACTGTCAATGATCAAGCTGACGTCCGAAACCACGCCCAATAGCTTGGAAAATGTGGCTGGATCGAGGTTTTTGGTGTTCATTGAGACTGCAAATTGACTTCAGTGATGTGAAGTTGACACTTTTTATTGTTGCCGAAGCATACACTCAAAAATGCCATTGTTCCCTAGGGCAAATCTTAAGTATTGATACAAGACAAACTAAGGTGTCACGTTAATTTGACGCTCCATGTTGAAAAGGGTTTGGGTCACAGATTCGACGGCTTGCAAGGCGTTGCCTTTCAGCAGATGCGTGTCTGTCCATGTAATTTTTTCGGGTGCAAAACTCGCCACGGGGCCACCCACAAAGACTTGAACCGCTGTATTCACACAGTCTTTGAGCAATTCAGGCAGTGCAGCTTGAATCTCAGGCAGATGGCGCTCTGTGGACAGCGACAAGCCAATGACATCGAACCAATCCGCTTGGAAATTTCGTTTGAAATCGTTCATGTCTAAGGGGTTCACCAAGGTGACGTTCCAGCCTGCCCGCCTGAAAAACTCGCTCAACATGAAAACGCCCAAGCCATGTTGCGTGGTGGGCTCGGTCATCAGTAGCACGCTATAGCCGTTAGGATCTAGGCGGCCTTCTGTGACAAACTCTGCACTGAAATCATGCAACATTTGATGCAACCTCGAAAAGCCAATGGTGCACTCGGCAAAACTCAATCGGTCGGACAACCAGTGCTCGCCCAAGGCTTTGGCGCTTTCGGCAATGCCTGCAATGTAAATCTGCATCAAAGACAAACCTTGTCGTTGCCAACCCACAATGACTTTGCGGGTTTCTTCCAAACTTTGCAGGCTGGCATCGCCCAAAAGCACCACTTGGGCCTTGTCAATCCCATCGTTTCTACCAAAAGTGGTGCCCCCCACCAGGCGGGGACCCACATTCAGGTTGGATTTTTTGCCGTTCACAGAAGAGCCAGCACGCCAGCGCTCTGCATCCTGCCCTACTGAACGATCAAATTGATGCTGACTCACAGCGTTCACCCATTTCCTGAATTAACGCAGTCAGTGTCCCTGAAGTTCCTTCAGCTTCAATTCGGTGTAAACCCTACATAACATATATATTGTCAATTTATATTGACACTCGTCAGATTGAACCTTAAAGTTGGCTCAGTTCATCAGTCAATAAGAGGCGACATGCAGGATAAGCAAGCACAGGTTTTGTACACGCCCGAGCAACGCGCTCGGCGTGATGCAACGAAGTGGACACTTGTTCAAGGCTTGTTGGCGCCTGTTCAGTTCCTGATATTTCTCGTCAGCTTGTACCTGGTCCTCAGCAGTTTGCGCACAGGCGAGCACACCGATTGGGCCTTGGCCTCAGTGGTCATCAAAACACTGGTGCTCTACGCCATCATGATCACAGGCTCCATTTGGGAAAAAGTGGTGTTTGGCAAGTACCTGTTTGCCCACGCTTTCTTCTGGGAAGACGTGGTCAGCATGCTGGTGCTAGCCCTGCACACCGCCTATTTATGGGTTTGGTGGGAAGGCCAATGGTCTTCCACCGATCAACTGATGTTGGCGCTCGCCGCTTATGTCACCTATGGCATCAATGCTGCGCAATACATTCGCAAATTGCGCATGGCGCGTTTGCAACGCCCTTCAGAACCTTCCCGCGACCTTGAACACACGACCTCAACAGGTCCACAGGTAAGTCTATGAGCCCCGTCATTCCTATTCGCGCAGAAACCAGTATCGGTTGCACCGATGTCACGCCCTTGGTCCAACGCGGGCAACGTGAGGTTTTCTGCGGCCTCACAGGCATCATTTGGCTGCACCGAAAAATTCAAGACGCTTTCTTTTTGGTGGTGGGTTCTCGCACCTGCGCACACCTGATTCAATCGGCTGCAGGCGTGATGATTTTTGCCGAACCTCGTTTCGGCACCGCCATCATTGACGAGCGCGATTTGGCAGGCTTGGCCGATGTTCATGACGAACTTGATCGCGTGGTGCATCAGTTGTTGAACCGCCGCCCCGACATTCGCATGCTGTTCTTGGTGGGCTCTTGCCCCTCCGAAGTAATCAAGTTGGATCTGTCGCGCGCTGCACAGCGATTGAATCAAATTCATCACCCTGCTGTGCGAGTACTGAACTACTCTGGCAGCGGCATTGAAACCACGTTTACACAAGGTGAAGACGCATGCTTGGCCGCGCTGGTACCTGGCTTGCCCAGCATGAATCCCCAAGTGCCATCGCAAACCAAACCGCAACTGATGGTGGTGGGTACCTTGGCCGATGTGGTGGAAGACCAGCTTCGCAATTTGCTGGAGCAGATGAACATCACCGTGAATTTCTTCCCACCGCGCAACAGTCAAAAAATGCCTGCAGTGGGCGCCAACACGAAGTTTTTGTTGGCACAACCTTTCTTGGCAGATACAGCCAGAGCTTTACAGGACAGAGGTGCCACACACTTACCCGCCACTTTCCCATTGGGGATAGAAGGTACGACTGTGTGGTTGCAAGCTGCAGCACAAGAGTTTGGTGTATCACCCTTGTTGTTCGAAAAAGTGACCGCTGCGCCTAAGCAACGTGCAGAAAAAGCTTTAGCAGTGCACCGTCAAATGCTCGATGGCAAACGCATTTTCTTCTTCCCAGATTCGCAACTTGAAATTCCATTGGCGCGCTTCCTGAACCGCGAAATGAACATGGACTTGGTGGAAGTGGGAACGCCCTATTTGCACCGTCAACACATGGCCGCTGAATTGGCATTGTTGCCCACAGGCACCCGCATCAGCGAAGGTCAAGACGTCGACTTGCAACTCGATCGTTGCGTGGAAGACAAGCCCGACATGGTGGTCTGTGGTCTGGGCTTGGCCAATCCATTGGAAGCGCAAGGCATGACCACCAAGTGGGCCATCGAGTTGGTCTTCACCCCCATTCAAGGCTACGAGCAAGCCGCCGATTTGGCTGGCTTGTTCAGCCGGCCATTACGACGTCGCGAAAAGCTGGCGGCATAGGAGTACCAGATGCAACTCACGCTTTGGACATACGAAGGACCGCCCCACGTTGGCGCCATGCGCATTGCCACCGCCATGCGCGATGTGCACTATGTGTTGCACGCCCCACAAGGCGACACCTACGCCGACTTGCTGTTCACCATGATTGAGCGCTTGCCCCGCCGCCCGCCTGTCACGTACACCACCTTCCAAGCGCGTGATTTGGGTGGCGACACGGCAGAACTTTTTAAAGATGCGGCACGTCAGGCCATTGAACGCTTCAAACCTGCGGCCATGTTGGTAGGTTCTTCGTGCACCGCCGAGTTGATTCAAGACGATCCAGGCGGTTTGGCGCAAGCCTTGAAACTGGACATTCCTGTCATTCCTTTGGAGCTGCCTTCGTACCAGCGCAAAGAGAACTGGGGCGCCAGCGAAACCTTTTACCAACTGTGCCGTCATCTGGTGTTGAAACCAGAACAGAAAACTGCCAAGAGCCGTCCTAGTTGCAACATCTTGGGACCTAGCGCTTTGGGCTTTAGGCACCGTGACGACGTCAGAGAAATAAAGCAGTTGCTCGACAAATTGGGCATAGCCATCAACGTGGTGGCGCCTTTGGAAGCCACTGTGGCCGACATTCGCAAGTTGGCCGATGCCGATTTCAACGTGGTGCTCTACCCCGAAATTGGCATGAGCACCGCGCAATGGTTGATGCGCCAGTTTGATCAGCCTTACACAAAAACAGTGCCACTCGGCTCCAATGCCACACAAGATTTCATTCGCGAAGTTTGCGGCTTTGCGGGTTTGGAAGTGCCTGCCATTGAAGAGATGACAGCCCGTGCACGCTGGTACGCACAATCGGTTGACTCCACTTACCTCACAGGCAAGCGCGTGTATTTGTTTGGCGATGCCACCCACGTGGTGAGCGCAGCCCGCATTGCCTCCGAAGAGATGGGCTTTGAAGTGGTGGGACTAGGCACTTACAGCCGCGAGTTTGCCCGCGAAGTGCGCGACTGCGCCAAGAAATACGGCGTGGAAGCTTTGATCACCGACGACTACTTGGAAGTTGAAGCGCAAATTACCGAACTGCACCCCGAACTGATTTTGGGCACGCAAATGGAACGTCACATTGCCAAGCGCCATGGCATTCCGTGCGCCGTTATTTCGGCGCCCGTTCACGTACAAGACTTTCCTGCTCGGTATGCACCTCAGATGGGCTTAGAAGGCGCCAATGTGTTGTTTGACACCTGGGTGCACCCGCTCATGATGGGCCTAGAAGAGCACTTGCTGGGCATGTTCAAGCAAGACTTTGAATTCCATGAAGGTGCATCGCCCTCTCATTTGGGCAGTGCGCGTCCTGCAGAAATCATAGTGGAAGCCGCTTCACAAAAAGAGGCTTCCAACCAAGCCACTTGGAGTGTGGAGGCTGAAAAAGAACTGGGCAAGATTCCATTTTTTGTGCGTGGCAAAGCCCGTCGCAACACCGAAAAATATGCCCTCGACCAAGGCGTCGCAACCATCACTGTGGACACACTTTACGATGCCAAAGCTCACTACAGCCGTTGAGATGAAGGGTTCTTCATCCACCACCAAGTCAGCGCGCGCTGGCATGCGGGTGGTGATGCTGACGCTGGACACGCATTTGTCCAGTGCGGCGCAACGGTCTGCGGCCAAGTTGGCGCAAAAGCTGCCCGGTTTGGAATTCAAACTTCACGCGGCCAGTGAATACCGCGCCAGCGAAGATGCCTTGAAGCGATGCTTGCAAGACATTGATCGCGCGCACATGGTCATTGTGTCCATGCTGTTCATGGAAGATCACTATCTACCCGTGATTGACGCCTTGACCGCCAAGCGAGATCACTGCGATGCCATGGTCTGCATCATGTCGGCCCCGCCTGTCATGCAACTCACGCGGATGGGCAAGTTTGCCATGGGTGGCCAATCTTCTGGCTTGATGAGCCTGCTGAAAAAACTTCGTCCCAAGGCCAAAGAAAATACCGAAGAAAAGTCTTCAGGCAAGTCTGAAGGCGCAAAACAAATGGCCATGTTGCGTCGCTTGCCCAAGTTGCTGCGTTTCATTCCGGGTACAGCGCAGGACTTGCGCATGTTCTTCTTGACCATGCGCTATTGGCTGGCTGGCTCTGAACAAAACATCACCAACATGGTGTTGAGTTTGGTCAACCGCTATGCAGCGCCCGAACGTCAAAACTTCAAACTGGGATCGCAAGCTGAAGAACCCATCGAGTACCCTGAGGTGGGCCTGTACCACCCCAAAATGAAGGGCAAAATTTCTGAAAGCCTTCAGCAATTGCCCAAAGAACTGGATGGCAAGCCCACGGTCGGTTTGTTGCTCTTGCGCTCCTACTTGTTGGCTGGCAACGCCCTGCACTACGATGCGGTCATTGCCGCCATTGAGTCGCGCGGCTTGCGTGTTATTCCAGCCTTTGCCAGTGGCCTGGATTCTCGCCCTGCCATTGAGAATTTCTTTTTGCAAAATGGCAAATCCAAGATTGATGCCCTGGTGTCATTGACAGGCTTCTCTTTGGTGGGCGGTCCCGCTTACAACGATGCCAAAGCAGCTGAACAAATTTTGGCGCAACTCGATGTGCCCTACATTGCGGCTCACCCTGTCGAGTTTCAATCTCTAGACCAATGGGGCAGTTCACAGCGCGGCTTGTTGCCCGTCGAGAGCACCATCATGGTTGCCATTCCTGAGCTAGATGGCTCCACCATTCCCATGGTCTATGGCGGCAGACCTGGCCCTGCCGGCACCAGCTGCACAGGTTGCGAGCGCAACTGCCACTTCACCACTGAACACCAATCGCAAGACATGTTCACTTGCGCTGAGCGCACCGACATGCTGTCAAGGCGCGTTGAAAAGCTAGTGCAAAGCCGCTTGAAACAAAGAAGCGAGCGCAAGCTGGCCTTGGTCATTTTCAACTTCCCGCCTAACAGCGGCAATGTGGGTACAGCGGCTTATTTATCGGTGTTTGAGTCTTTGTTCAACACGCTCAAAACACTGAGCAACGAAGGCTACAACATTGAAGTTCCCGCCAATGCAGATGTGCTGCGCGACATGGTTCTGAACGGCAACCGCGAAACATACGGTGCCGATGCCAATGTGCATCACATCATTCCCTCCTCAGAGCATGTGCGCAATGAACGTTGGTTGAAGCAGATTGAAGCCCAGTGGGGCCCCGCACCCGGCAAGCTGTTGACCAACGGCCAAGGCTTGTTTGTGCAGGGCGTTCAGTTAGGTCAAGCTTTGGTTTGCATTCAGCCAGGCTTTGGCTACGAAGGTGACCCCATGCGCTTGCTGTTTGAAGCCGGCTTTGCACCGACGCACGCTTTCAGCGCTTTCTACCGCTACCTGCGCCAAGACTTCAAAGCCGATGCTGTGTTGCACTTTGGCACGCACGGCGCCTTGGAATTCATGCCCGGCAAGCAGTCTGGTTTGTCTGGCAATTGCTGGCCCGATCGTCTCATTGACGACCTGCCCAATCTGTACTTCTACGCCTCCAACAATCCCTCTGAAGGCGCCATTGCCAAACGCCGTGGCAGCGCCACTTTGGTGAGCTATTTGCCGCCTACTTTTGCAGAGTCTGGTTTGTACAAAGGCTTGTCTGAGCTTAAACAAACCCTCGACAGATGGCGCGCGCTGGACGACGAATTGAGCGAAGAGCGCAACGACTTGGCCGCCATGATTCATCAACAGGCTGTTGCATTGGAACTGCGAGTTCCTGCTTCTGTTCCTGCTGAGTTTTCATTGTCTGAGCCTTGGATCGATTCTCTGGTGGACCAATTGCTAGAGCTTGAGTACTCGCTCATTCCCGAAGGCTTGCATGTGATTGGTCAATTGCCCACACGCTCACAGCGCTTGGCCACTTTGAAAGCCATGGCCAAGGCAATGGAAATTGAAGAGCCAGAGTTACTCGAGCGTTTGGTGGATGGCGTCACAGAAGATCAACTCAAGCGCAGTGCCAAGCACCTCACAGCAGCGCAACAAGATGCCTTGCACCAATTGGTTCACTCCAATGTGTTGTTGAACCAAGAGAGCGAATTGAACGGCCTGCTGCGCGCCTTGGATGGTCGCTACGCTTTGCCCGCACCCGGTGGCGATTTGCTACGCAACCCCGATGTGTTGCCTACGGGTCGCAACTTGCACGGCTTGGACCCCTTCAAATTGCCCACAGCCTTTGCTGTACGTGATGGCCAAAAGCAAGCTGAAAAACTTTTACAACGCTACGCCCAAGACGGCTCGGGTTTGCCAGAGTCCATTGCCATGGTGCTGTGGGGGACCGACAACCTCAAAACCGAAGGCGGCCCCATGTCGCAGGCTTTGGCGTTGATGGGTGTGTTGCCCCGTTTTGACACCTACGGCCGCTTGGCCGGTGCGCAATTGATTCCTTTAGAGACATTGAATCGCCCCCGCATTGACGTGGTGATCACCTTGTCCGGCATCTTCCGCGACTTGCTGCCCATGCAGATCAAACTCTTGGCCGAAGCCAGTTTCTTGGCGGCCAGTGCCGACGAGCCTAGCGAGATGAACTTCATTCGCAAACATGCCTTGGCCTACATGGCAGAACATGGCGGCGACATTGAAGCCGCATCGCTTCGTGTTTTCGGAAACACCGAAGGCGCCTATGGCGCCAACGTGAACATGTTGGTGGACAGCTCTTCTTGGCAACAAGAAGACGAGTTAGGCGATGCCTTCACATCGCGCAAGGGTTTTGCGTATGGCCGAGAAGGCAAGCCTGTGCGCAACAACCAACTGCTCAAAAGCGTTTTGGCCGATGTGTCCTTGACCTACCAAAACCTCGACTCAGTGGAGTTGGGTGTGACCAGCATCGACACCTACTTTGACACCTTGGGCGGTATCAGCCGCGCCGTTTTGCAAGCCAAGCACGACCGTGATGGCGACGCTGCAACGGCACCGCCTGTGTACATCGTCGACCAAACACAAGGCGATGGCGTGGTGCGCAGCCTCACAGAACAAGTGGCCTTAGAAACACGCACGCGCATGCTGAACCCCAAGTGGCACGAAGGCATGTTGCAACACGGCTACGAAGGCGTACGCCAAATTGAAGTGCACCTGACCAACACCATGGGCTGGTCTGCCACTACCGGCCAAGTGCAACCATGGGTCTACCAACAATTGGCGCAAACCTTTGTGCTCGACCCTGCCATGCGTGAGCGCATGGCGCAATTGAACCCCACATCATCGGCCAAGCTTGCAAATCGCTTGATCGAAGCTTCTCGTCGCGAGTATTGGAAACCCGATGCTGAGACCATGAATGCCTTGCTGCGCGCCGGCGAGGAACTTGAAGACCGCCTTGAAGGCATTAAAGAGGGACAACCCGCATGATCGAAACGACCAGCATCCCAGTACAGAACATCAAAAAGAGTTCACGACTCGACGGTGAGGGCAGCGTTCAGTTTCAAATGGACCCCAACCTCAAAATTGGCACGGCCAAAGTGTTTGCCGTTTACGGCAAAGGCGGTATTGGCAAGAGCACCACATCGTCCAACTTGTCGGTGGCTTTCAGCAAATTGGGCAAACGTGTTTTGCAAATTGGCTGCGATCCCAAACACGACTCCACCTTCACGTTGACCAAAAAATTGATGCCCACAGTCATCGATGCTTTGGAAACCGTCGACTTTCACGCAGAAGAACTGCGCCTCGATGACTTTGTCTTCAAGGGCTACAACAACGTGATGTGTGTCGAAGCGGGCGGCCCGCCTGCCGGCACAGGCTGCGGCGGTTATGTCGTGGGTCAAACCGTCAAGCTACTCAAAGAGCATCACTTGCTCGAAGACACCGATGTGGTGATTTTTGATGTGTTGGGCGACGTGGTGTGCGGCGGCTTTGCAGCCCCCTTGCAACACGCAGACCGCGCCTTGATTGTCACGGCCAACGACTTTGACTCCATTTTTGCCATGAACCGCATTGTTCAAGCCATTGGTGCCAAAGCCAAAAACTACAACGTGCGTTTGGGCGGCGTGATTGCCAACCGCAGCGATGCCACCGACCAAATTGACAAGTACAACGCCGTAGTGGGTTTGAAGACCATGGCTCACTTCCCCATGTTGGACGAGATTCGCAAGAGCCGTTTGATGAAGAGCACGCTGTTTGAACTGGAGCCAACACCCGCAGTGAAGGCTGTACAAGACGAATACATGCGCTTGGCTGCCGCCTTGTGGCTGGGCAGCGACCCTTTGCCTGCGGTGCCCATGAAAGACCGCGATATTTTTGACTTGCTCGGTTTTGATTGAAGCGACTCACTGGAATCTGAAGAACATGAACACTCGCGCTTACGAACAACGTCGCAGTCAGATCGAACATTATTTCGATCGCACAGCTGCCGACGCCTGGGCTCGCCTCACCTCCAACGAACCCGTGGGACGCATTCGCGCCACCGTTCGTGCCGGTCGCGACACCATGCGCAACACCCTGTTGTCGTGGTTGCCTGAAGACTTAACAGGCAAGCGCATTTTGGATGCAGGTTGTGGCACTGGCGCTTTGGCCGTAGAAGCTGCACTACGCGGTGCAGAAGTGGTGGCCATTGATTTATCGCCGACGCTGGTGAAACTGGCTGGCGAACGCGTGGCCAGCGATCACCCTCAATTGCCAGGCAGCATTGAGTTTTTATCCGGCGACATGCTGAGCCCCGACTTGGGACACTTTGACCATGTGGTGTGCATGGATTCGCTGATTCATTACAACTGCGACCAGATCGCTGATGCATTGGCAGCGCTGGGTCAACGCACCCGTGGCAGCATGGTGTTCACCTTTGCACCCCGCACACCTTTGTTGGCCTTGATGCACAGCATGGGCCGACTTTTCCCAAGCTCGGATCGTTCGCCCTCTTTGTCACCTGTGGCGCATTCCGCTTTGCTGAACAAGTTGGACACCCATCCAGAACTTACCCAATGGCAAGGCGGTCGCATGCAACGCGTAGCCAGTGGTTTCTACACCTCTCAAGCTTGGGAGTGGTCACGCGCATGACACTGAAAATGCCAGCATGGTTGTCGGCTTATGCAACGCGCTTCATGCCGTTTGCAGATGCCGCCTCGCCCGATCTGCCTTTGGGCAGGTTGTTGCGCTTGTCCATGTTTCAGCTGGTCATTGGCATGATCACCGCTTTGTTGGTGGGCACCTTGAACCGCGTGATGATTGTGGAATTGCATGTGCCTGCTTGGTGGGTGGCCTTGGCAGTGGCCATCCCCATGGTGTTTGCCCCTTTGCGAACCCTCATTGGCTACCGCAGTGATACGCATCCCTCTGCCTTAGGACTCCGACGCATTCCTTATTTGTGGACAGGCAGCTTGCTGTTGTTTGGTGGATTGTCTGTGATGCCTTTTGCATTGCTTTTGTTGGCCGAAGCTGTGCCAGAAACTTTGTTGCTAGGACAACTGGGCGCTGGACTGTCATTTATCTTGATTGGCACCGGCCTTCAAGTGACGCAAACGGCCGGCATGGCACTGGCCAACGACGTGGCGCAAGAAGACAAGCGTCCCCGTGTGGTGGCTTTGCTGTATTGCATGTTGCTGCTGGGCATGATTGTGAGCAGCGTGTTGTTCGGCTTGTTCTTGGCCGACTTCACGCCCCTCAGAATGATTCAAGTCATTCAAAGCTCTGCTGTCTTGGTCATTGTGGTCAACCTGATTTCGATGTGGAAACAAGAATCCCGTCAAGCCAAACGCGGCGCGCGCGCGCCCGGTGGTTTCAGCGCCAGCTGGAAAGAACTGATTGCCATGCCCCAGATGCGCCGGTTCTTGTGGACCGTGGGTTTGGGCTCTCTGGCCTTCAGCATGCAAGACATTGTTCTAGAGCCCTACGGTGCCGAAATTTTAGGCCTGGACGTCGGCAACACCAGCTCTCTCACCGCCATGGGCGCCATCGGTTCTTTGGTGGCTTTTGGTTTGTCAGCCAAATGGTTGGCCTCCGGCTGGCACGCATGCCGACTGGCCAGCTTTGGCATCTTGATTGGCCTGCCCGCCTTTGCCTTGGTCATCTTTGCAGCCCCCACCGAGTCTGTGGCCATGTTCCGCACTGGTGTGGTCTTGATTGGTTTTGGCTCTGGCTTGTTTTCTGTCGGCATGCTGGTCACCGCCATGTCTTTTCAGAACGCACGCATGAGTGGTTTGATTTTGGGCACTTGGGGTGCTGTGCAAGCCACGGCCACAGGCGCTGCGATGGCCATGGGCGGGGCCCTGCGAGATGTGGTTTCAGAAATGGCTTTGTCGGGTCATCTGGGTGAAGCACTCAACTCACCTATCACCGGCTACAGCTTTGTGTACCACTTGGAAATTTATTTGTTGTTTGTGGTGTTGATTGCCTTGGGGCCACTGCTGAAAAGCAGCAGCCGCGAAGCAAGGACACCAATTTTGAAATTTGGTTTGGCTGAATTGCCAAATTGATGGGCATTGATTTAACAAGGAGCAGTCTTATGGAAACAGGCGCTATTACGCAGTATGTCGACGTGGCACAACTGGTGCTTTACGTATTTTGGGCATTTTTCGCAGGCCTGATTTATTACCTCTTGCGCGAGAACCACCGCGAGGGCTACCCCATGGACTCTGGCCGTGAGAATGGTCCCAAGCAAGAGGGCTGGCCACCTGTGCCCTCACCTGTCACTTACAAAACCCACGACGGTCATGTGATGCTGTCACCCGACCTGAACCGTCCTGATGGTCAATACAGTGCACAACCCACCACCCAATGGAATGGTGCCCCCATCGAACCCGTAGGCGATCCTTTGTTGGCAGGTGTCGGCCCAGGTGCTTGGGCGATGCGCGCTGATGTACCGGACATGGAACACGGCGCCCCCAAAATTGTGCCTTTGCGTTTGGCACCCGACTTTTCTGTGGCGCATCAAGACATTGAGCCGCGTGGCTTGGCTGTCGTTGGTGCTGACCGCAATGTGGCGGGTCATGTGGTGGAACTTTGGGTGGACCGCATGGAAATGATCTTCCGTTACATCGAAGTGAAATTGGATGGCTCTGAGAAAACGGTGTTGCTGCCCATGAACTTTGCCAGGATCAAAAAGCAAGGCATTCATGTGCATGCCTTGTTGGCGCATCAATTTGCCAATGTGCCGCAAACCAAATCGCCTGATCAAATCACCATGCTAGAGGAAGAAAAGATCACGGCCTACTTTGGTGCCGGCACTTTGTACGCAACTCCTGAGCGTCAGGAGCCCCTGCTGTGAGAGCCAAAAACATCAGTGCGACGCACGAGCATGAGTGGGAAGCAGCCCCTGGCTTGCCTTCCACGCTGCCCGAAGGTGAACACATCGTTTGGCAAGGATCGCCCGATTGGCAACAGTTGGCGATACACGCTTTCCATGTCCGCAAAATTGCCATTTACTTTGCACTGATGGTTGGCATTCAACTGACGCACCTTTGGGGCGAAGGTCTTGAAGGTCACGAGTTGATTGTCCCCATCGTGGTCAGCGCCTCATTGGCCATGCTGGCACTGGCATTGCTGACCACCTGTGCATGGTTTGCTGGCAAGAGTTCTCTCTACACCTTCACCAACAAGCGTGTGGTGATGCGCATCGGCATTGTGCTGACGCTCACCTTCAACTTGCCCTACCGCCGCATTGCGGGCGCTTCGGCCAAAGGCTATTCAGACGGCTGTCAAGACATTGCGTTAGAGCTGTACGCAGAAGATCGAATTGGTTGGGCGCATTTGTGGCCGCACCAAAAGGCTTGGCATGTCAAGCACCCCCAGCCAACGCTGCGCTGTGTGCCCCAAGGCGAAGCCGTCAGCGCTTTGCTTTTCAGCATGTGGCGCGAACACCATCAGGCCGACAAAGTGGTCACAGGCGCAATGAACGTGACGCCTTCCAACGACGGCCGTACGCATCAACCACAAGGCGCCATGGCATGACACGCGAAACGACCTTGCCTTTGGCAACGCGCTCGACGCCCACATCCGCTTCATTGCCTTGGGCTGTGAAGCTGCTCGGCAGCATGTTGCTGCTGATTTTGTTGGCCGTGGGCTTTGCAAGATGGCAAGGTATTTCAGACAAACAAGTCGACGCTGCCACTGTTTGGCAGCGTGATTTGATTTTTGTGGATGGCCCACAAGGTTCAGTGGTCGTGAAAGATGCCAAGAATCAAATGGAGATTGCCAAGTTTGAAGGTGAACAGGGGTTTCTGCGCAGCACTTTGCGCGCCCTGGCGCGTGAGCGCAAACGCCAAAGCATTGGCCCCGATGCACCCATGCAATTGCTGGGACGTGCGGATGGCCGCTTGACATTGCTTGACCCCAGCACCCAACAACGCATTGACTTAGAAGCCTTCGGCCCCAGCAATGTGGCTGTCTTTGCAGGCTTGCAAAAAATCGGTCTTGCACCAATACAGATTGTTCAAATTTCAGGAAATGACAGGAGCTCCCAATGAATGCCTCAGCCGTTCGCAGCATTGAAACCGTTGAAGATGCCAACAAAAAGGCAGTTCATGACGATTTGATCAGCCCCCGCTTTTACACCACCGACTTCGCTGCCATGGACCGCATCAACATTGAGCCTGTGCGCGCCGAGTGGGACAAGATGATGGCCGAGTACGAAGGCGACAACAACCACGATCACTTTCAGCGTGATGCTGCTTTTGCAGACGAAGTGCGCGACAACATGGCCAAACTCTCGCCTGAAATGCGCCAAGAGTTCATGGACTTTTTGGTCAGCTCGCTCACCTCAGAGTTTTCAGGCTGCGTGTTGTACAACGAAATTCGCAAGAACGTCACCAACCCTGACATCAAACAACTGATGACCTATTTGGCACGCGACGAATCGCGCCATGCGGGTTTCATCAACTTGTCTTTGCGTGATTTCAATTTGGGCATTGACTTGGGCAACCTCAAGCGCACCAAGAAATACACCTACTTCAAACCCAAATACATTTACTACGCCACCTACCTGTCCGAGAAGATTGGCTATGCACGCTACATCACCATCTTCCGCCAGTTAGAGAAACACCCCGAAAAACGTTTCCACCCCATCTTTCGATGGTTTGAACTTTGGTGCAACGATGAGTTTCGCCATGGCGAATCCTTTGCGCTCATCATGCGTGCCAACCCCAAGCTTCTAAGCGGTGGCAACAAACTGTGGATTCGCTTTTTCTTGCTGGCTGTCTACGCCACCATGTATGTGCGAGATCACACACGCCCCATGTTGCACGAAGCCATGGGTTTGGATTCCAGTGAATACGACTACCAAGTGTTCCGCATCACCACAGCCATCACGCAGCAAGTGTTCCCGCTGGCCTTGGACACCGACAATCCTAAATTCCGCCGCGGTCTTGAGCGCTTGTTTGCCATTTCTCAAGACATGGAAAAAGCCAAAGCGCGTGGTGGTCTCATCGGTAAATTGCAACAAGGTGTTTGTGCTGTCAAAGCATTTGGCACCTTTGCCGGTCTGTACATGATGCCCGTCATTCAGCAAGACTTGTCGCCACAAGTTCGCATGGAACCCGCATGGTAATGGACGTCGTTTGGGCCTGTGTTTTCACAGCCATGTGCTGGTGGTTTGGCACAGGTGTGATTTTGTGGCTCGATCGTTTACCGCCTGCAAGCTTTCGCTGGAGTTTGTTGGGCTGGAGCATGCTCTTGATTTTGAGTTTCAAGGGCGTTTATGAAAGCATGCGCGAGGTCAGCGTTGCCAATGCTTACTTAGCTTTTGGCAGTGTGATTGTGATGTGGGGTTGGCACGAATTGGCTTTCCTCACAGGATGGATCACCGGCCCGCGCAAGGTCCCCTTGACCGAAGGCGCCCAAGGCTGGCAACGGTTTCAAGAATCGGTGCAAGTCATGCTTCATCATGAAGTGGTCTTGCTCATCAACTTCGGCATTTTGTGGCTGATGCAAATGGACCAACCCAACCATGTAGCCCTTTGCACATATGCGCTGCTGTGGTTCATGCGTTTGTCGGCCAAACTGAACCTCTTTTTTGGGGTGCCACAAAACGGCGCACAGTACCTGCCTGCGCATCTGGTTTATTTGGCCAGCTACTTTCGCTCACGCCTGATCACCCCTTGGTTTGTGGTTTCCATCAGTGCAGCCATTGGCACTTGGTGTTGGTTGGTTTGGCAAGCCCAGCAAGGCGCCATGGCCATCACCACAGGTTGGGTCATGTTGGCCACCCTCTTGGGCTTGGCCATTGTGGAACACCTCATCATGATTTTCCCATTGCCACTTGAGCGGCTTTGGGGTTGGGCCATGGGCCAGTCCTCGGTGGAATCAGCTCTCTCCACCCCACCTTAAGGCTTTCATGAACGCATTCAATGCCAATGGTTTTTCGCATCCCGGTCTGAACGCAAGGCAGCCCGGGGGCAACGACGGCAGCTCGGATGCCAGGCCCATGGCTGTCATCATTGGCAGTGGCTTTGGCGGCTTGGCCGCAGCCATTCGTTTGAGTGTCAAAGGCTATCAAGTCAAAGTGTTGGAAAAGCTAGATGCCCCGGGTGGCCGCGCTTATGTGCACCGTCAAGATGGCTTTACCTTTGATGCCGGTCCCACCATCATCACCGCACCGTTTTTGTTAGAAGAGCTTTGGACACTGTGCGGTAAAAAGTTTGCAGACGACGTGTCGCTGGTGCCCATGGACCCGTTTTATAGAATTCGCTTTGACGATGGCACTTGGTTTGATTACAGCGCCGATGAAGCCAAAATGTTGGACGAAGTGGCACGCTTCTGCCCCGAAGATGTTCAAGGGTATTTGGATTTTGTGAAAGATGCAGAGCGCTGCAAAACACTTGGGTTTGAAGGTTTGGGCTCGATTGCCTTTGACACCTTGGGCGATCTGATCAAAGCCATTCCCTCCTTCCTCAAAATGGGCGCTTGGCGCAGCATTTACGCCTTGGTGGCCAAACACTTTAGCAATGACAAGCTTCGCACGGTCATGAGCTTCCACCCCTTGCTGATTGGTGGCAACCCTTTCTCGGTCACAGCGGCTTATGCCTTGATCAACTCCCTCGAAAGAACCTGGGGCGTTCACTCTGCCATGGGCGGAACCGGCGCCATTGTGAAAGCCATGGTGGGTTTGCTGGATTCACGCGGCATTCAATTGCGCCTGAATGCACCTGTCACACAAATTCGCATTGAAAACGGCAAAGCGTGTGGTGTTGAGTTGGCGTCGGGCGAGTTCATCGCCGCCGACATTGTGGTGAGCAATGCAGACACAGCATGGACATACAAGAACTTGGTGGCACCGCAACACCGCCGCCATTGGACCAATCGCAAAATTGAAAATGGTCGCTATTCCATGGGCTTGTTTGTTTGGTACTTTGGCACCTCCAAGCAATACCACGATGTACCACACCACATGATGGTGCTAGGTCCGCGCTACAAAGGCTTGCTCACAGACATTTTCAAGCGTCACCATCTGGCCAAAGATTTCAGCCTGTACTTGCACCGCCCCACCGCCACCGATCCGTCCTTGGCGCCAACAGGTTGTGACACTTTTTATGCGCTGTCGCCAGTTCCGCACTTGGACAGTGGCACCGATTGGGTCCAATACGCTGAAACCTACCGCGCCGCCATTGCGGAAGCCTTAGAAGCTTCCGTTCTGCCTGGATTGCGGGAATCCATCGTCACTTCCAAAATCACCACGCCGCAAGACTTTCACGATAACTTGTGGTCCTATAAAGGCGCTGGCTTTGGACTAGAGCCTTTGCTCTTGCAAAGTGCGTGGTTCCGTCCTCACAACCGAAGCGAAGACATTCCGGGTTTGTACATGGTGGGGGCTGGCACACATCCAGGAGCGGGCGTGCCTGGGGTGTTGATGTCGGCCAAGGCACTTGAAACGGTGGTACCCCATGTTTCAGTTTAATCCCATCCCCAACACGGCCAACCTCGAGGCCTGCGTCGCCATGATGAAGGGCGGCTCGAAAACTTTTTTTGCAGCCAGTCGATTATTGCCCCCTCGCATTCGAACAGCCTCCATTGCCTTGTACGCTTTTTGCCGAGTGGCCGATGATCTGGTGGATGAAGCCTTGCCCGGCCAAGCACCGCTTGACGTTCTGCGTGAACGCCTCGACGCCATCTATGCAGGCACGCCTAAAGACCATGTGGAAGATCATGCTTTGAGCATGGTGGTTCAACAATATGAGCTGCCCCGACATTTTTTAGATGCCTTGATTGAAGGCTTTGCGTGGGATGCCAAAGGCCGGCGTTATGACAGCATTGAAGAAGTGCACGACTATGCGGCCCGCGTAGCAGGCAGCGTTGGCGCCATGATGTGCTGGATCATGGGTCCGCAAAACACAGACACCCTTGAGCGCGCGTGTGAACTGGGTGTGGCCATGCAGCTGACCAACATTGCGCGAGATGTTGGCGCGGATGCCGCCATAGGCCGAATTTATTTGCCGAGACGTTGGCTGATTGAAGCCGGTGTGCAGCCTGAAGAATGGTTGCAAAACCCTATCTTGACCCCCGGCATCCAAATCGTTGTGGCCCGCCTGCTTGAAGAAGCAGATCGCCTGTACAAGCAAGCCCAACCCGGCATTGCCGCATTGCCCCCCGATTGCCGTTCAGCCATTCTGGCAGCCAGCATGATTTACAGAGAGATTGGCGTTCAACTTAAACGCGAAGGACTGGACTCGGTCAGCACACGCACCGTGGTCAGTACCACGCGCAAATTGGTGTTGCTGGCCTCCGCTTGGACTCAAGCCGCTTGGATTCGAACGGCAGAAAACCAACCCAAACCTTTGCAGGCCATTCAATTTTTAGCGCTGCACAACCAAAACACACAAGCCAGTGCGCAATGGGTCGGGGCTTACTTTCCCAACCGTGCCATGCCGCAACGCGTGGCATGGGTTTTTGATTTACTCGAACGACGTGAAAACGAGCGCCTGCAAGGGCGTCAACGGCTTCACTCTTGATATTGCAAACCATCTAACAAGGAGAAGATGATGAAAATTCAAAGCGGACTGAACGTTGTCAGTGCTTTCTTTTGGACATTTTGGGCAACGCTGTCGTTGGCTGGCTTGATTCAGCACAGCGATACAGGGTATTTTTATGTGTTTGCGGCAGCGTTGGTAGCCTGCCTGGGCATGCACCGCGTCACGATGAAGGCCATCGAGAAATTCATGGCCATGCACGCCAACAAATCAGCATCACACTGATTTGCATGAAGGTACCTGATGCAAGTTGATGCATTGCACATCAACTTGCAGACTGGCCGTTTTCGGCCAGCTTTGCGTGCGCAGGTTTACTTGCGTGGGCGATTGAACCAATTGGCCAACATGAACAGACAGAACACCACGTACATGATGATGAGAATGTGAGTTGTTTGCATCGTATCTTCCTTTGCCTATTGCTGATGAATTGGAATCTTTAAGAATTTCTTAATAAGGGCTTCATGGCCACCAAGGTGAGAAGCAGCATCACAACTTCAATGCCATAAACAGCGGAGTAACCCGTCACAGAATTGGTCCATTGTGCCACGCCATCGCGCAGCAAGCCACCCAAGGCCATGCCAATGCCCGAAGCTGTCGCCTGAACGGCTCCCCATGCACCCATGGCCAAGCCCACTTGATCGGGCGGTGCCAAGTTCATGCTAGCGGTCAAGGTACCGTGCGCAAACAGGCCGCCCCCCAAGCCAATCAAGAACACACCCAAAATAAACAGTGGGACCGACATCAGAGGCGCTGCCAAAATAATGAATACAAAAGCAGGCAACCCTGTCCATGCGCCCCAGCTGGCCATTTGATACGGATCTGCACCTCGGGTAATGACCCGAGACGCCCAAGCGAAGCCGATCAATCCACCCAAAGCCAAGGTGAAGGTCAGGAGTGTGGTGGAAGACACGCTGAGTTTGAGTATTTCGCCACCATAGGGCTCCAGCAGCACATCTTCCATGGTGAAGGCCATTGAGCCTAAGCCCACAGCCAAGAGCCTTCTAACGGTGTGGGGGCCTTCACAAAATAATCGCCAAGAATCCTGGAACGATGCTTCAGGCGACGCGCCTGGCTGCCTTTGGCGACTGCGTGCTTCTTGCTTCCACACCGCCACCACATTCAAGACCAGCGTGATCACTGCCACTGCTTGAACCACTCGGATCAATGCGCCAGGGCTGTAATCGGCCAATAAATCGCCTAATACCAACGCACTGCCCATCATGCCCATGAGTTGCATGACATACATCAGTCCCACCACTTTGGCCTGCTTCTCTTGCGGTGCCAAATCGGTGGCCAATGCAAGACCTGCCGTTTGGGTGGTGTGAATACCCACCCCGACCAAAATGAAGGCAACGGCTGCGCCAAACTGGCCCACCCATTGCGGCGCTTGGGCAGACTGTCCGGCACCCGACAAGACCAACAACGCAAAAGGCATGATGGAGAAGCCACCAAATTGCATGAGGGTGCCCATCCAAATGAAGGGCACGCGGCGCCAACCCAGATGCGAACGGTGGTGATCAGATTGGAAACCAATCAAAGCGCGAAACGGTGCAATCAGCAAGGGCAAAGCCACCATGAAAGACACCAAGCTTGTGGGGACGCTCATCTCGACAATCATCACGCGATTGAGCGTGCCCACCAGCATGACCATGGCCATGCCGACAGAAATTTGAAACAAGGAAAGACGAAGCAAACGGGACAGTGGCAAATCTTCACTGGCAGCGTCTGCAAACGGCAAGAAACGTGGGCCCAACTGACTGGCCCAAGAAACAACCCACTGGGTTCTTGTACGGTTCATTTTGAAAATTCAAAAGAAAGTACCAAGCGCGGTAAAGCGCTTGGTCTTTCGTCGGGGAACACCCCGTTACTTTTTAACTGCCGGTTCAGCGGCAGGTGCTGCAACTGCAACAACCTTACCAGCTCCGCCATTCAAAAAGCCTTTCACCCAAGTGGTGTTCAGTGTCAGTGCCAGGTGCACGCTGAATGAGGCAATAGCCACAGCAGCGATGAACACTGGAATGCCAACTGAAGGTTTCACCACGGTCCACATTTTTGCGTAAATCATGGTGACTCCTTATTTAAGCCAGGGTGAATAGATATAGGCCAACAGATGGGCAAATGCGGCAACCATGCCGAAAATCTGTGTGCCTTGGATGAGATTACGGTGAATCTCTTCTGATTCGGCCTCGGTCAAACCGCTGGGCCCTACTTTGTCAGATGACATAGCATTCTCCTAGGAGGAAGACGTGCACAACCCGCACGAGGGTATTCAGGGTCGGGTGACCCAGAATTCGGAATATCACGCTGCATCTGCAACGTGATGGAATGACTGAAAAGCTTGTTCAACATTCAAGCTCTCCTTGGCATTCGAAATGGCAGCATCGCCTGCACCACAGGCGACAACAAACGGGGCACTGACAAGGTCTCGTGAAAGGCCAGCAGCTTTTCGCCGGCGTACGAGAAGTTCAGCAATGCGCGTTGATAAAAAGGGGTGTCTTCGAGTTGCTCATGAACCGAGACTGGCGTGTCGCTTCGCATGCGCCTTCCAATTTGCCAACCTGTCTTGCGCAGGGTTTGCACTGGCGCAGAAGGCACGGCTTCGACTTGGCCTTGCGGTGTAAACCGCAGCGAGAGCAGTTTGTCCTCTTGATCTGGCCAAGCCATGTCGTAGAACACCAAACTGCTGTTGTCTTTCATCTTGGCGCGCGACCAATTCCAAGTGTGAAAAGCCTCGGTGATGGGCTCGTCGCCTTCATTGGAATCGAGATAGGCCTGACCCTTCCATTGCAAGTTGGGTGAAGTTAAATTCACCTCCACACGTGCAGATGGCGCAAGGGGCCCCCAGCGATGTGCGCCTTGTTGATCAATGGGCACCGAGAAGTTGAACAATTGTTCTGGCCATACGCGAATTTCGCCCTGAATGCTTTGCAGCCAAGGCGTTGAAACTTCATCGATCTGAATGCGCAATGAATCACCATCCCACGTCACAGAACTAGGGCCAATGACAAATTCTTTGGCGTCACGTGAGCAGCTTTGTTTGCCGCGCTCCGTCATGGCCCAGCGGCTTGCACCTTTGCTGTAAATGGCCACATTCAAAGCACAATAATTTTCGGGATCGGCCTGCCCTGCGCGCCTGGCCCACGTGTAATAAGGCGAGAACACACTGCCCACAAATGCAATGAGTGTCATGCCGTGTTGTCCGTCGTCACTCATAGCGTCGATGTACCACCAGAGGTAGCCGTTTGCGGGAACCGATTGGTCAAACCGTGGCTGGCCATCAGGGCCTCGGCCGCCAATCGACCGGACATCGCTGCCATGGGCACGCCGGGTCCCGGATGCACACTGCCCCCGGCCAGAAACAGGCCTGGGAGGGGCGTTTTCGATCCAGGACGAGAGAACAGACTGGTCCATCCATGCGTGGCCTGGCCATACAGCGCGCCCCCCGATGCTAGAAAGCGCTGGTGAAATTCCGCTGGACTGGTCCGCACACAATTGAAAGGCGTGATTTCCAGTTTCAAGCCCAAACGCTCTAAATGTTGGAAGCTCTCTGTTTGACATTGTTCTAAGGCCTCCTCGTTCAACCCGTTCACATCGCCCACCGCAGGTGCATTGACCAAACACAGCAAACGCTGTGGCGCCTCTTGCGACACATGACCGGGTTGGTCTTGCGCACAAACATAAACCGTGGGCTGATGGGGCAAGCGTTGGCGCTTGAAGATGTCTTCAAACTCGCTTGAATAATCGTCATGGAAAAAGACGTTGTGGCGATCCAGCGCAACACCTTGGGCTTTGGCATGAACCGACCAAGTCAAAGCCGACAGTGAACGCGGCGGCGCTTTAGAAGGCACCGCACTTCGCACTTCGTTGGACAGCAAGCCCTCACGCAAAGCAGATGCATCGCCATTGAAGACCACCGCATCGGCTGGAATTTCTTCTCCGCTGCTCAAGCGAACGCCAGAGACACGGCCTTGTCTTTGCAAAATTTGGCTGCAAGCGGCGTTGTATCTAAACTGCGCACCCCGCGCCTGTGACAAACGTGCCAAAGCTGCAGACAATGAGGTCATGCCACCTTTAGCCGACCAGACGCCGGCCATCTCAACTTGGGCAATCAATAACAAGGTAGCGGGGGCTTCCCAAGGGGAAGAACCACAGTAAGTGGCATAACGCGCAAACAACTGGCGCAAGCGCTCATCTTTGAATTGCAGACACATCTGCTGCCAAAGGGTTCGCAGGGGCCCCAATTGCGCCAACTGTCCCAAGCCCTGCGGACCCAAGCGGGTCATCAGCGACAACATGTTGGGCCGCGCGGAACGGATGACAGGCCCTTCCAAATTGCGGTAAGTTGCTTGTGCAGTTTGACAAAATTTTCGAAACAGCAAAGCTTCAGAGGGGCTGGACCATGTTTCGATGTTGGCTTCACTCTCTTGCGCGTTGGCAGACAAATCAAGCTGACTGCCATCTGGCCAAAAATGCCTGGCCAACACCGACAAGGGTGTGAGCGAGAGTTCTTGCGACAGGCTGGTGCCTACCTCTTGAAACAATTCGTCAAAAACCCAGCGCATGGTGAAAACCGTTGGGCCACTGTCAATTTTGGCGCCTTGCACCTCGCGGGTATGAACCTTGCCACCCGGTACCGATGAGGCCTCCAGAACGGTCACGTCGTAGCCGTGGTGTGACAAGTGCAAAGCACTGGTCAAGCCGCCCATGCCAGCGCCCACAATGACCACCCTTTGTTTAGACATGGGCCGCCTCTTGCTCACTCGAGTTGGCAGCCAACTTGGTTTGCACAGCGTCCATGCCCAGGTCATCACCAAAATCTTTCCCCATCCACTGGCCACTCATGCCCAGCACCTGCATGTGAACAAACAAGGATTCAGAGAAGAAATCGTTTTTGTAGGCCGCTGTGATGGCCGTTTGATGCGAGCCCTGAAATGCGTAGTCACGCATGGCTTGTTGGTCTTGCCACAAACTGAAGGTGCATTGCCTCACGAGGGGGATTTCTCCCAAGCCCATCGATAACAAACAGCCTTTTGAATTTTGCAAATCTGCCTGTGCTGCTGGGGCATAGCGCCAAAAAGACATGGTCTTAGAAGGCACGATGCTAGCCCGCGTTAAGACGGCCAAAGGTCGGGGCTTGTTGCCGGACAGGACCGCGCCGAACTTGCGACTGACTTCATCGGTCAATGGCCATTTCGCTTGATCCCACGCGCCACGTGCTGAGGTTACGGCAAGCAGGCCACACCAACTTTCACGGGCTTTTTCGCGCATGGCACTGACGTGGGGGCCATGCAAAAATTTAAGCGCCGAATCGGTGTTTCTAAAACGGCAAACCAATCCTTGATGTGAAGGGCTGGGCCGAATGCTAAAGCCACCAGCATGACCACTGCCCATCACTTTGGCAAACAACAAGCCTGGCACTTGCTTCAACGCTGAGGGGCCAGCCACCAGTCGCATCCATCCCCAACTGCGGTGCTGCCGCACGTAGTCCACCAGCACGATCACAACCACGCCTGAGACGTCAGTGTTGACAAATTCAAGCGTGTTCATGAATGTGCTTATTTGGTTGCAACCGTGGTGGCGGTCACCTCGGATTGACCACCCAGCTCAGGGAAGTCTTTGGCCATCTTGGCGCCATTCAAAGGTTTGTAAGCACCTTGGTGGCACGTGGCGCAATTGACCTTGGCCACATCGCCCAGTTCACCCTTGCGGTGCGCAGGGAAAGTGTCTGTCAAGGGCGCCATGTAGTCCTTGTTCAAATCACGGGCCATGCGAATACCATACCAAGCCGTTGCACGTTGTGGCGGATTGCCTTTCCAACTCACAAACGACTGGGTGTTGTGACAGTACGTGCAGTTCACACCCAAAGAGGTGGACATGTGCGTCATCAAACCGTAGGTCCACTCAGCTTGTTTGATCGATTGATTGTTACCCGCTGGCAATGCGGTTGTGGCACCCACGCGAATGTTTTGCGCATCCAACAAGAACGGCGTGAAAGGGTCATTGGGCAGTGAGCTCAAGTTGACCACTTTGGAAGGTTCGTTCTGCCCTGCCTTGTCGCCCATGAAGTTAGAGCCATAAGGTTGGTGATTGGCCTTGAACCAAATTTCTTTAGGCACAGGCTGACCACGGTGACAGGTATAGCAAGTGACGCCTGTAGCACTCACGTGCGGCTGCCAATCTTTGTTGATGTGGCGTGTCATTTCCACCATGCGCCTTGCCACCACCTTGGTGTACTTGCTGTCTTCTGCAAAATTGGCAGGGTTGTGACAGTACAAGCAACCTTGTTCAGGCGGCGCCACCCACGATGACATGGACACCATCAAGCGTGTGAATTGACCCACACTCAAATCGCCCAAGACCTTGACGTTTTTGTAAACCGATGAAGCCTTGGGACCGGATGGATCGCCTGCAGGCAAAGCAAAAGGTGCCGCATGCTTTTCAGCATTTTCTTCAAGGGTGGTGGGGTTGTAAATTTGCACCATGCCTGTACCGCGATAGCCGCGCTGTACAGATTCCATCGGCGGTCTTTCACAAGCCGACAGTAGCAAGGCCACCACGAGCAACAGCAGCCCATGAAATCCTTTGCGAAATGCATGCATTCCCGATGTCATTGAATGGTTCATGGCTTAACTCCTGTGGCCAAAGAAGGATCCATCACCATGGGGAACACTTCAGGGTATGGGGGTGCGACGCCATGCTTGATGGCCCAGAGGTACCAGTTGTCCACCACAGTACCTGTCAGCAAAATGCCAATACCGCCTGTGATAGGACACAACACCGCAAACCACCAAGCCCAGCGGTGAATGGATTCCATCGTGGCGTTGAAGCCCATGGTCCAACGCCAGAACAAGGCAGCACGCTCAGAGGCTGTCCCGCGATCGGTGATTTGTTCAATCTCGCGTTCGCCGCCAAACCGAGTGACCGCCAAAATGGTGGCACCGTGCATGGCGAACAGCAATGCTGAGCCATACAAGAAGACAATCGACAAGGCGTGGAAGGGGTTGTAGAAAAGATTGCCGTAACGCAAAGAAAATGCGGCCGTCCAATCCAGGTGCGGGAAGATACCGTAAGGCACAGCCTCACCCCATGAACCCATCAAGATAGGACGGAACAAGCCCAATACCAAGTACAACCAGATGGCTGCAGCAAAGGCCCAGGCCACGTGTGTGCCCATGCCCAACTCGCGAGCACGGCGATACGTACGCGCCCACCAGAGGAACAATGATGCAGTTAAGAAGACGCCAGTAATAAGCCACCAACCGCCTTGATTGAGTGGCGGCATTTGCAAGCCATAACTTGGCGGTGGCGGCTCTAGGGCCAACCAAAACAGCTGACGGATGAATTGAATGGGATCGTAGTTGACGGAGGCCAACATGTTGAAGCCAATGGTGACAAAGGCAATCAAGCCACACACCAGTGAAGCAAGGCCCAGGCCGCCCAAGTAAATGGGGCCCAGTTGGGCATTGCCAATTTTGCCAATCCAGTAATTGAGGACAGGCTCTCCCAAACGCGGGCTATTGCCCTGACCTAACTCAACGCCATGGTGAACAGGGCCAACGGCTTGAACGGTGGTGAACAGGTTTTGATATTGCGGCATCTTTTCGCTCCTGTTTATTTGGTCACCGGCCACTGCGACCAGATAGGAAGGTTCAACCACCAGCTCCACCATTCAGGCCAGCCTTTGCTCCAGAAGGGGCCGCTCAGCACAATGCACAAGGCACTGAAAAGAACGGCGGCCAGTGCCAAGAACAGACCCAAACGGTGAATGCCCAAGGTACCAATGGAGTAGCCAATGATGTCGCGGAAGAAAGTGTCCTCATGCTCTGGCGTGCGAACGGTCTCGCCTGGCGCAGGGTTGGTAGAAGACAAAATCAGACCACCGTGCAATGACAAAGCAAACACGCTGGCAAAAAAGAAACTCACCGCAATCATGTGTGCGGGGTTGTAGTGAAAGTGCAAATATTGGTAGCCCACGTTGGACACCCAGTCCAAGTGGCTGTAAATGCCGTAAGGGAAACCATGTCCCCATGCGCCCATCAACACAGGGCGTATGACCACCAAGGTGACATAACCAAAAATAGCCACACCAAAAGCAAATGGCACGTGGTACCCCATGCCCAGCTTTCTGCAAATTTCAACCTCGCGCAGCATCCACGAGACAAACGCCCCGATGGCACAGACTGTGATGAGCTGCCACAAGCCGCCCTCCAGCAAAGGTGCGAAACCCAGACCGTACGAGATGTCCGGTGGTGCAATGCTGATTTGCCACAGATTCCAAGTGGGGCCTTGCGAGGCACCCCACAAAATCATGGCAGTTCCTAGGAATGCAAAAAAGATGGTGGTGATTCCAAAGAATCCCACATAGAAAGGACCGACCCAAAAGTCAAATAAATCCCCGCCCACCAAGGTACCCCCTCGGACGCGATATTTTTTTTCAAAGTTCAGCATGGCCATGGTTCGGTCTCCAGCTTTTTAAAAACTCACTCAGGTGCTATTTGCGCAGGACGTACACAAACAGCACCCGTACTTCTTTAATCCGATCAGGACTTTGCAGCAGGAACCGCAGCAGGCATTGGCGCGTTTTGCGCCGCTGTTGCAACCGGTTTCTTTGCACCGTCTAACCAGTTAAATTTGTTGGTGCTGAGCAAAATGAGGTGAATCATTGCTGCCAGACCAAACAAGAAAATCCCTTGAACCACCATGGCTCGCAGGGGATCGAAAAGTCGCCAAATTCGCCACATGATGTATCTCCTAAATGATGTGGGACATGAAGGTATAAACCGCAGATTTCACACCTTGGCTCATGCTCTTTGCATCTTCAGCACCGGGCAAATAATTTCGCCAATGGATACCAAAAAGGTTGCCCAAAAGAACCAACACGAACAAAACCGCAAAGCCCACCATGAAGATGGTCCAATACGCTTTTGACTCAGTGTCAGATGACTGCACAGAGTTGAGTGACGATGTGTCTTGCATGAAGTTTCCCCTTCAAACGGATGAAAAAATATCTAACTTAGAACCAGGGTCGCCACGCCCAAACCAAGATGTGTGCCAATACAGCCACAGCCGTAAAGCCCACTGCACCTTGCATCCAGTAGTGGTGAAACTCCTGAGCTTCTTCGTCGGACAGTCCTGAAATGGATGCCTTATTCGACATATTTGCTCCCTTCAATACGGCCTTGCGGCCAAAGTGCGCACAGCCCGCGCAGATAGGCAGCCGCAACCCGAAGGCCACGACATCTCGGTTGACGCGCCACTCAAGGCGGCGGTGTCAAATGTTTTCAAATCAACTTTCAAGCTGTGCGTCATGCAGTCACTCCCATGCCCAGGGCGTGTCCTGCTGCTTCAACATGCTCACGTGTGACGGTTTCGCCACCCGTGATGCGAGAAATTTGTTCTGCTTGATCCCGCAAGCGTTTGGCTGCGGAAATTTGTACCAACACGGGTTGGTGCTGGATCAGATCTCGCAACAGGTTTTGGGCGTCGTCTTGCCAAGTGGCATTGGGCGTGACCAAACCACGCGCCTGCGTGGCTTCGACCTTGTCCATGTCCGTGCCCAGCGGCAGGATGTGAAACAGTGCATCAAACAAGGCGTTGCAAACCTCTTGAATGAGGTAGGTTGCACCGCTGTAGCCCATGAATGGCGTCCCTGTGTGGCGACGAATGATGGCGCCAGGAAAGGACGCAGGAATGTACGAGGGCTTCATGGGGCCTTGGCCTGCCATTTCGCTCATGTACATGCGCTCGTTGTAGCTGCCAAACAAAATGAGGGGCGTTTGGGTATGCACCAACTCACGCACTTTGGCGTTGTCTGTTTTGTTACCCGCAGTGCGTGACACACTGAAGCGACAAGGCAAGCCCATCTCACCTTCTAGGAAGTTCTTCAGCCCTCTTGTGTAGGTTTCACCTGCGACCACGGCAAAGCTGGCTGTGCTGAAAAAGTCCTGCGTCACCGAACGCCATAGATCCCAAAGCGGTTTCAGGGTGGTATGGCGTTCCCGTTCGATGAAAGGCTCGGGATCGATCTCGAGCATCTGCCCAAGCTTGCGCAGGAAACGCGTGGTGGTGTGCAAGCCAATGGGCGCCTGCAAATAGGGGCGCTCTAAAGCTTCACACAGCATGCGACCGAACTCGCGGTACATGCAAACATTCACATCCGCATCGGCCAGTTTGGGCACATCGGCCAAATGACTTCCAAGTGGGAACACCATGTTGACTTCAGCGCCAATGCCTTCAATCAAACGGCGAATTTCCGCCAAGTCACTGGCACTGTTGAACGTGCCGTAGGCGGGGCCAATGATGTTGACCCGGGGTTTTTCGCCTGCGGGACGCTCACTGAAAGGTTTGCGCGCAGGTATTTTGCGCAGGCCATATTCGCTCCACAACCAATACATGGCGCGGTTGGCGCATTGCCATTGGTCTTCATCGATAGTGCGCGGCAAGAAGCGTTGAATGTTGGTGCCTTCTGGCGTGACGCCGCCACCGATCATCTCAGCGATGGAGCCTGTGACCACCACGGCAGGCAAGTCGGGATCCAATGTTGCATGAGCACGCTTCATGGAACCTTCAGTGCCTTCGCGACCCAACTGCTCTTCTGCCAAGCCAGTCACCACAATGGGCAACTCGTGCGGTGGCAAGCCATCGGTGTAATGCAACACAGAGGTGACTGGCAAGTTTTCGCAGCCCACAGGGCCGTCGATCACAACTTGCAAACCTTTGATGGCGGTGAACACATACACCGCGCCCCAATAACCGCCTGCGCGGTCATGGTCCAAAATGAGAGGCGACTTGACGGTGCTCATGTTCCCATCGCCTCCGATTTGCGTTTTTGAATTTGCTTTTCAAGCAAGCGGCGAGTTTCTTTTTTGAACTCCGGCCGGTCGACGGGCACAGACTCCCAAACGCCTGCATTCGGGCCTAAGCCCACTTCACCGAAGAAGGCTTTCATTTCGTCAAAGCGATGCTGATTGCCAATGGCCGACTGCACCACTTGCACCAAAGAACCCGCACCTGCTACACCCATTAAAGGACGAGCAGAAATCAGGTTGGTGAAGTACAAAGATGGAATACTGAGTTCTTTGGCCGCTTGAACCAAGGGCGTGGTGCCAATGGCCAAGTCGGGACGGAACTCGTGAACGGCCGCCATGTCTTGCTCAAGCGATGCGCGCATCTGCACTTGCACGCCGTGTGCTGCCAGCCATTGCCTGTCGTGTTCATTCCAAGGTGTGGCGGGGCAAGCTGAACCGACGTAGCGAAGGTCAGCACCGCATTCCACCAACAAGCGTGCCACCAACAACTCAGAGCCTTCATAGCCACTGAGCGTGATGCGACCTTTAATGGGCTTTTGCGACAACAAACCGCGCATGGCGCCCAGTTGTTGATTGCGTGCCACATCAATTTGATCTTGGGCAATGCCTGCCGAAATACCAATGTTTTGCAGCCAGTCTTGCGTGCCTTCTAAACCAACGGGTGCAGAACCGACAACAGGACGGCCTGCTGCTTGGAACTCACGCACACTGGCGGTGTAAAAAGGATGGATGGCTGCAGCCACTGAGCAGTCAAGCGCTGCATACAGCTCGCGCCATTCGCGGGTGGGAACCACAGGACCTGCTGCCAAGCCCATGGGCGCCAGCATTTGACCAATGATGACGGGGTCGGCCGGGAACATCTCACCCAGCAAGGCAACTGTAGGCACCGCAGAGCGTCCACCTTTAGGCGAAGCCACAGGGCCATTCATCACCTCTTCACGTGCGTACTTCAGCATGGCGCCTGCCAACACGTCTTTGGCTTCTGCGTGCGTTGGCACACCAAAGCCTGGTACATCGATGCCAATGATGCGAACGCCGTTGATCTCTTTGGGCAACAACTGAAGTGGTACACCACTGGCAGTCGGTACACACAAGTTGATGATCACCACAGTGTCAACTTTATTGGGATCGGCTTCGGCATGAACTGCTTCGCGAATGTCTTCAAACAGTTTGCCTGTGACCAGTGTTTCGGAGTTGAAAGGCACATAGCCCACACTGCGTCTGGCACCATAAAAGTGCGATGTGAAGGTGAGTCCGTACACACAACAGGCAGAGCCCGACAAAATGGTGGCTGTGCGCTTCATGCGAAGGCCAACGCGCAACGAACCAAACGCTGGGCACATGCTTTGCGGTTGGTCGTGCGGTCCCGCATCGGCTTTGCGGGGATAGTCTTTGGCGTATTGGTCCAGCACCTCTGACTTGCCGGCACTGCGCGCAGCTTCCAGCATTTGGTCTGCACCCGCATGACAGCCTAAGCCGTCTGCAGGCGCCTGCGCTGCTTGCGCAGGCACAGCTTGGATAGGAATGGTACGTGCCATGGTGCTTAGGCCTGGTCGTAAATAACTTCGAGGCTGGGCTTGATGACTTCGTTTTTGCCCACCATGTCAAACATGGTGGCTGGCTCCAACACCACATTGCGGCCTACGGTGTCAGCGCTGAACAAACCTAACAACTCATCTTGCGTTTGTGGCTTTGGACGCATCGGTGGCGCTTCAGCGACGTTCTTCGCCAAATCAGCAAAAAGGGAGCCCCACTCACTGTCGGGCTTGCCAATGATTTCGTAACTGGCACTCTTACGGCGAATGTCTTCGTTGGCAGGAATAGCGGCGAGCACTGGAATGCCAGCGTTGGCAGCAAAAGCTTGCGCTTCGCCTGTGCCGTCGTCTTTGTTGATGACCATGCCGGCCACACCCACGTTGCCACCCAGTTTGCGGAAGTACTCCACCGCTGAGCAAACGTTGTTGGCCACATACAAGGACTGCAAATCATTGCTGCCCACCACAATCACTTTTTGGCACATGTCGCGGGCAATGGGCAAACCAAAGCCGCCGCACACCACGTCGCCCAAAAAGTCGAGCAACACATAGTCAAAGCCCCAATCGTGGAAGCCTAATTTTTCAAGCGTTTCAAAACCGTGGATGATGCCGCGGCCACCGCACCCACGACCCACTTCGGGGCCGCCCAGTTCCATGGCAAACACACCATCGCGCTTAAAGCACACATCGCTGATGCTGACGGCTTGACCGGCCAGTTTCAAACGTGAAGAGGTTTCAATGATGGTGGGGCAAGCCTTGCCACCAAACAACAAGCTGGTGGTATCACTCTTTGGATCACAACCAATCAGCAAAACTTTTTTGCCTTGCTGCGCCATCATGTAACTGAGGTTGGCCAGTGTGAAGCTCTTGCCAATGCCGCCCTTGCCGTAGATGGCAATGATCTGCGTTTCCTTGGTCACCTCTTTCGTGCTGATGGGCTCTAGAGGCTCTGCGGCCTCACTGCGAAGTCGATCAACAAATTGAACGGTGTGCTCGGTGGTAGTTTGTGTGTTCATGCGTGTGCGCTCCAATCAAGGACCATCTTGAGACAAGAAACATCACCGAACGCGGTCTCATACGCAACGGTGGCAGAGTTGGAAGTTTGGACGTGAGTGACCAAACCTTTGAGTGACAGTTGTCCGTTGTTCACCAATTCATTGACAGCCAATAAATCGGGACGCTTCCATTCGGCAGCAACGCGAATTCGTGCTTCACGCATGAACGCGGGTGCGTAGGCAAATTGCAAGTTGTCTTTGTAAAAACCTGCCAACACCACTTCACCGCCAGGACGAATTCTTTGAATGAGTTTGTCGAGCAATGACGAATCACCACTGACGTCATAAATGGCCTGATACCCTTTGTGATCATCGTCTTGAGGGTTAACGACCTTGTAGCCTTCAGCACCTTTTGCACGCTCGGCATTGGTTTCCCAAACGGTAGGCGGTGGGAAGCCAGCAGCCACTGTGAGGCGCGCCAGCAAACGGCCCATGACGCCGTGACCAATGATCAAATCGGGTGGGTTGTACGGCTCTTGCTGACCGCCACCCGATACCGCGTGATACGCCGTCGCGGCCAATGCAAACAGCACAGCATCGCTGCCAAGGTCGTTGGCCA